>JAUNSJ010000031.1 GCA_030539295.1 Planctomycetia bacterium | reverse complement strand
TTTACCTATTATACATAAATCCCCCAATCGCGCAACCCCACTTGGCGCGCACCCGTTCCCGACTGCTTGCCAGATTCGGGAACCAACAATAATAACCGATGAGGAACATAATTTACGATTAATTCTCTAAAAAATCCTGAATTGTATTAAAAAATGCTTGTTCCCGCGACAAAAATGTGATAAAATACTTCACAAAGCACGAATTTTTGGGCCAATTTCGCGAACTTGAGAGTAAGATAGTTTCACCTGTCTGTCCCAAGGCGTTTTTAGAACCACGAACAACTAAAGGATATAACATGCCAGAAGTTCCAGATTTTCAGTCGATGATGTTGCCAACATTACAAATACTTTCCGACGGCAAGGAGCGAAATACCCGTGAAATAAATGAAGAACTTGCGACTCGTCTGGCTTTAACAGCTGACCAAAGAGCCATGAGGCACGAAAAGAGTCGAACAACCATTTTTGGGAATAACTTGGCTTGGGTGTTGACGTATTTATTCAAGGCAAATTTATTGAAAAAGCCTCGCAAGGGATTCTTCTGTATATCGGAAGAAGGAATAAAAATACTCAAAACGCAGCCAGAAACAATTAATATAAGCTTCCTCAAGCGGAATTGTCCAACGTTTGCGGAGTGGCTTGTAAAAAGGAGAATACCATCCAAAGAAAGTGAAACGGATGAGTCTCCGTCTTCCGTTCAATACTGGATCTACGCCCCGGGCGAACAGGCGAAACACTGGGAGACGTACCAGAAGCAAGGGGTAATGGGGATCGGTTGGAACGAGGTGGGCGACCTGCGTGAGTATGCGACGCGAGAGGAACTGCGGCAAAAGCTGGTCTCCTGTCATCCGGAAACAAACTCCAATCAGTCCGACGCCGCCCATATGCTGTGGAACTTTCTTCACACAATGAAGCCCGGCGATATTGTCTATGCGAAACAAGGCACGAAGCAGATTATCGGTCGCGGAATTGTCGAATCCGATTATTTTTTCGATTCGAGTCAGGAAAATCAGAATCATTTTCGCAAGATAAAATGGGAGACCGGCAGCGCCGACATTCTCCAGAAGGATCGATATTTTATTACTCTTGAGGAAATTACCCGATACACCGAGGTATGGCAGAGATTTGAAAAGGCTTTCGAAAAGGCTCCCGTTACGCCGGAACAAAAGTTCATGCCCTACACGGAAGAAGATTTTCTTTCCGATGTTTTTCTTGATGTGGACAAATATAACAAACTTGTCACCCTGCTGACTCGAAAAAAGAATCTTATTATTCAGGGGCCACCCGGAGTTGGAAAAACCTATTGTGCCAAGCGGCTTGCCTATTCCATGCTCGGTGAGAAAGATTATACTCGCGTCATGATGATCCAGTTTCATCAGAGTTACGGTTACGAAGATTTCGTTATGGGCTATCGTCCGACCGACAATGGCTTTGAGATAAAAAACGGACCGTTTTACGAATTCTGCAAATTGGCAGAAAATGACCTTGAACGGGACTATTTCTTCATTATCGACGAAATCAATCGGGGCAACATGAGCCGGATCTTCGGTGAGCTTCTCATGCTAATCGAAAACGACAAGCGGGGCCATGAACTCCGCTTACTCTACTCGAACGAACAATTTTCCGTACCACACAACCTCTACCTGATTGGTCTGATGAATACCGCGGACCGCAGTCTGGCCGTTATTGATTACGCATTGCGTCGCCGATTCGCTTTTGTCAATTTCGAACCGGCTTTCGATTCACTTGCCTTTAAAAAATACATGAATGACCTTGATAACGAAACGTTTAATTCACTTATCCAACAGGTCAAGAGGCTGAATACAAAAATTTCAAGCGACCCATCGCTGGGGCCCGGTTTTCAAATCGGACACAGCTATTTCTGTAATCTCAATGACGAAGAACTCTTTCCGGAGCATTTGGAAGAAACTCTAAGTGATCTCGTTGAATATGACCTGATACCGCTCATCCAGGAATACTGGTTCGACGAAAGTGACACAGCCCGCGAATCTTGTGACCTCTTGCGCGAGGCACTTCAATGACAGAGAACTCGCACAAAGGAATCGCGGTCAAAAATATTTATTACATGTTAACCTATGCCTTCGAAATTTTGCGCGAACGTGATTACGACGCACTGTCCACCGAAGAATTCGTGCATATCGATGACATGATGGCCGCGATTCTGATTCTCGGATTATCCAGTCAGATTAAGAGGGGACTCAATCGCGAATATCTCATAAAAGACGAAGAACTTACCACTTTACGTGGCAAAATTGCACTGTCAGCGACCCTAAAAAGTCAATCGCACTTAAAACGTTCTCTTTTCTGCCAGTACGACGAGTTTTCGGAAGATAATCTCATGAATCAAATCATGAAAACGGCTGCGTGGCAACTCCTGCGGTCGCCCGACGTCAAATTGAAAAAACGGCGTGAATTAAAAAAATTGCTAGGTGCGTTTGCAAATGTTCAACTGCTGCACAACTTAAAAATCTCCTGGAATTCCCTGAAATTTCATCGTAATAATGCGACGTGTCGCATGCTCATGGCGATTTGTCAAATGATTATTGAGCGCCATTTAATGTCAAGTGTCCATGGCACCACAAATCTGAAAAACTACGAAGACGACAGGGAAATGTGCCGCCTGTATGAACGTTTCGTCTTAAGGTATTTTCAAAAACATTATCCGCAGTACAATGCCTCTTCCATTCATATAAAATGGAATCTCGACGACGAGTTTATGGATTTTCTTCCCGCAATGAAGACCGATATAACCCTCAAGTATGGCAATAAAACGCTCATTATCGATACAAAATGGTACTCAAAGACAATGCAGTATCACGAGCAATGGCATTCTATGACTTGCCATTCAGCCAATTTATATCAGATATTTACTTACGTGAAAAACCACGACCGAAACCGTTCGGGAAACGTTTCCGGCCTTCTGCTGTATGCAAAAACAGACGAAGTCTTGACTCCGAATTTCGACTACCGCATTGGAGGAAATGCCATAAGTGTGAAAACTCTCGATTTAAGCGGCGATTGGCCCGCAATCGACTCACAACTTAAAAAAATCGCCGCCTGTTTGGAATCGTAAATAGATAACCGGGGGTTTCAGCGAACGTTTTCAAGGGCCAGCAGTCTCTCTTTCACATCAAGTCCGCACGCGAATCCGGTCAGCTTGCCTGACGCGCCGATCACGCGGTGGCATGGTATGAAAATCGGAATCGCATTACGGCCACAGGCGCCACCCACCGCACGCACGGCCTTCTCGTTCCCTATCCGTTTCGCAACCTGCCCGTAAGACAAGGTCATGCCGTAAGGAATTTCCTGAAGAGCGTGCCAGACCTGCTGCTGAAACGGCGTTCCGTCCGGCAGGAGTGGTACGTCGAAAGTCTTGCGCCGACCGGCAAGATACTCCGCCAACTGCCGCACCGCCGTCTTTAGGACAAAACTGCCCTTGGAAATTGCCACGCAAGCACTCGGCTCAATGGCATCGACTTCCCCGCCCCAAAGAACGCGAAACAGAGCCTCCTTACGGTCCTCCAGAAGGATCGGGCCCAGCAGCTCTGTTTCCATGCGAACGATCATCCTTTACTTCCCCTGGCGAAGAACCGACAAGATTTGTCCGAGATCGTTACCAACGGAAATCGGATGGTTCGCGTATTCCGTCGTCTGGACGCCACGTGCCCCCAAAACTTTCTCAAAAAAGGCACGGTCCGTGCCGTGATAGGCGACCGTCGCGTTCGGATCCTTGAGCTGATAGCCGGTCAAAATGCAGACGACTCGTTCGTCACGCCCGATAATCCCTTCCTCAACCAGTTTCTTCGTACCTGCCACACTGGCGGCGCTAGCCGGTTCGCAGCCGAATCCGCCTGCCCCGACCTGGGCCTTGGCGTCCAGTATCTCCTGCTCGCTCACTTTTCGCACAACTCCATTGCAGAAATCGAGGGCACGAAGACATTTCGTTAAGTTCACCGGTCGATTGATCTCTATAGCACTGGCAATCGTGGAAGCACGACGCCCTTCAACATCCATCTGATGAAAGAACGCGTCAATTTTTGCCCGGTCCACATTACCGCCGTTCCAACGCAGTTTCTCTTGCTCGTACAGACGATACAGCGTATCGGCCCCCGACGCGTTAATCACGGCCAGACGCGGTACCTTCTTGATCAGCCCTAAGCGATGCAATTCAATAAACGCCTTGCCAAACGAACTCGAGTTGCCAAGATTACCGCCGGGGACAACAATCCAGTCAGGCACCTCCCAACGCAACGCCTCCAGAACGCGAAACATAATCGTTTTCTGGCCTTCCAGCCGGAACGGATTCACACTATTGAGAAGGTAAATCCCCAGTTCCTTCGACACTTCCTGCACTCGCGCCATGGCATCGTCGAAATCGCCTTCGATCTGAATCGTCTTGGCGCCATAGTCGAGCGCTTGCGACAGTTTTCCATAAGCAATTTTACCCGAACCGATAAAGATAACGCAGTTCATCGACTTCGTCGTCGAGCAGAACAGAGCCAGCGACGCACTCGTATTGCCCGTCGAGGCACACGCGGAAACCTTCGCACCGACCAGCCGGCCATGCGTTGTCCCCGCCGCCATACCATTATCCTTAAACGAACCCGACGGATTCAAGCCTTCATATTGCAAGTACAGCGAACCCGGTTTCATACCAGTATAGGCCGCCACAGGTTTCGATTGCTGCAAAATCGTTTGCCCCTCGCCCACCGTAACGCATTCCTCAAGCGGGGCAAACGGTAAAAGCTCATGAAATCGCCAAACGCCGCTAAAACGCTGCGGAATCATACGCTCACTCCAATATCGCTCAAAGTGCGCAAGCGACTTCGGAACCGCTAAATGGTCCCAGTCATATTCAACATCCAGCAGTGACCCACACTGCGGGCAATAGTGATGAATTTCTGTAAGTTCATAAGTTGCTTTACATTGCGGATTGATGCACCGCTGCCAAGCTGTGGTGGTCATGATTCTTTATTTTGTATTACTGGTAACGACAGGCAGTCCTGTCTGGTGAAAAAAAAAGTCGCAAGTCAAAAACACCTGCGACTCCATCCTGAACGAACCGGACTACTTCGCTTCCGGCCTTACATTCTCTTGTGCCGCCTCTTCAGCGGGAGCAGCCTGTTCGGCAGGGGCCGCCTCTTCAACCGGAGCGGCTTCACCGTCGTCCAACTTGAACTCACTCGTTGCCGAGGTATCGTCAGCGGGGGTAACCGGGGCGTCGGTTCCAGTCGGCAGAATGGAATCCGTTTTGACCGGTTCCTTCGGCATATTCACGTATTTATCGGATAGCTGCTGATAATAAGCAAGCGTAATCGGCTGCTTAAGGTGCTCTATCCGGCTCTTGGCCGCTTCTGCGTAAGGCGAGCTTGCAAAACCACTTGCAGCCGACTCATAATAGGCGACCGCCTTTTCGATATTCTTGGCCACCGCATCGGCATTCTCTGCAATCGAGGCCATGTATTCCATTGTTACTCCACTGCCGTAAAGAGCGCGTGCTTTAAGACCACCCGCATCGCGTGACGCCTGGGCAACTTCCGTGAATCGGTCGAGCGCCTTACTGAACGCGGCTTCCGGCTGAACGGGCGTGCGAACCGTAGCCTGGGCACCTCCGTTTGCAGCGGCAAATTTCTGCTCAACTTCACTGCGACCGGTCTTTAAATACGCTTCCGCAGAGGAGATACGCACAACCAAGCCCTCTTCCCCTCGCTTACAGGTCGTTGCCATCTGCTCAAACGGAACAGGATCCGGCGCCGCGCCCCCTGTCAGCAGCGTGCGACTGGTCGACAGATAGTAAGCGTCGTCCATCTGATTCTGCAGGGCACTGTTATTCCGCCCCATATACCAACGCACTCCCACAAACACAAAACACAGAATGAGGCACAGCAGAATAAACTGCGAGACCTTGTCCTGATTCTCTTTGCACCAGTTGTATTTATTGACGATCCACGCTTCCAGATCGTTCTTACTTCGTTCACGCTTCACTGAACTCTTCATTGTTGTCGTAATCCTTTAAAGGTTTTCTCACTTCTGGCAGGAACATGACTCCCCGGCCCAATCGCTTGCTCTTCTTGACCCTACTCCTCTTGGCCAAGGCAAACCGTTTCCATTAGAGGTATAGTATAAGGGAAAACCGGGGGGGCCGTCAAGGTCTCTTTCAAGAAAAAAACAAAAAATCACCCCAACTGCGGGTCTTGTGCGTCCGTATCGCCTATCTGACGCGTATGATAGTCGTCTCCCAACAGGAAATCCACCAGTTCCGGCGCCTCTTTCGTAAAGTCCGTAAAATAGTGACCCCTTATATACTGCAGGAAAAATCGCTTCGCCGAATCCGGACACGCTGAACGCTCTGTTACCTTTTCCAAAATATCCGTTTCAGTACCGGCAATCAAAAGAAGTACACCACGTGATTTCAGTTCGTAAAACTGCAGCCCGACCAGACGCTGACCTTCCTCCGTCTTGTGCACGTTCCCTTCAATGAGCGTAAACGTTCCATTTTCCGGGATCAGTTCCCGATTCCGCTTCGCCGGGACAAAACCACTGCCAACATTGTACAGCCACCCGTCCGGAAATTTCCAATAGGCAACAATTCGCTCGTAACTCGTTATTACATATATATTTCCAGGCTTCAGCCGACGAATCAGACGCTGGCCAACGGAGACACCGGCATTGGGGTCAAACTCAATTTCCGCCTCCGCGTTCGCGACGCTGCCGCTGTGCGGAACAGGAACGATCTTCGGCGACTCCTCAACCGACGGCGCGATCAGAATCTGATTCTTACACTTCGGACATGGCTTTAACTTGTTCGCCAGCGTATCACTTGCGTCAATCTTACACTTACAGTGGGGACATATCACGCGAATCGACATAACTACTCCATAACTCAAAAATCAAGGAAAAACGCCTGCATAAAAAATATTATAACCCCTTTTTCTCTTTCTTTCAAGGTTTTTTCCAAAAGAAAAAGCCAAATCTCTTGCCTTTTTCCCACTTTTGAAGTATTATATGGATAGGATGCGATCAAAAACAGCCTGGGACTTCTCCTTTCCTGTCTCACAACGATCGCTTGTTTTCGTTCCGACGTCATTGTTCCGTTCGTTTTCCCATAGAGGTTTTAACCATGAAATTCCGACCCTGCTTCCAATTATTCCTCATTTCGCTCCTTTCCTGCTCCCTGCTAACCACCGCATGTAAGGAGCAGAATGTCCAGCACGGCACCGGTCAGCGGGCCAGTCTCAAGGAAAAGGAAGACCAAAACCGGAATCTTATGGAGCAGGTCGTCTCTGCCGCGGAAGAGATGGAGCGTCATCCCGACCCCACCTACCTCCGAAACGCCGTTGGGCGCCTCAATACGTGGCTGGCGTCACGCCCGGAAACCAAAGGGTTTGTCCCTGACCCCGAACTGGCCGAACTCTCCTCTCTCTTTCAGCAGCTCGGGAACGAACTCCATGAAACAGGACTGCTCCTGACGAAATTTGCCGAACCCAATTCCACGCTTACGGAACAGGACGGCGAGTCCCTCCTGGCTCATTGTGAAGCCGTAACACAACTCTCCCAAGGCATTGAGGCAAAAATCCCCGGCGAAGTCTTCACCACAATTCGAACACTCCTGGCCGGCCTCGCTCAAAAACTGAACGAAGCCAATGAATTTCAATTCGCCAATAAAGTCGATACCTATCGCAGTGCGATCAACCAGTATCAATTCCCCGCCTGGTTCTCACTGACCGCTGCCGCCAAGGCCGCCGATTCCTTTGCCAAACTGCTCCGCACCGACCAGCGCGAGTTCTGCCCCGAAGACGCCGACTATTTTAAACAGACCGTCTGGTTTCGTAATATCGCCGCCTGGGCCAAAGGCTCCAAACAAGACGACCTGGAAAAAGTCAAAGCCCTCTTCGACTGGACCGTTAAATCCATTGTCCTCTCCGAATCCGGCGTTCCGGGTCCTGTCTCTCGTATTCACCAGACTCCCTGGCAGTCCATCCTGCTCAGTCAGGCAAGCGGTATGGAGCGCGCACTCGTCTTTATGGAACTTCTGCGTCAAGACCGTCTCGACAGCTTTATTATACGTCCCGCTCACGACGTGCCTCAGGATTTCCCCATTCTCGTCGGTGTTCGCATTGAAAATAATGTCTACCTCTTCCTGCCCGAACTTGGCATTGCCCTGCCTGGCAAGAGTGGGCTGACTCTCGATAACGGGCTTGTCTGGAACTCCGTCGCCACGCTCGCCGAAGTTCAGGCCGACGATTCCATTTTACGCTATCTGGACCTGTCCGAAACCGAAACCTTGCCCCTGTCCGCCGACAGTCTCAAGGAGGTCGTTGCCTTCGTGCCCACCAGTCCTTTCTCACACGCCGAACGCATGAGTATCGTCGAAAAGGAGTTCAGCGGCAATATCTATACCGTGCTGGCCACCGCTTGGGACCAGCAGAAGAAACGCGTTGAGGCCTTGCCTGGCATTAGTGCCGCCGTTCAACTCTGGGACGAATATCTCCCCATCTTTGAGCAAATGCTCTTCGAAACGGAATCCCAGGTCCTGCTCCAGCCCTACCTCTACACCATGCAGGAAGGCGGCAACCTCAATCCGACCGTGCAACGTTCCTCCTCCCAAGCTGATATGCAGGACGAAGATGAGGCCAGAAAATCACCACTGCGCACCGCAAGCAACCTGAACCGTCCGCTTTGGGTCGGGAAAATCCTCTTCTTCAAAGGAGAACTCACCGGTGAAAATGGCGCCGCTTTCTGGCTGCAACAGGGCAGAACCAGCGACCGAAAGCTCAAAGAGTCGGCAAACGACCTGAACGAAAAGGTCAATACGGTGGTCTCGCAAATCGCTCAAGAGAGTGCCCAAAACGGGAAAGTCCTCTCGCGACAGGAGCTCGAACAGATTGCCCAGCAGTTCGTCGCCATGGAGCAGCAGAATATCATCATGAAAATCTACGTTAAAACCGCCGCCCGGTTTTATCTCGGCCTGCTTTCTCTGGAGGCTGGTAATCTGGACACGGCCCTGACTCACTTAACCGATGCCAATCTCCTTTCACAAATGAACGGACTTTGGAAAGACGGCAGCCTCTACCTGATCGGCCGCATACACGAAGCCCAAGACGACTTTACACACGCCGCCAGTATCTACCGCGCCGCGCAAGGCCCGTTAAACTACGGAACACGGCTACGCGGTAAATGGCTCGCCAGCCTCGCCGCTCCGGCAGCCGACGCCACTCCGGAGCCTGCTGCTGAACCCGAACCGGACCCCGTTCCAGACGCCGAAACAACCCCGGCCCCGGAAGCCGACGCTGATTCGCCTCGTCCCGACGAAAATACCCCAACTCCAGAAAATCCGTAACGCGCGATTTCTCACAGCGACCTCGGGGCATCCGCAAAAAACGGCCGCGCGGTCATTGAACCTTGGATTTTCCTTACGCCTGGCGTACAAGCAGTAGAGCCCTTTCGCTCACAAGTCGCTCTACTGTTTTTCTCTCCCCTGCCCCAGTCCTTCTGGGATTTTTTCCTAAAAATTTCAGTTTTTAATCTTTTTTTGTCATAAAACCAGCTTGAGTTTGAATATTATATAACAGTAGGGGGGAAACTCCCCGCGTACGGCCATTGTGTGAATAAATTTTGGTCCGTCCAGGTCCTTGGACCTCGACCGAGTAAGGGAACGTAAATGGAAGACGGCAAGACAATCGAGAAAACTCAAGTCGACGAGGCAAGCGAATTCTTTCTGAAGAATTACCGCTACGTGCGCCGGATTGCCTTTCTGAATGCGCCCTTTCGCGACCTGGCCGACGACATCGTTAATGACACCTTTATTGAGTTTACCAAAACGAGAGAACTGGACGCTGAGAAAAATTCCCTTGCCCTGCTCGGTAATATTACACGCAATATTGCCTTACGCTATTGGCATGAATATATCAAGCGTCGCAGTTCGCCCAAGGCCCGACTCGCCGAATGGGTGCGTGAACAGACGCTTCGAGCGGCGCAACAGGAGCCTAACGATACGTTGGAAGAGGAAATTTCCACAATGATGGATTGCCTCTCCAAACTCAAGGAAGAGCATCAGCAGATTCTGTTCCTTCATTATTTTAAGGGACTGCCCTTTGCGGAAGTTGCGACCATTGTGCATAAACAATTGGCCGCCGTACTCAAAATAGCGTCCCGGCTGCGATCCAAACTTCGCCAGTGTGTCGAAACAACACTGGGCTACGCACGAAAGGAACAGCCGTGACCAAAACGACAGACGACCCCGATCTCTTAATCGCCCACTATTTGAGCGATTCCTTAACCGACGTTCAGGCGGAGCAATTCCTCGCCCTGGTAACGTCGAACGCCGAGATTGCGGGCCGTTTTCGCGATAATATTCTGATCGATTTTCTTCTTCAGGAGCAGGGCGAAATTCAAATTAAGGAAGAAAAGTTCCGACTCGCCTCACGGTCAACCGCAGAGAGTAGTGAGCCAAGCTGGGATGAACTGGTGCGACTCCAAAATGCGGAACGTCCCATCTCGGCTATTGTCGAGGAATACCGTCAGGCAAAAGCGGCCAGGAGAGCCAACCTCTACTCCGCCAAGACCGTTCTCCGCTTTGCTCAAAAATGTTTTTGGCCCTCTCGTCATGACTTTGAAGAATCTGTTGCCCCGGTCGTTACACTTCTGGTTGTTCTGCTCGTGCTCGTTACCACAACCTTTGTAATTATTGAACATTCGCTCCGCCCGGAACCGCGGGAACGCATTACGACGCTGGCTCGCGTTAATGAAACAATCGATGCCGTGTGGGAAAAATCTTCGCCCTCCTACAAGCGCGGCCAACTCGTAAACTCCAGCTCGTTCCGACTTCAAAGCGGTCTGGTCCAGCTTGAGATGAATAATGGCACAACGCTTATCCTCGAAGGACCCGCCGAACTGACACTTAGCGACGCGATGAATGCCTTCTGCCAGTCGGGTAAAGTCAGTGTTCATGTCCCCAAAGCCGGGCACGGGTACGAACTTGACACGCCGTTCGGATCCGTTATTGACCGCGGAACAGAGTTCTTCGTTGATGTCTCTGATGCGACGTCCACCGTTCAAACCGTCAAGGGGAAAATCGATTTCATCTCATCCGCAAACGAAATCTTTTCTCTGTTTGCGAATCAGACCATCAAAATCGACGCGGAAAAAGCGATCAAACCGACGAGCGGCGCAATACATAATTCCTATTACAACAAAACCGCGTTTGACCTGAAAGTCCAGGAGCAAACAAAAGAAATCCTTCATGAACGCACGGAATCGAATGCCTTTTTGACAGACGACCCCAGCCTGCTCGTTCGTTTTTCGTTTAACGAACCTTGGCGAAAAACCATTGACAATCTGGCTCCCGAAGGCAGGAAACTCTGTCCGTCCGCGCAAATTACCGGCACGAAAAAAGTGGAAGGATCGCTGGCGAATACGACGGCTGTTCAGTTCTCTGACGCCAAGGACAAACTCCAGTTCTATTACCCCGGACAGTATAATGACCTTACCGTAGTCGCCGTTGTGAAGCTGGACGGCAATCTCCATCTGGACAACATCCTTTTATCCTCCTGGAATAACGATAACGAACAAGCCGGGCACCTGCTCTGGCAGATTACGAGGCTCGGTTTTCTCAAAGTGCAACTTTCAAAAAAAGATAATTTCGGTTCGGACGCCTATGAATCCGCGCAATTCTACCGTAAGCCAACCCGCGGAATCTGGTGCTGTCTTACCGTTGTTTTTGACAGTCAGCAGAAAAAGATTCGTTACTACGTCGATAATCGTGTTATTTCGACCAGCGATTGGGATAACCCGCAGCCCATCGTTCTCGGCGACACCGTTATTGGCAATACGCTGGAAAGAGCAACCGCCACCGACCGTTATTTTAACGGTTGTATGGAGGAAATCATGATTTTTGGTCGGGCACTCTCCGAAACGGAAGTGCGTCGATACAAATTGTATTAACCCGGGCTGGAATGTAGCGTACAAACATTAAGCGATTCCTGTCCACAACCTGTGAGGAGACAAAAATGAAACAAACTTTAAACCACATTCGACAAACCCTTGGCTTTACACTCGTTGAGCTCCTTGTCGTTATAGCGATCATTGGTATCCTGATCGCATTACTTCTCCCAGCGGTTCAAGCCGCCCGGGAAGCCGCACGACGCATGTCCTGTACCAACAACATTAAGCAACTTGCTCTGGCCGTGCACAATTATCACGACCTGAACAATATGCTCGTCCCCGCCGGATTCTGTGGCTTTGCGACATCTGGACATTATGACGGTGGACATTATTATTCGTGGTATGAGAGAATCCTTCCGTACATTGAACAGAACGCTTTGTATGAGCGTCACATTCAACTCACCTCCGGCGACTGCTGGACCACCTATGGAATTACAGGCGGGGCAGACGACAGTAAAAACCCTTTCATGTCTATGCCAGATACTTTTATTTGCCCTTCTTTCGGACAAAAAACGGGGACTCTCTATACTATTGGCGAAGGAGCCGCTATATACCGAAAATTGTATGGTTGCTATGTCGTCAATTTGGGACCGGTCGATTATGCCGGAGATCATCGATGGCCGGATGATGTTCCGTGGCGGGATTCCTTTGGAATTCCTTTCGGTATCGGGATTGAGGGTACTGACGAAAGGAACATGTTTCGTTCGTTTGCTGACATTCTGGACGGCACGAGTAACACAATATTTTTCAGCGAAGTAACGCCGCCTCGCAACAGCCCAACAACAAGCGGTAAAGCCGATTCCGGAGATACTTCCTATGGTGCCATTCAATTTGTTTATGGCTGTGGATTCGTAGGTCGATACACTCCAAACAGTCTAGGCCCCGACGAAGTAATCTGGACATGGAACGATGGTGAAGTTGGTCATAATGGCAAAGCACAGTCAACGACCTCGGGAACAAGCTCCAAAGCTAAATGGCAAAAAATGACGGCCAGAAGTTATCATGCAGGGGGCGTTAATGCGGCGTTAGGCGATGGCTCTGTACGCTTCGTTTCCGATACTGTCGAGATCAGTACCTGGTGCTACTCTTTGATTGGTGCTGATGGGAAGTCTGTGTCTCTGTAATAGACGACTTACTCACTTTCTGTCATCTCAATAATGATATGTTGTATAAATCAAATTTTCACCCGTTGTGCAAAAGTACGACGGGTACATCACACAAAAAGGAATTAAAATGAATCGAAATTCTTTACGTTACGCGGTTTATCTATTCGGATATCTTCTCCTTTCTTTGACACTGGGATGTAGCGATGGGACCGTCAAAGTTTCAGGCAATGTTACATACGACGGAATCGCTATTGAAAAGGGAATTATTACTTTTTCCGCAAACGATGGCGGTAGTAGTTGGGACTCCACTATTGAAAACGGTAAATACACCGCTCGTCTCATGCCGGGCGAAATGACAGTAAAAATAACTGCTTTCAAAATCGTTCCCGCTGAAAAAAACGTCGAAGCTTTACCTGGCTCCGGTATTATGAGAACAGAAGAAAAAATTCAGTATATACCTACCTGCTATAACGATAAGTCAACTCTTTCCGTTTCCATTGGTAATGCGAATCAAAATGAAGACTTCGATTTAAAAAAGGCGCCAATGGGAGAAAAACGTTAAGTTATATTGCCCATGTGCATGTCGTTACCATTTATTCTCCTGAACAGAACTATACCGGTTCCACTTGACTTTCACTCTGTGCGGCACTTGATAAGTCTGATTACCACAGTTTTCAGGCAATTGTGCAGTATAAAATAAAGCGCCGGTAGCATAACATTACAGAAAGGTTGTTTGTGGATTACAACAAAAATTGTGAACAGAGTCGCCGCGAGGCCTTAAAGCAGATCATGGGGCTGCCCGTTATCGGAGGACTTGGAATCGGTCTGGGTCATTCTCTTCTGGAAGAAGAGCATCTATTACACGCGCAGGAATCTGGTAAGGCCAGTGCAGAATCAGCCCCAACACAGGTCGATGGCGTCGCGGGCGCTACCCGCAAATCGTGGGAACAAAAAACGCTCGCCACTCTTAAAAAACCGGTCCCTCACGGTAAGATTGGGAATCTGGAAATTAGTCGCCTTATCCTCGGTGGTAACTTGATTGGCGGCTGGGCCCATTCACGCGACTTGATTTACGTTTCCGAACTTGTAAAGCAATATCACACCAAAGAGAAAGTCTTTAAAACGTTTTGGATGGCTGAAAAGTGCGGGATCAACACGTTCCTGGGAAATCCCATTCTGTACCCCATGATGGCCGATTACTATTCTGACGTCGGCGGCGAAATACAATTCATTTCCGATTGCGGCGGTGCAAAATCATTAGCAGAAAATGTCCAAGATGCCATTGATAATGGTTGTGCCGCTACTTATATTCATGGTGGATGGGCCGATCAACTTGCTTCTGAAGAGAAGTTCGATGTCATTATCGAAGGTTTTGAAACCGCTCGAAAAAATAACGTGCCTGTTGGCTTGGGCGCTCATTTTTTCAACACCGTTAAGGCTGTTGCCGACCGGGGAATTATTCCAGACTTCTGGATGAAAACATACCATCACGGACAATACTGGTCCGCGCAGCACCCAAGCGAACATGACAATATTTTCTGCCGCGACCCGGATGCCGTTCGAGAGTTTATGGCCGCTCGTACCGAGCCTTGGATTGCCTTTAAAGTACTCGCGGCAGGGGCCATACCGCCCGCCGATGGCTTTCGTTTTGCCTTCGAAGGGGGCGCCGATTTCCTCTGCACAGGAATGTATGATTTTCAACTCTTGGACGACTGCAATACCTGTGTTGACATCCTGGAATCAACGTTGAATCGTACTCGCCCCTGGGCGTAGCAAAAAACAGAATTCCTCCTGACTCCTCTCTTGAACCGGCCTGCCGATGTTTGTTTTCTTACAGACATCGGCAGGCTTTTTGTCAGAAAGTCAGCAGGAAGTGAGCTTACTGGACAAGGGTACGCAGTTTGCCATTGCTCTCGGAAAACTTCTGCGGGTCGGCCTTGATTACGGCGCGGTCATAGGTCATTAAACCATTGACTTCATTTTCCACGTCGGTCGTCTGCGTATAGACCGCGGCCGAGAGTCCTTCTTGAATTAGCGTGGCAAGCTTCGCGTTCATCTCGCAATATCGGGCAGCCACTTCATCGGTATCTTTAAGGGTTATATAGCCCCAGTTACCATCTTTGCGCCAGAGGTGCCCTTCGATCGGAAAACCAATTCCGCCGTACTCGCCCAATACCGTTGCCCGATTCTCCTCCGCGGGGAACATTTTCGGGTCAGGATAGTTGTGCATATCGTGCGTATCGCCACAGCCCCGGTCGCACCAACCGCTCGGGCCATCCACCAGACGCGTGGGGTCTAGCTCCTTGGTCAGGGCAAGGATACGACACGTATCAAACTGTCCCCAGCCTTCATTGAACGGAACCCACATGATAATGGACGGATAGACTTTGAGATGCTCGATCATGTCGCGCAGTTCTTTTTCGTAATAGGCAGCCGATTCCGGAGAACGAACGGCGTCCGCGTCATTCGGGCTGATATACTTGGCTGTATCGCTACTGGGCATATCCTGCCAGACCAAAATCCCCAACGTATCGCAATGATAATAGAATCGGGCAGGTTCGACCTTAATATGCTTGCGGAGCATATTAAAGCCCCAAGCCTTGGTCATTTCCAGGTCATAACGCAAAGCGGCATCCGTCGGAGCCGTATAGAGACCGTCCGGCCACCAGCCCTGGTCCAGCGGGCCATGCTGAAAGACGAACTTGTCATTTAACAGCATGCGGGTTATGCCATCGGACGTCTTGCCAAGGGAGATTTTACGCATGGCGTAATAAGAAGTTACGCTGTCAACGACTTTGTCCCCCTGAAGCAGTTCGACGGCAAATTCCGTAATATTCGGGGTGTCGGGGGTCCAGACCGGAGCGTCCGCGGCGTCGACGACCAACGTTGCCTTACCGTCTTCAAAAGGAGCCGTAACGTCGCCGATTTTCGCTACGCTCTCCGCATCGGTATTGGTCGCGGAAACGACGACGCTCACCTTCTTCTGGTCAAAAAGGGCTGTCGGAAAGACTTGTGTTATATAGGTTTGCGGAACAGCTTCCAGCCACACCGTTTGCCAGATACCGGTTACCGGCGTGTACCAAATCCCGTTCGGATTGTTGATCTGCTTACCGATGGCCTGAACGCCGTCGTCGGTCGGGTCAAAGACCTTAAGAACCAGAGTGTGCGGGCCATCGCCGGTGACTTTATCGGTTATGTCAAAGGTAAATGGGGCATAACCGCCTTCATGACTGCCGAGCGAAATGCCGTTCACGCTCACGTCCGCACGCCAGTCAACGGCCCCGAAATGGAGCAAAATCTTCTGCCCTGCCCATTCTGCCGGTACACTGAACTGACGCTCATACCACAAGTTATTCTCTTTTCCAACTCGTTTCCCGACGCCCGAAAGCGGAGCTTCACAGGCAAACGGAACCAAAATATTTCCCTGCATTTCACTGGGTTTGTCTTCCGCAACCGGAACGATCGCGTATTGCCACAGACCGTTCAGGTTTTGCCAATTCCCACGAACCATTTGCGGACGCGGATACTCCGGAAGTGGGGACGCCGGGTCGACATCAGCCGCAAACTTCGACAGCAGCATATCTTCGGTCGGCTTCCAAGACGGCTCTTGTGCCCGGAGTGTCGTGGAGCAGATCGAAAACGCTGTTAATACAGCAAGTGCAGAAAACAGTAACTCTTTTTTCATACAAAGTCCTTTCTTGATTACTATTACAGTAAACTTAACAGGGGGAGTAATAATATACCGACTTCACGCAATCTGATTTCAGTAACCTACTGAACTGACGGTCATTCTGTAACGTCTGGCCCTACAGCCGATTAACGTGGTGGAATGCACGGGAAGTCGTTTTGCGAAGCCTTGATACAACCGGAAGGAAACGGTCCAAGGCCTGCCCTCACAATTCAGACACGGCGATTATACCAGAGGAAAGAAAGAATTTCAAGGTCTTTCCATAAAAATTGGGCTAAAATTCCTGAATTGCTGGCCAGTCCCCTTTTATTACTGGCAAATCCGGGGTAGAATACCTTAATAGAAAAATGTCATTCGGCTTTTCCCCGCTATGCGGCCTTTGGGCACTACGCTGGGGAATGGGGAGTGTCGGTAATAAAGAATCTGTCTCAGGAAGGAAAGAGAAAGATGTCAGAAGAGATAAAGAATAACGAAGCGAATCTGCCGGTTGTGTCGGGCCCGCTCCGGGGAGCCTTGCCCGCGCAACTTGACCTTTATAATAAATGTATGGCGCTGGCGCACAATTTGTGGTGGAGCTGGCATACCGATGTGGTAAACCTGTTCCGTTCGTTGGACCCGATCCGCTGGCGACAGTTAGCGCACAATCCGATCGCCTTGCTCAAGGAATTTTCTCCCGAGCGACTGGAGCGCCGCGTTTCCGAGTTGGTTATCCGCACGCGAATCGATCAGGCGTACCGGCGCATGAATGAATACATGGCGGAGCGTCCTCTCTGGTCGCGGCAGCACGCAGGCGTACTGGGCTCGCGACCGGTCGCGTACTTCTCACTTGAGTTCGGACTGCACGAATCCGTTCCGATCTACTCCGGCGGACTTGGCATTCTCGCAGGCGACCATATTAAGAGCGCCAGCGGACTGGGCGTCCCCCTGGTCGCCGTGGGTCTGTTTTACGACCAAGGCTATTTCCGCCAGCATTTAAACGCAAACGGTTGGCAGGAAGAGGAATATATTGACACGAAGGTGGAATACGTTCCGATGGAGCCGGCTGTCGACAAGAACGGGAACAAGATAACCGTCAAGGTAGAGACCCGCAACGGGCCGATTTACGCCAAAGTACGCAAGATGCAGGTCGGACGCGTCAACCTCTACCTGCTCGATACCGACCTGGAAGAAAATTCGCAAGAGGACCGTGAACTGACCAATACGCTCTACGGCGGTGATTCCCGAACGCGTATCCGTCAGGAGATTGTCTGTGGTATCGGCGGCGTTAAAGCATTGCGAGCACTTGGGATAACGCCGGGCGTCTTCCACCTGAACGAAGGACACAATGCTTTTGCCACACTTGAAGTCATTCGTGAAAAGATGGAATACGACGGGAAAACGTTCGACGTTGCTCTGCGGGAAGTGGCGCAGCAGACGGTCTTTACAACGCACACCCCGGTCGAGGCAGGCCACGACTATTTCAGTCCCGAATTGATCGAGGAACATTTAGGTCCGCTTCGCGAGAAACTCGGCTTAACGCAGGATCAGTTCATGGCCTTGGGACGCAAACATGCCTATGACCAGAACGAGCGATTCTGCATGACCGTTCTCGGTATGAAGCTGTCCCGCTATGCCAACGCGGTCAGCTCTCTGCACGGCAAGGTGACGCGGCATATGTGGCGTGAACTCTGGCCGCAGAAGGAAGAAGAGGAAGTTCCGATCGGGCACATAACAAACGGTGTGCACGTTCCCACCTGGATGGCCTGGCAAATGCGGGTCTTACTGGAACGGCATATTCCCGGCTGGACCGTGGAAACAATCGACCCGAACATCTGGTCCCAAGTCTATAATATCGACCCAGGCGAGCTCTGGGAGACGCACGAAGACCTTAAAGCCCTTTTAATCGACTTCACACGCCGCCGGATTCGTCGCCAGCTTCAGCGTCTGAAGGCCTCCGAAGAGCAGCTGGCCGAGACCGATTTCATTCTCGACCCCAAAGTCCTTACCATTGGTTTCGCCCGACGTTTCGCCACCTATAAACGAGCCACTCTGGTCATGCAAGATCTGGAACGACTCGATAAAATGCTCAATAACGAAGATCGCCCGGTCCAGTTCATCTTTGCCGGTAAGGCGCATCCGGCAGACGAGCCTGGCAAGCGACTGATTCAATATATATCGGAAGTGGCAAAGCAGCCGCGGTTTTCCAAACGAATTGCCTTTGTCGAGGACTACGACATGAACGTAGCGCGACATCTCGTTCAAGGGGTGGACGTCTGGCTCAACAATCCGCGACGTCCGCTGGAGGCCTCGGGCACAAGTGGTCAGAAAGCCGTTCTCAACGGAGCCCTTAACCTCTCCATTTTAGACGGCTGGTGGGCGGAAGCTTACGACGGCACCAACGGATTCGCCATTGGCAACGGCAATAACCATGTCTACGATGCCATAACCGACGAACGCGACCGAGAAAGTCTGCTTTCCGTTCTCGAAGGGGAAGTCATACCCATGTACTACAACGTCGATGAACATGGCTTGCCGCAACAGTGGATTCGCTTTATGATGAATTCTATTGCGACGCTGGCCTGGCGGTTCAGTTCCCATCGCATGGTCTCCGACTACTCCCAGTTGGCCTACCTGCCCGCCGCGGGTGGAACAAGTGCAAAAATGTTTTAAAACCGACGTCACTTTCACCAAAGAGACTCCTGAATGAATCGCCATCGTCGTACAACTCTGTTTCGTGACGGTCTCGTCTTCCTTGTGTTGACGGCCGTCATATTCGCAGGCGCAGTTATCCGCGAGGTTAACTTGCTCCTGTTGTTCGGCAGTCTGTTGTTTTGTCTGTTCGTACTCGACTGGATTTCCGGACGACGGTGCCTGCGCCACTTAAAGGTAACTCGCAACCTTCCCGCGGAAATTTACGCCGGCGACTCGTTCCTCGTCTCTATTGCTCTTGACAACACCATGCGATCTCGCTCCTGCTGGTCCATTCTGGTGGAAGATCGCATACAGCCGCTGGACGAAACGCACCGGGAGCAAAAGGGGCTTAAGGATATCGTCGGCTGGCAACCGATATGTTATTTCCCCTATCTGGTCAGTGGCCAGTCGATGGTTAAGACCTATGCCGGCAGGATAGGCGTTCGCGGTCGATATCACACGGGTCCAGTCTACGTAACGACCCGTTTTCCGCTGGGCTTCTTTCGCAACGGATATTGCGCGGGACAGGAGAACGAATTTCTTGTCTTTCCGAAATTGGGTGTGTTGACTTCCGAATGGTTTCGGCAGCATGAGCTTATGACGCAGGATCGTCCCTCGCGTGAGCAGCGGCTTTCTCGTTGCTCCGACGAACTTCAAGGGGTTCGAAAATGGCAATCGGGAGACGTACGCAAATGGATTCACTGGCGGGCAAGCGCGAAGCATCGAGAAATTTTCGTCCGCCAATTTCAGGAATTTCGTCAGCAGGACAGTCTGATTATTCTGGATCAATACCAAACGGACACGCAAGAGAATGACGCGTTCGACAACTTTGAGCTTGCCATAAGTTTTTGCGCCGCCTTAACAAAATATTTTTCGCAATCGGCCTTTGGTGACTTTCACTTTATATGTTCCGAATCCGAGACCGTCTATGGCGGGCGGACCGGGCGTGCCTTGTCTCTCGGTATCATGGAGCAGTTAGCCACCTTAACGACGGCGGCGGAAGATCACCTGGCAAATGTTCTCAAACGACTTCCGGAGCAATGTGGTTTTGACACTAATGTCGTCCTGGTCACGACGTCGCCGATCGACTTAAGCACCTCGCCGCGCGTGGCTGAACTCCGCGCCGACCCTCGCATCAATCAGTTCCTCTCACGGATTCAGGTCGTCGATACCTCGAATCCAAAATTCGACCGCTGGTATCAGGTCTGACCGTCTGGCCCGAACCAGGAAAATATCATATCATTGTTTAGGAGAATGTGACATGAACAAAATCCTGGCCTGCTTCATTTCCTCCCTAATGCTCCTGTCGGTACAGCCGATATTCGCCGAAGACGACACTGCCCCGCTCCCGCCGCCTGGTGCTGTAGTCCCGGCCAATATCGCTCACTTTCCGACGCCCGCCGCCGCGGTTGTTTGGAAAAACTGGAATCTCGTACCACTGGCAACTCTGGCCGAAACACTCGAAACCACCTCGGAAAATGTTCAGGAGATGGCGACTCTTCTGGGACTCCCGCCGGCACACGACCCCGACTGGCCCTCCTCACAAAATTATATCTGCCTCGTTCGCAGAAACTGGTACTTACTCCCCTGGCAGCAGATACTCACGATGACCGGACTGACCCCGGAACGACTCGCCTTTCTCCTTAAAGAAGATGACTTCCTCTGGATAAAGCTCGGAAGTTTTAAACCTGATTGCAAAAAAGTTGTTTATTCCGAACTCACTCCGGAAATTCGCGCCGACCTGGAGAAAATCGGAAAGCTTGTGCATGCGGAATTCCCCGACAGCCTGTTACAAAGTATTCCGGAAGAACCGCGTTTTACTTTTATTGCCGATCTGAAATCTCTGGATAGTACACAACAAAAGACTGCCGTCGAGAAGGGGCACCCGCGATTCATTTTTTCTTATTTTGCCATTTTTGGCGACCCGCTCCTGGACGACAACGCCGAACTCTACCCCGATGGCCTACTGCAAAAACTATCGGCCGACGGTGTTAATGGCGTTTGGCTCCACGTCGTACTGCGTGACCTGGTCGCCGGCGGTCACTTCTCCGAATGGGGACAAGGTTACGAGAAACGCATTGCCAATCTGCGTCGGCTCGTTGAACGTGCGAAACAATACAATATTGACGTGTACCTTTATATGAACGAACCGCGTGCCATGCCGACCGATTTTTTTGAAAAATATCCCGAGGCGGCTGGCGGGCGCGAAGGCGCGTCCCAGGCCATGTGCACCTCCTCGCCGGTAGTTCAGGAATGGCTGTCCAATTCGCTGGAAGAACTCTTTCGCAATGTGCCGGACCTGGGCGGTATTTTCACGATTACCGCATCGGAAAACCTCACGAGTTGCGGGTCACATGGGGCCGGGCCGCAAGCCGATTGCCCTCGCTGTAAAGACCGGCCGAACGCCGAGATCATAGCGGAAGTGAATCGTATTATGGCCGAGGCCGTTCATCGCGCGGCACCAGACGCCAAGGTCCTTGTCTGGGATTGGGGCTGGGCAGGCCACGGCGATGCCTGTGACATTATCGCAAAACTACCAAAAAATGTTTATCTCATGTCCGTTAGCGAATGGAACGTACCTCTGAATCGGGGGGGAGTCGCGACCGCTGTCGGCGAATACAGTCTCTCGGCACCGGGGCCTGGCCCTCGCGCCGCGCGACACTGGCAAGCAGCACGCGACGCCGGACTCAAAACAGCCGCCAAGCTTCAAATCAATACAACCTGGGAACTCCCCTGTGTTCCCTATCTACCCGTCCTCGACCTTGTTGCCCGACATTACCAGAATCTCGCGGAACATGGTGTGGACGGCGCCATGCTGAGCTGGTCGCTCGGCGGCTATCCGTCCATGAACCTGAAAGTGGCCGAACGGTTTGCAACGGACGAACAGCCGGACACGGATAAAATTCTTAACGACCTGGCCTCGGACCTCTATACGGAAGCAGGCCGCGAACAGGCACGCCTCGGCTGGTCCACCGCCTCCGCCGCTTTCTCCGAAATTCCCATCGGCCCAGCCAGTAATGTCTATAGCGGCCCATTCTATCTTGGTCCTGCCAATCAGCTCTGTCTCCGTCCGTGGCCCACCTGGGCAACCATGGTCTGCTTTTCCTTCGATTCGATTGACGCGTGGCGCGGTCCCTATCCTCGCGACGTCTACGCTTCTCAATGCCGCAAAGCAGGTACGGGCCTGTTAGCCGCCGCCGAACAGCTTCAAACCGCAGCCGACTTCGCTTCGCCCGAACGTCAACGAGAAGCTCTGGACCAGGTTCGATACACCCGGGCTGGCGGCCTTGTCTATTCCAGTATTGCCAACCAGTCCGACTTCATTATTCTGCGTGACCAATGGCTCGACCCGGCAACAGAGGATTCACAAAAAAAGGAACTCGCCTCTCAAATGGCCGCACTGGTCCGCGATGAAATAAAGTTGGCTAAGGAGATGTTTGTTCTCTGCCGCGAAGATTCCCGAATCGGTTTCGAAGCCTCGTGTCAATACTGGTTTGTTCCGCAAGACCTCATTGAGAAAGTGATCGCATGCTACAGTATTCTCGACGAACTGCAACGGAATATTGAGATTCGCGGCAAATACGCAAATTCCAAGATCGCCTTTGAAAAAAATGGTAAGGGGCATGTGGCTTTTCTCGGCGGTTCTATAACGGAAATGAACGGCTATCGGCCCATGGTCTGCGATTTCCTTCAGGAGGCCTTTCCGCAAACAGAGTTTCAATTTACCGCGGCCGGACTCTCCTCAACCTGTTCCGTAACCGGCGCCATGCGTCTTGAACGTGACGTTCTCTCTCACGGTCCCGTTGACCTCTTCTTCGTCGAATTCGCAGTCAATGACAATCAGGACGCGGCCTATTCCCGCGAGCAATCCATTCGCGGCATGGAAGGTATTATTCGACATCTTCGCCGCGTCTGCCCCAACGCTGATATTGTTATGACCTTCTTCGTCAACGAGGATATGATGGACAGCATACGCGCCGGTCAGGTACCTGACAGTATCGCTGCGCACCGCGAAGTGGCACAGCGTTATGGCGTTTCGACAATTGACCTCGCCTCGGAAGTTACTGAGCGTATCGATTCCAGACAATTAACCTGGGAGCAATACGGAGGCGTGCACCCTGCCCCGGCCGGCAACCGAATCCCTGCCGACATGATTAAAACCTTGCTGCGCGGCATGTGGGAATACGTCGCTGTTACCGATGCATCCGAACCCACGGCCCACACCATGCCCGACCCGATTGACTCTTTCTGCCTCGACCGCGGAATGTTCCTGCCCTTCGACCGTGTTCAGTTCAATGACGGATGGAAACTCGACTGCCCCGACTGGTCCGCAATGGGTTCCGTTTGCCGCGATCAGTACAACACGCTCAACATACTCCACGCAGAGCAACCCGGGGCAGTGTGTCAATTTGAATTTGAAGGGACTGCTGTGGGCGCCTTCGTCTTGGCCGGGCCTGATGCCGGTGCACTGAATGTTTCCATTGACGGGCAACCTTCACAAAAAGTGGAACTGTATCATGAACGCTACAGTCCGCAGCTCCATTATCCGCGTACCGTCCTGTTCGCTGACGAACTTCCCGAAGGCAAACACACAGTCGAAGTCACTTCGTCTGACCGCAGCATCGCCGGCCCAGGCAGTGCGGTTCGTATTATCGCATTTGTCATTAATGGCAAATAGGAAACGCGGACCGAACAGACAAGTGTAGAATTGGCAGAAGGACATAATGCGATTTCAAACGGCAACCTTGGGATGTAAAGTCAATCAATACGAGACGCAATACATACGTCAGGCGCTCTTGGACGCCGGATGGCAGGAATGCGACGATGACAAGAGTCTGGTCGATTACGTTATTGTCAATACGTGCGCCGTAACGAGCGAGAGCGATGCCAAAAGCCGCAAGCTGGTTGCCCATTGGCACAAGCAGTGTCCCCAGGCAAAAATCATCGTTCTCGGCTGCTCCGCCACATTGCATCCCGCTACGTTTGAACAGCTTAAAGGCGTGGAACGAATCCAGACCGACAAACGTCATCTCGACCACCTGCTCCATTCACTGAATGTCCCGCCGCCGAAAAATGGCATTCGCTCCTTCGACGAACGCCATCGCGCCTATGTCAAGATCCAGGATGGTTGCCGGGTAGGTTGCGCCTACTGCATTATTCCAACAGTGCGTCCCTACCTGCACAGTCGCACGCCTGACGATGTTTTAACCGAAATGACTTCGCTTGCTCAAAATGGTTTCCGTGAACTCGTCTTGACCGGAATCCATTTGGGACATTACGGACTCGATTTCCATGCACGCGGCAGTGAAACTTCCTTAACGGATTTCCTGGCTCTCCGCGAAGAAAAAATCGGACGCGACCACAGTTTTCTCGCCATGCTCCTGGAACGGATTCTCGCTTCCAACTTGCCAGTTCGGGTTCGACTTGGCAGTCTGGAAGCGGTCGAAGTGACCCCTGACCTCCTCGACGTCCTCGCCTCGCATCAAGAAGTCTTATGCCCCCAACTTCATCTCTCCATGCAGAGCGGCGACGATTCCGTTCTCAGCCGAATGAAACGCCGCTGGCCCGCAGCCGCCTACCGGGAAAAATGCGAACAAATTAAAGAACGCATACCCACAATCGCGCTGACAACCGATGTTATCGTCGGCTTCCCCGGAGAAACCGACTCGCAGTTCCAGAATACATGCGATCTCTGTCAGCGAATCGGCTTTGCTAAAATCCATCTCTTTCGCTTCAGCGCCCGGCCGGGAACACTCGCGGCGGCCATGCCGAATCAGATTTCACCCCAGGTCAAAAAAGAACGACTCGCTCATCTGAATTCCATTGCCAACGAACTACGCACGCAATACGCGAAAAACTTTATTGGCCAAAAAGTTCAAATACTCGTGGAAGATTCAGCAGACAGCTGTGTCCTGGGCACGACACAGCACTATCTTCCGGCCACTATCACACCAGCGCCGGATTCGCAAGCCGTACCCCTTCCCTGCCCAGGCACACTCGTCGACACCATTCCACACTCCTGGAACGCCAACAGCGACCAGCTCGAATCGCACTGCCTCATTCCACAATAAACAGCATGCCATGCCCCGGAAGAATCCACCAGCCGCTCGACGGACGCTCACCAGAAACGCTTCCGGTAATCGGCGAAACAACTTGCAAGCTGCGCCCTTCAGCAGCCAGCTTCGGATCGACTTTCACTGAATGTGAGAAATCCAGATTTACTATCATGAACGCCAGACCTTGACCCTCTTTCGCTCGAAATTCGCCCAGCATACAAGTCGGGCGTTTGCCCGGGTCGACCACATGCGAGTATTCCGCATTAAGCTCCGTTACCACTTGACCCGGCATGACCGGCAGCTCTGCCCCGACAGTCGCTTCGGAGAAAAAGACGCCCGTCGTTTCGTAGCGATTCAGGACCGTACCGAGCACACGCACCTGTTTGTTAACTACACGCAAATATTCCCATATGATTGTCCGCTCTTTGTCCTTACCCACCGGCGTATAGGAACCCATAACGGGATAATACAGAAACCAGCCCAGTCCCTCCGCACCTGCCGCCAGAGATGTGTATGCCTGAAATGCCAGACGGGACACGTTCGGCGGCGTGGAACTATCGGTAATACTCATACTGCTGACAATATTCCAGAAGGGAATCTTGTACTTCCGCGCCACTCGCCGCACCTCCAGCAGGTCTTTATAATATCCCGCACCCAGCTCCGCGTTGGCCATATCCTCGGAATATTCCACCAGATAATTATCGTAACTCAGACATTGCGGACGGACTTCCTGAACAAAACGCTCAAGATACTCCGTATAGGTGTGCGTTTGCAATTGGGAAACGGCATCCACGCCAAGCTTCGACGCATAGCCGGGAAACAGATTAATATAGGCGAATTTCCCCGGGGCAAGCTTTTTGACCGCCGCCACACACTTCGCCAGCCCCGCAAACTCGTCCGCACCAGGCTCATCAATCAGATAATAGCCAATGACCGCCTCGCTCTCTCGTGTGGACTCAATTACCGGCCGAAACAACGATTCTATTTCCTCCGCAGGCTTCTCCTTGAACCCGTGACAATCGACTCCGATTTCCACCATGCACTTCAGCCCCAAACGTTCGCACAACGGAACATCTTCCGCTCGCACAAAGCAGGAAGTTGTCAATTCGCATTCGGCCATACCGGTAAGCGATTCTTCTATCGTCGCATACGTCCGTGCCCAATCGTGGTCCCACATATACACCGGATAAAAATCGTCAGGCAGAACCAATGGCTCCAGTCCCAGTGACTCTGCCGTTGCCGACTCATCGTAGAGCGCTCCTGCCACGCCCGCGTTCGCCTCGTCGCCATACGACAACGTCAGGCAACTCAACACAAACAACACTGACAAACAAAGAATCACTCCGCCCTGCAGAAAGACTTTTCGCTTCATTTCAGACACTCCTTCATAGTTAACGCCACAAATTTATGGTTATAGGTGGGACACAACGCGGGGAACGCAGTACAAAATGTATATTATCGTCTTTTTATTTCTAAAAAACGTTTTTCAAAGCTTGTGAGTCTGCGCCGTAAACCTCCTTATCATAACATTAAAAATCGATTTTGTCAACACACACCAGACATCGCAAAACACAGCCTCGCCAATGGCGTCTCGTGAGCGAAAATGCTTGCCATTTTGTCCCCGTTCTGCTTGACATAAACGACTCTTATGTATAGAATAGGAAGAGAAATAAACCGTTTCGGAACGGGTCTTGGCCTGCCCTGTCAGCGGTGTACCCCCTGTTCGGAACCCATTGATGTGTCAATAAAAAACAAAGGTTAGCAACAAACATGAAACATGGCTATGTCCTTAACGTTATGTCCAACGACCGCCCTGGCATTGTCGCCGGGGTCAGTGCGGCTATCGCTTCTCTCGACGGCAATATAGAATCCTGCTCGCAAACCGTGCTAAATGGCTATTTTACCTTGATTATGACCTTTTCCCTCCCCGAAGCGTGGAAAATCGACGACTTACGCGATACGATTCTCCGCAGTAAAGGCCTTGATGACTGCCAGGCCATGATTCAGTCCATGGCCGACGTTGCCCCGCCTGCCGAGACGAGTCAGCAGGACGTCTTCGTTATTACCGCGTCCGGGCCCGACTGCAAATCGATCGTCGCTTCTTTCAGCTCCTATCTCGCCGGCAAGGAAATCAATATACTCGACCTGTACGGGGATCTTACACCTGAAGGCGACTTCGTCCTGATCAGTCAGGTCGCCGTTCAACAAAACCTCGACATACAAAAGTTACAATTCGACCTGGAGGAGCTCGGTCAGGATCTCGGCTTTACGGTTCGACTTCAGCACAACAACATATTCGTGGCAACCAACCAGCTGCGACTTTACCGATAGAAAAAAGGCCCTCTCATGCTACAAACAGATGAAGTTCTTTCAACCATACGCATGCTGCACGCGGAACACCTCGACGTGCGCGCCGTTACTCTGGCTCTTAATATAAACGATTGCGCCAGTGCCAATATAGACCAAATGTGCAAGAAAGTGCACCACAAAATTCTCTCACGAGCGCACCGCCTGGTGGAAGTTTGCGACGAGGTAGGCGGGAAATATGGCATTCCGGTCACCAATAAGCGTATCGCCATATCGCCAGCGGCCATACTCCTGGCAGGCCACACCCCCTCGGCGGCCATTAAGCTGGCACAAACGCTCGACCAGGCCGCGGAAGAGTGCCGCGTCGACTTCGTAGGCGGTTTTTCCGCACTCGTTCAGAAAGGAATCTCCGCCGGGGCTCAAACGGTTATCGATGCGCTGCCGGAGGTCCTCGCCTCGACCAAACGCGTCTGCTCCTCCATTAACGCCGCCTCTCGCAAAGCAGGCATTAATATGGATGCCCTGCATCGTCTGGGCCACATTATTCCCCAGATCGCCAATGCTGATTCCGCCAATCACGGCTTTGCCGCGGCCAAACTGGTCGTCTTTGCCAATATACCCGACGATAATCCGTTCATGGCCGGTGCCTATATGGGTATGGGCGAGCCAGAAGCGGCTATAAACATAGGTGTTTCCGGGCCTGGCGTGGTCGACTCCGCACTCAAACGACGTATCGCCGCAGCACGCGAGTCCGGGAAAAAGCTTACACTCTCCGACCTGGCAGAAGAGATTAAAATCTCCAGCTTTCGCGTCACACGCGTTGGCGAACTCATCGGTCGCGAGGTGGCCGAACGACTGGAAACCGCATTCGGAATTGTCGACCTGTCGCTCGCACCCACCCCCACTGTCGGCGACAGTATTGGCGAAATTATCAAGACCCTTGGCATTGAAAAGGTCGGAGCGCCCGGCTCCACGGCCGCTATTGCCATGCTCAACGACGCGGTGAAAAAGGGAGGACTCTTTGCCTCCAGCTCCGTCGGCGGACTCAGCGGCGCTTTCATTCCCGTCTCCGAAGACGCCACGCTCGCCGACGCCGTAAATTGCGGGCATCTCGTTCTCGAAAAACTTGAGGCCATGACCAGCGTCTGTAGCGTCGGACTCGATATGGTCCTTATTCCAGGCGATACGCCTCCGGCTACTATTGCCGCGATTATGGCCGATGAAATGGCCATTGGCGTGATTAACAACAAGACAACAGCCACTCGCCTTGTCCCCATTCCCGGCGGTAAAGCAGGCGACCGCGTCAATTTCGGCGGACTCTTCGGCGCCTCGCCTGTCCTTGAAATTCGCAATATAGAAGCCAGTACACAATTCGTCCACTTCGGCGGACGCATACCGGCCCCGCTCCAATCGCTCGGGAACTGACCTCACTCGCGGCGTTGGGACTTGTTCTCCACAAGCCACGCCTTTATTACGCACTCACGTCGCGGTCACGCCATACGCCAGTTGTGACCACGGCGTCCGGCTACTGTCGCTTTACGCGAAAGTTCCATGTCTTTAAGCGTAGCGGCAACGTTATCCAGGAACTCCGTTACGTGCTCCCGCTTTTCAAAACCTACAATCATAACATTTTTGCATTCCAGCCTGGTAACGGCATCGGTCGATTTTCGCCGCTCTTCCGGGTCCTTAATCGACCCTTCTCCCAGAATCTTCATGATGATGATTCCCTTGCCGTTTGCTCGCGCTGTCTGAAGAACTGCGACATTATCGTCCCACGAACCATCCAT
Organism: Planctomycetia bacterium; assembly: GCA_030539295.1. Taxonomy (GTDB): domain Bacteria; phylum Planctomycetota; class Planctomycetia; order Pirellulales; family Thermoguttaceae; genus JAUNBG01. The sequence goes on along the minus strand of JAUNSJ010000031.1, from coordinate 15,804 downwards.
TCTCGTATCGGCCGTATTGAGTCGGGCATGGATCGTATCGACCCACGGATTAACCGCCGCCTTACTCAAAGCGGATATCGCATGACATGAAACCCCGTGCGCGCGAATCAGCCCCCGCTTCTTCAAACGCTCAAGCGATTCCATCTGGTCCGCCAGTTCCGCCTCCCAATGCTCATTCGACATGCAATGCAGTTGGACCAAATCCAGATAGTCCGTCTTGAGTTCCTTGAGAAAACGCTCAACCGAAACTTCCGCCAGCGGCCGCTCTTCCTCCGGCAGACCTCCCGCATGACACCAGACTTTCGAGCCAAGTGTATAACTGTCACGCGGACGACCGGCCAAGGCCTCGGCAACCAGCCCGTGCGTATTATACAAGTCGGCCATATCATAATAGCGGATTCCGCTATCATAACAGAAACGAATCAGATCCAAGGCCACATCTTTATCCATTTTCGTCAGATTACACTGCCGCATCGACGCGCACACGCCTGTCCCGAGACCTATACGCGACGTCGTTATCTCGTCGGTCAATCGCACCAAGGCAACCGGATCCGTGGAAAATGGCAGCTCGGCCCCATTTGCCGCCGACTCCTGCCCCCAACTACTCCCAAGCAGCAAACTATCCGCAGTAACCACGCCCAGTCCGGTCAGGGCCTGCTCTAAAAATTGACGTCTTTTCATTCTTGCTCTTCTCCTGTCGCTTCTGCCGGTTCGTAACGGGCCTCGCACACCGCTTCCCGTCAGACCGCGTCTCTTTGTCTTTTATCAATATACACGATTCGCAATCAAAAATCAAGAACCCGACAAAAAAATTTTTTCACCGCGGTTATTTTACGATAAAATGTCTCTTCCCGGTTCACGCCACCGACCGGACCACGCTCCGCCCCAAGCCCAAGACACCCCTTCTCATTGATAATTATCAGTAAAATTAGATAAAATAAGTAGAATAAACAAAAAAAGACCACGTGAACTTTCATCTCCGAGATGAAGTCCATCGTGGTCTGTCGGTCGTCACATCAGGGACACGCGGCGGCCAAAGGACCTGGCGATGCGATGCCATTGTTACCTTTCAAACTGAAAAAAATCGTCCCAGGTCCAATGCGAGAGCGACTGCCCGCCGGTCCCGACTGTCGCGTCGGAAACTTAGACTTTTAACGGCGGACCAGCCAATAAGTAAAGTTTATCACACAGGCGTCCGGCCAGCTACGGAGACGACCTGCAAGCGAGGCTATTCGTTCGCTTCTGCCCAGAACAAAGGTTATCGCTGGTGGTAAATTGCCGTTTTTGCGCCATGTAAACTCCTCCTTAGTCATAGATGGGGTTAAGGTCGAATCTGACCTCTCGCACAGCATTGAGAATGTCTTGCCCGACCTATGAGAGAAATCGGACACAAGGGGTCGCAACTTGCGTTTCCACGTTGCGTTTCCCCTCTTTTACAGCCGTTTGGAAAAGTTTACCGCTCTCGCGCCGCTAGAAACTCGCGACCTCCGACTGATTCCGCGTAATTATTGCCGCGAGAATCTCCTTCGCCGTCGTCTCCGACAGGAATCGGCAACTGCCGTCACAAACCAGTACATAGACACCACTGGCATGCCGACTTCGCATTTCATATTGATAGGCAGAGCATTCGGAGCAGCTCCAGTCGAGCGTTCCGCTCTTAAAGTGGTCACATGTGGGTTTGAAGTTGATGGCGGCTTTTGTCTTTCGGAATATGTTCGTGCCCATAATCCAGCTTCCGTTATCGTAAGTGCGAGGCGACCCCGTCTCGTAGGAGCTGGCCTCGGATACCATAATCGTATTTGAGGTTCCGTCAGTAATCTCGGCCATGGTTACAGCCCGGGTTAAAAGAATAACCCCCAGTTCATCGTGCTTGAGCGTTGAGCCGTCTTTCTCACTACCATAGGTTGATATTTGCTCCGTTATAATGCCCGCATAATGCGACGGCGCCAGATGAAGCTGCTCAGGGGTCCAGTTATTATCCGGATTGTAATAATCAACGTCGCGCAATTCGCGGTCCGGGTCTGAAGGGCAAAGATACATGTGAATGAGAGTTTTGCCCGCGGTTAAGTTCGGCTCAACGTAGACTTTCTTTTTAAAATCGATCAGGCTCTGTACGTTGCCCTGCTCGCAAAACGGGAGAATTAACGCCCCCCAACCGACGTAATTTCCGGAATCGGTGTAATCCGGTTTCGGGTCAGAAACCTTACCCGGCGGAAAGGAGCCGACCGTATCGTGATAATTGTGCATCGCCAGGCCAATCTGCCGCAGATTATTGGAGCAGGACATGCGTCGCGCCGCTTCCCGGGCCGCCTGGACCGCAGGCAGGAGCAGCGCGATTAACACGCCAATGATGGCTATAACGACCAGGAGTTCGACCAGCGTAAAAGCAGGCGATTGCCGCTTGCCGTTGCTCGCGAATACATACCGGTTAACTCTTGTAAGAAACGATGTAGACATAGGGACCTCTATCAGCATAAAGCGTTGGACAGCAACAGTTAAGAGCTATGAGACAGGGAATACGTCCCGTTCGAAACAACCATCGCTCGCGGATATTTCGAAAACAATAAGATATTGGCAGGTCTTCTGACTCACGGCAAAGACGTCCGGCCTTCTCGACCGGGCAACCGGTCAATGACCATAAAAGAGAAATGGAACGCTTTGAGTCGACTGTTTATCTCCTTTGCAACGCTGTTTATGTTCTTGACAACGCTACTCTTATCCAAAACAGACGACATCCGTTTACAGCGGCGAGGACCGTTCCGGGTTTACACCGGATTCCCTGTTAGGCAATGCACAACCGAAGAGGGTCGTACCTTTGCACCAATATCCTCAAAGCTTTTTCTCCAGTATAGCTCCCCCTCCCCTTTTGTCAAGCAGGCCATCCTCCAAACTTTGGCGTCAGCGAGGGAAAATCGGACCTTGTCACACTCCAATTATTAATTAACGCAAGCAAAATCCATTCCAAAAAATATTTTTTATTTTTGCCCTATTGTTATCGAAAGGGACATCCCGTGTCCCACCTGCGTTTGACAAAGGGATTCTGTTATGATAAACTGAGACGTAGCGTTGATACCAGTGCCGAAACTGGCAACAACCGCAACATTGAAAATTGACTGATGGCGTTTTGTCAACCTCCGTCATAAGCACTATTGTTTTTTTATTTATGCAAACACAACGAAAGAACCCCCTTAATGACACATCTTTATGCCAAATCGTTTGGCCCGGAAGCCACAGATATTCAAAAGAACAACGCCCGGTTATTCTCACACTTGGCAAATACCTGTCACGCCGCTCGTTGCATTATTGAGGAGACCGGCAAAAGTCAACTCGAATCGCTCGGTGTCGCTGAATCACTCTATGAGCCTTTCTGCCGAATTTGCTGCTTGGCCGCCGCTATTCACGATCTTGGCAAGGCTAACAGTCTCTTTCAGAATGCCGTTCAAAATAATGCAAAACGCATCCCAATCCCCCAATCGATTCGTCACGAGTGGATTCTCTTTATTCTGCTCCGTTCCAGTCCGTTTGAGAATTGGATTCGCTCTGCCTTGAAGAGTGACGATGAATATACCATTCTCGTTTGGGCCGTTACAGGACACCACCGAAAAAAGCTCGAGAACGCAACAAACGAACGTGGCTTGGACATGACGCTACTATTCGACTCGGACGATTTTCGCGACTGCCTCAATTGGATTAAAGACGAGTTTCATCTGCCAGAGGTACCCGACTTAAAGGACGCGGAAATGACAAAAATTTACAGGGGCCTCTCTCTGCCAGGCAGGACAATTCAAGAAGGGATTCTGCAGGACCGTATCTGTCCAGAGAACAAACTGATTCGGCGATGGAAGTTCTCTCACCACGGCGTTCATACGCTTCTGCCGGCGGTTCGCAGTACACTGATGGCGGCCGACGTTGCAGCCTCGGCTCTTGCCGATCCGGATTCGCCTCTTGACGGTGCCCCTTTAACCAAAGAAGGAATTTGCCACTGGATACATGACTCCTTGGGCACCACCGCGGCTCGAAAAGAATACTACAAGGTGGTCGAACACCGCCAGCGGGAAATTGCCGCAAAAGCAGTCCCTGAACTGAAAAACGGGAAGCTCAACCGCGAGCGGGACAGCTTCCAGAATGCGGTCGCCAATTCCCAGAATCGTGTGACTCTCGTTGTCGCAGGCTGCGGAAGTGGAAAAACGCTCGCTGCCTTTCGTTGGGCGGAACAACACGTTCCTGAAGGCGGAAAACGTCTCTTCTTCGGCTACCCGACTACCGGAACGGCCACGGAAGGCTTCTTGGATTATCTGCTCGACGACAACAACCACCAGCTCGGCGACCTGATTCATTCGCGAATTGCCGTCGATTTTTTACTCAACGAGCAGATGCGAAATATAGCGTCCGACAGCGACGACAACGACAGCGACAATCGCATGGCCATGGTAAACTCGTTACGACTTTGGGGGACCCGATTGGTCTGCTGTACCGTCGATACGATTCTCGGTTTTCTGGTCAACGCCTACTCCGGGCATCTCGCATGGCCCGCACTGTCACAGTCTCTTTTTGTCTTCGACGAAATCCATTCGTACGACGATACACTTTTTAATAATTTACTCAAATTTTTACGCATTGTTCGCGGCGCTCCTGTTCTTCTCATGACGGCCAGTCTTCCCAAGGAACGACTCCTGCAATTGCGCGACGTTGTTGAAGAAACGGAAGATGAATCCCTTAACGTCGTGGAAGGACCGAAGGAATGGGAACGAATTAAACGCTACCAGCGCCTTGCTTCCGATAACAGTCCGGAAGAAGAGGTCATTGCTCGCTATAATCGGGGCGAAAAAATCCTTTGGGTATGCAATACGGTCAATCGTGCCATTAAGGCCGCAAAGGCAATTCAAGCATTATGCCAAGACGCTCAACTCATTGTCTACCACTCCCATTTTCGTTACGAAGATCGCGTTAACCGGCACAATGAATGCATCGCAGCCTTCAAAAAAGACTCGCCTGCTATTTGTGTAACGACACAGGTGGCCGAAATGAGTCTCGATATCTCCGCCGATTTTCTTCTCATGGACTTGGCCCCCATACCGGCAATGATTCAGCGTCTGGGCCGACTCAACCGCAGGGCAATCAGCGATGGTGCCTTGCCGTTCATGGTCATTTTTCCACAAAACGAAAACGGCGAGCCCTATTTGTGGCCCTATGTAATATCGGACCGGCAATCTTCAAAAGGCAATCAGGAACCGTATCCAAATTGGCACGAAAACGCTCAGCGTTGGCTTGACGCTCTTGGTGAAGAACCTCTTTCGCAAGCTGACCTGACACATGCGTGGGAGAAAACAGCCGCGGAAGTCGATACAATGTCAGAGAATGGAATGGCTCTTGTGCCGCCTTGGGTGTCTCCCGGACCTGATATGTCTCATTCCAACTTGCGAGACTCAAACTCCGGATGTGATGTGATTTTAAAGGAGGATTTTGCCGCTGTCCGGCATGGCGGCAAAGTCGAATATCTTCGCTGTGTCATTCCCATGCCAATGCCTTCTGGCTCAGAGATTGTGTTGGTCAAAGATCCGAAATTCGGCTGTTATATCGTAACCCGCGGCGAAGACATCGATTACGACCAGAATTTCGGTGCCTCGTGGAAAAACCGCGAAAACAGAAAAGATAAATCGCCTGACGGCGTTAACGGATTCGAAATTGTTTAGTCAATCGTCGCAAATGACAATAACTAAGTGCTCAACGCCTGACGGCATAAGAGTATACGGAACATTGGCAACGTCCCCCGCGGGACCGGAACGACCTGGCGACCGACGACACAAAACCACCATCTATATTATAGATAAAATTCGAAAAAAACAAGAGAAAAAGACAAAAATTCGCAGTTTTTGCTTGACAAGTCATTTTGGTTCGTTTACAATTTACTGTGTTAGTCATTGTCATTTGAGAACTATCACAAAAAGAAAGGAGACCAGTTCACAATGAAAGTAGATGTTCGTTTTAAGGTCTTGCCTCGTGGGACCCCGATCCCGGCAGACCACGCCTATCCGATCTTCTCGGCGGTTTCGAGGATTTTGCCCGCGATTCATGGCGAGGAGGACATTGGTGTCTTTCCCATTTCCGGCATTCAGACAGGCGATCGTATGGTTACCATTACCGAGGATAGCCGACTGGCCTTTCGCTTGGACAGCAACCGGGTGAGGAATCTTTTTCCCCTGGCGGGTAAAAGTCTGGGACTTGGTCGGACGTTTCTCCAAATCGGAGTGCCTACAGTCCACGCCCTTGCTCCGGTCGCAACGTTGCGGAGCCGGCTGGTAACAATCAAGGGATTCTTTGATCCGGAGGAATTTGTCGCCGCCGCTCGCCGACAGCTTGACGCACTTGAAGTTTCATCCGACGTGGTTATCAAGGTTAGTAAGCCACGAACACTTGAAATTCACAAATGTAGTGTGGTCGGGTTTGAGGTTTTTCTTGACAACCTGAATGCAACCGATTCGATTCGAGTTCAAGAGGCAGGAATTGGTGGCCGCCGTAAAATGGGATGCGGACTCTTTGTCCCCACAAATTACGTCGGGCCGGAAGTACCGTTGGCTGTTAGCGGAAAAGGAGTCTGACATGGAGAAAACAATAAAAAAGGAAAAAACCAAAGCCATTGCTGCTCCTTCTTCGCTCCATTTAAAGCTCTCTTCGCCGGGAATGTCGGCAATGCATCGCGCGGGACTCGGAGGACTGGCCGCGACACTCACCGCGTATGACCGCTTGAGAGGGGCCCGTCAGCGTGGCTTTAAGGACCCACGCTGGCATAAGGAGTTTTCCTGGAAAATTACTCCTACCGAAATTACACTGGATTTCGGTAAGCCGGAATTAGCCGAGGCGTTCTTTGAATGGCTGTTCACCTTTGCGTTTCAGATTCGCGACGATATGATTTATCTTCCAGGCCAGTATGATGAAGCACAGGGGCGAATTCCAACACTGGAAACCCGGGCACGGTTGCAGCAGGGAATAACGCTTACTTTTCTTCAGCACGGTCAAACGCGTAAGCTGGGAGACGAACGAAATGGTTCCTACGAAGTTGGCGAAAAGAAGATCGACTTTTCGTACAAGAAATGCTCCTCTTACATGCATCAGTCAGCATGGAAAGAATGGTGCAAAAACGGTAAACTTGTTCTCAAGGACTACGATGTTCAAGGACCGGTTAACCCCGGTGCAGTCGTTCGTCACAATGCGTTTGCCGGACCAACGAAAGTTTCACAGCCTCTGGAACTCGTTTTACCATTACAGTTCGCACTGATCGGAACCATCTCACTTCCGGTCAATCGTGCCGTGGGCGTCCTCGTCATTCCATATATTGATGACTTGGTCGAATTCGCGGAAAGCCGTTCCAGTTTGACCCCAACGAACGTCATTGGAACGTACGTTGCGAGTGCAGGCGACGCCGTCTTGCAATTTGAAGTCAAGCGGCGCGGCCTTAAAATTTCTACTATGGCCGAATCGTCAGGCTGCGACGTCCTCTTGTTTCGTCCTATGCCCTGGTCCACACAGCAAAAATCCCGTTCCGATATTTTATCCGTCTGTGGACTTGATGAAGCTACCGTTCGTTTCTACGATCTCATTCTGGCTCTACTGCCACCACGCATTGGTCAGAAAGTCACGGAGAAAAAAAATGGACGTGGCAAAAATGCTGAAACGGTAAAAATCGTCGATAACTTTTGGGCCGACAGTGTCGTGCGTCCGTTCGTTGCGGACAACCTCGTGCGGGGAAATTTCTGGTTCGCCGGCTTCGCCCGTTTTATGAACTCAACAGATCCGGGTTCCGGAAAACCACTTCGGGAAAAAATTAATTTTGAAAGGGAAGGACTCAATAAAATGGTCACTAATGAAAATGTCGATTGGAAATTGGAAGGGGCAAATTCGTTTGTCCTCGCCGTTCAGGATGCACTTCGGTGCCAATATGGACAAGTTTCTGAAGACAAAAACGTCACAGACGCCGGCCGAAAAAAACGGCTCGAAGGCGAGTACGACAAGTGGCGTCTCCTCTTTTCCAATGCCAAAACAATTGAACAATTTCGCTTCGCGCTAAGTGACTTCTTCAGCCGGGCAAAACAGGTTCCGACGCTAAAAGATCATTGGAAGGATATCATTCGACTCACCCAGGATGACTGGCAGTTGGCTCGTGACCTGGCTCTGCTCGGACTGGCCAGTTACAAGAAAAAAGAGAAGGAATCCCCAACGGAATCCCAGGACGGGGAAAAACAGGATAACTAACTTTCGTTTTATTGGATACACGATTAACAACATTAAACATGAGGAAAAATTTTTATGACGATTCACATTTTTGCAAATATCGTTACCCCTTTCGGAACTGCCGCCAATAACCGCGGAGAAAACAATGGTAATACGACCACGCTTCAGAAGCTGCTCTGGAAATCCCAAGTGCACACAACGGTCAGTGCCGAGTCCATTCGCTTTGCGTTGCGACGACTTTTTATCGAGAATGGTGAAAAAACCAATCGATACTGGGACGAATCGATACAGGCAAATTGCTGGAATGACCCGGAGTTCAACAAGTGGGCCAATCATATCGACGACGATCTGCTTGGCTACATGCGTGCCGACGCGGCAAAAGAAGAAGGGGTTGCCGGCACAGCCACGATACGTCGCGCCGTACTGGAGATTACGCGCGCCGTTTCGCTTACCCCCTGGAGCGGCGACGTTTCCTTCAACGCCGCCTCGCCCGGGGCTACTCCGTCGGCCGCTAAAAATAAATCAAAGTCGTCCAAGCAACCCCCGGCTCCCTATAATGCCGAGCTCCATGCGACGCGTTATCAGTATGGATTGGCCATGACTCCGGAACGACTGGCCGATAAAACCAGGGCAACCAAGGCCCTCGAAGCCATTGCCTCGCTCCAAAATGTTGCAGGAAACCACGGTCGTTTTCTCTACGACTTCGCTCCGGAAATTATGGTCATTCGCATTACCGACGACCCGGCGCCACGCATTCTCTACTGCTTCGATACAAAGGACGGCGGACAAACAGTCGACGCTGATGCTTTAATTCAACGAATTGAGTGCGGCGATGTGACTCCCGACGAACTCTTCGTCGGAGTTTCCAATGTCAATTCTCCCTTGGCCACGGCACTTAAAGCAAAGAAAATCGCCGTCTCCGGCGTTCGCGCCGCTGTTGCTGATGCATGTAAAAAAATCGCTAAACAAATAAAATAAAGGAGTCGGCGATGTTAGGAATTAAACTTTCCGTCCCAATTGCCTGTTTCCGAAAGGGTATGGCGAGGGAATACCTTGAGACCGAACGTATTCCTCCTCCGGCAACCTGCTACGGCTTCCTGCTCGCATTGGTGGGAGAAACGGACAGAGAACGACATCTTCGTGTGAAAATCTCTCCCGTGCTGCTTAAGGAATCGGAACGAAGCGTCGTCTTGCGAACCGTGTGGCGTGTGAAAAAAACACCGCTCGGTTCGCCTGGCAATACACGCCCCGATTACCAACAGATTCTGACCGATGTTCAACTTCTCATCTGGCTCGACAGTTCAGATGAAGAGAAGCATGACGGGACTGCTCTTGTGGATCAGTCTCTCGAAAAACGGGTAAAAACGGCACTCGACCCGGAAGGCCGCGGCCAAATCGCCCGGTTCGGAGGACTGTCGCTCGGCGAGAGTACACACCTGGTAAACGAGGTTTCACTGTACTACGATGGTAAAAAGGTCGTGGCTGATTCTGGCGTCGGAGAAGACGTGAATCCACAGATTATGCTTCAAGACTCGAACGGAGCTTTAACCTGGCCCGTCTGGGTTGATCATGTCGGTGCCCAAGGAACTCGTTACGTGACCGGGGCTTTGGTTTCAGGAGGACTCAAACCTCCCAAGACCGCGGATATGCCGGTAATTCAAAATTAAAGAACTAACCCGAATGATACCGCTCCACTCGACGTTTTCCTCGTGCGGTCACGGATCTGGCCTGGTTCATGGTAATCAGGCCAAACACCGGAAAATTTGAGAGTCAACAGTGTGCCGCTGTCCAGGTTGTATGACCGCAGGATTTAATGAGATTTTTCACTCTTGCCTGATGGTCGAGTTTGATCCTTGACAATCAGGTAGTAAAAAATGGAGGTTGCAATGAATCTTTCCAATGGTTGTGCTTTGCAGCTGGCGCATGAAGAACCGATTCGAATTATGGCTCTTCATGCGCTGGCCTATTGCCCAAGACTCTTTTATTTGGAGGAAGTGGAGGAAATCCGGCTGGCCGATGACCGCGTCTACGCTGGCCGGACCCTTCATGAAGTGGTCGCACCCGATACGCCGGATGGATCCATGACACAAGTGGAACTGACAGGCGAAAAAATCGGACTCACCGGCAAGATTGACTGTCTTTGCCGATGTGACGGCTCCTTAATTCCCTATGAGCATAAGCGGGGACGTTGCCAACGAATCAACGGTAAGCCTACCGCATGGCCCTCTGACGCATTACAAGTGTCCGCTTATGGAATGCTCCTGGAAGAATCTCGAAATATTGACGTGCCTGAAGGACGCGTTCGATATCATGCCGAGAATGTTACCGCCTTCGTTCCTCTGGATGCCGAAATGCGACAGAAAGTGCTCGACGCCGTGACCGAAGCGAAAAGGCTTCGGAATTTGCCTGAGCGACCTCCTGTTACAAGCAATGAAAAACTCTGCGTTCGATGTTCTCTCGCCCCAATCTGTCTCCCTGAAGAAGAACGTTTCGTGATCGATTCCGCCCATAAAACCGTGCGGCTCTTCCCAGCCGATAGAGAACGTGCCACGATTCATGTTCTTACCCCCGGCACTCAAATCGGCCGATCCGGCGAATCCATTCACCTGACGACGTGTGAGGGAGAGACACGTACATTGCCCACTACCGATGTCGACAGTATCGTACTCCACGGTTATTCACAAATCTCCACTCAAGCAATTCAACTCTGCGCTTCCCAAAATATCTCTCTTCATTGGCTCAATCCATCTGGATCTTATCTCGGTGGGTTCGTGGCAGGAACAGGTCCTGTGCAGCGGCGAATCCGACAATACCGTGCACTCGATGATGAAGCATTTCGCCTCAAACTGGCCAAACGACTCGTTCGCTCAAAAGTGGAACAGACGCTACGATATATCTTACGCAGTACTCGGAGCGAATCAAAAGAAGGACTCCTGCGGCCATCTGCACCAATACAAACTTCAATCAATATAACCCGCGATATCTTGCGACAACTTGATACCGCGCCCAATATCGATGTTCTACGTGGCTATGAAGGCGCTGCCGCCAAGGAATATTTTGGAATCCTTACCCTTTTGCTCGGCGCCGACGTCCCCAAGACAATGATTCCTCAAGGAAGGAATCGACGTCCCCCTCGCGATCGGTTCAATGCCGTTTTGAGCTATTTTTACTCGCTTCTCTACGCCTCTGTCTTGCAGTCCATTCTCACGGTTGGCCTGGAACCTGCATTCGGCTTCTTTCATACACCGCGAAGTTCCACACCGCCCCTGGTTCTCGACCTAATGGAACTGTTTCGTCTCATTATTTGTGATATGACGCTCATTGGTTCAATCAACCGCCTGCAATGGGACCCAAAAGCCGATTTTGACGTTACCAAAGAAAAAGTCTGGCTTTCTCAAACAGGAAAAAAGAAAGCAATCGAACTTTATGAACGACGTCTTCAAGACACCTGGAAACACTCCGTAGTCGGCTATTCTCTTTCCTACGCCCGACTCATCGAATTGGAGATCCGTCTACTTGAAAAAGAATGGACCGGCACAGAAGGACTCTTCGCAAAATTCCGAATTCGTTAAAAGGAAGGAAGAGTAAAAAATTTTAAAAAAAGGGGTTGCAAAAATGCAAAAAAAATGGTATCTTATTACTTATGACGTCCGTGACCCGAAACGGCTTCGCCAAACAGCAAAGAAATTACTCGGTTTCGGAACCAGAATCCAAATGAGTGTCTTCCGCTGCCGTCTCTCCCTTACGGACTACGAACGTCTAAATTGGGAATTGTCCAAAATCCTCGCAGAAGAAGACGACCTTCTGCTCATTGAGATTTGCGAAAAATGTGCCAAAAGGATTCGTGACAACTCTGGAAAAACGGACTGGTCCGTTGAGAAAAAGAGGTTTGAAATTATGTGACGACAAACTGTCGCCGCTTTTTTTAAGCTCCTTGAATTTTCAAGTACCTGCATGTTTTTTAGTGTCGGTACAACCCAAATAATGCTAACTTCAAATATCATTTATAGTTACGTTCAATATTTAACAAAAGAAGTCCTTGATTATGACTTACATCGCAAAATCCCCCTGTTTTACCGTGAACGATTCCTTCCCAACGCGTTCTTCAATAATTACCTGCACGGTAGATCCCATCACCCACGCCCACCCCAGCAGGTCCTTGAATAGCACACCCCTTACTCTGCCACCCACAACAACTTAGACTTAGTGCCGTTCCATATACTTTTACGCCGTCAGGCGTTGAGCACCAGAAGTCGAAGTCACGCCAGAGTACACCACCCCAGTTCCATATACTTTTACGCCGTCAGGCGTTGAGCACAAGTTCAGTTCACGCCGACCCGCCAGCACCGCCTCCGCGTTCCATATACTTTTACGCCGTCAGGCGTTGAGCACTTTGATAACAAGCAAAATAGTTATCAAACAAGGAGGTTCCATATACTTTTACGCCGTCAGGCGTTGAGCACGAATTGCGGGAATATCAGGCGGCGAGTGTTGCCGCTGTTCCATATACTTTTACGCCGTCAGGCGTTGAGCACACCGCTACAGTCAGTGTGGAGCGTTTCCACACGGTCGGCCGTTCCATATACTTTTACGCCGTCAGGCGTTGAGCACAATTTGTGAACCACATCATCATCAGCCAATTGCCCGTTCCATATACTTTTACGCCGTCAGGCGTTGAGCACTAGCTGTCATAACGATTTTTCCTTCCAGAGCTGGGTTCCATATACTTTTACGCCGTCAGGCGTTGAGCACAATAAGAGCATGAACATCAAAGCCGAATGGAACGGTTCCATATACTTTTACGCCGTCAGGCGTTGAGCACTTGTAATCTCCTGAATTACCAATCATTTCTACCGCGTTCCATATACTTTTACGCCGTCAGGCGTTGAGCACATGTACGGAAATAGAAGCAACGACCTGTCCGAATGTTCCATATACTTTTACGCCGTCAGGCGTTGAGCACAACTGCATCCGCTCGAACGCGTTCAGGTTCTTGATGTTCCATATACTTTTACGCCGTCAGGCGTTGAGCACTTTTTGTCTATTTGATTAAAGACTGCAGCAATTAAGGTTCCATATACTTTTACGCCGTCAGGCGTTGAGCACTATTGGGCTTATTTTCGTCCGCCTGCCTATCGCAGTTCCATATACTTTTACGCCGTCAGGCGTTGAGCACTAGTTGATATACCAGTGGTATTGGCCGAATTAAAGTTCCATATACTTTTACGCCGTCAGGCGTTGAGCACTACCGATTGTATTCCCGCAACAATAATTCTCTCTGTTCCATATACTTTTACGCCGTCAGGCGTTGAGCACCAACGACACTAACCCGAGCAGCGAATAGTACAGAGTTCCATATACTTTTACGCCGTCAGGCGTTGAGCACACGACGCAGACGCAGGTGACGCTCTTAGAGCCGACCGTTCCATATACTTTTACGCCGTCAGGCGTTGAGCACTAATTGAAAATCAAGACTTCTTGACACAAGCAGCCTGTTCCATATACTTTTACGCCGTCAGGCGTTGAGCACAGCATGGCAGCCTCGGCCACACGAGCAGCCTGCGGTTCCATATACTTTTACGCCGTCAGGCGTTGAGCACCCAAGTCTGTCGCGCGGCTCGCCGGGGTGGCCGAAAGTTCCATATACTTTTACGCCGTCAGGCGTTGAGCACAAAAAGATACGCGCCAAAGAAGACGCGGGGGAGGAGTTCCATATACTTTTACGCCGTCAGGCGTTGAGCACGGAGTGCCGCCGCGCAGGCGGCTACAGAGATTAACGTGGTTCCATATACTTTTACGCCGTCAGGCGTTGAGCACCAAGCGATTTAATGGCACTATTTACGCAAAAAATACTGTTCCATATCACTAGTATCCCACAACGATAATCGAAACATGACATACCCTTGTAAAATATGGTAATTACGCGATAATAGAACCTGTATCGACTTGAATTGCAAATCGGAGGCATGTTATCGGTAATAAAACCGTTTTTGCTCAAATCATGGACGTTGTTCCATGGCGAAGGTTCCAGACAATCATCAATAAATATCATGGTGATATGGAAACTACACAATTGAAAACGCACGTGTACTTCCGAATTATGGCGTTCTCACAACTTACCGCTCGGCGTTCGTTGCGAGACACGGTCTCATGTTTGAACGCGATGAAGCCGAAACTGTTCCACATGGGGATTAGGGCCGTGTCGTTGAACAACGTCGCAAACGCGAGTGCAAAACGGGACTGGCGAATCTTTGCCGAACTGGGTTACCTCCTCATCGCCGAAGCGAAGAAACTGTATGCCAACGATACATGGGACGTCGATGTTGATTCGTCTGTTTTCGCTTTGGATTCAACCACGATTGACCTGTGTCTGTCGCTGTTCAATTGGGCATATTTTCGCGAAACAAAATCCGCTGTCAAGGTTCACGCTTTGTTGAACGTAAAGTCGGAAATACCCGAATTTATCCGTATTTCTACGGGCAAAGTGCATGATGTTCCTATTTTGGATGAATTGAATTTTTCTGGAAAATCCTGGTACGTTATGGATAAAGGCTATAACGATTTCGGCCGCCTGCATCGCATTGAAGAGGCAAAAGCCTTCTTCGTTATTCGAGCAAAGAAGAACACGCAAATGGCTCGTCTCTACTCTCATCCGGTTGACAAGTCGACCGGATTGCGTTGCGATCAAACGGTGAGGTTCGTTATCGAACGAACGCGCTGCCTGTACCCTGACAAAATCCGTCGGATCAAATTTTACGACGAGGAACACGACCGACGTGTGGTGTTTCTCACGAACAACATTACGCTCCCAGCATTGACGATTACCACGTTATATAAAAAACGCTGGGAAGTAGAATTGTTTTTCAAATGGATCAAACAACATTTGCGAATCAAAAGATTTTTCGGTCAAAGTGAAAACGCGGTTCGAATCCAAATCTGGGTGGCGATCGCCGTTTATCTCCTTGTCGCCATTGAGCGTAAACGACTTGCAATCGACCGTCCGATGTCCGAAATTCTAACGATTTTAAAGGGAGTTCCATTTGAAAACATGCCTGTTTTTAAGCTGTTTTGTGAAAATTACGATATTCAAACTAACAACGATTCATCAAAAGGCCCTTTTTTACCGGGTTTTTTAATGGGACACTAGTGAGTGCTAATAAGTATGCTAAAGGTCCCGCGTTTCGTTATTTCAATGACTTTCATTTCCATCATTAGCTTGCGGCGGTTATGGCGATGACCTGATCCGGGGCGTCGCTGGCCGGAGTGCCTCCTGCGAGCTGAACGCCGTAGGTGAGATACTCGGTAATCGCGTCGTCTTCCGAAACATTTGGGAACATGCGACCGGTTACCGCAAGTGGCAGACCAGCGCGAATATCCGGGCCGGTATTGTAGATGAGAACGGTTCCGCGACCGGAGATTTTCTGCGGGCCGTTTTTCCCGAACACGCCGGACTTCCATTCGGACAGCATTTTATTCAGGTCGTCGCGTCGTATTAAATTTGTCATAGATACTCCTTATCTGAAGCCGTTTACGCAACAGTAACGGCAAAAGTCAGGATGACCGGGTTGCCGGAAA
>JAUNSJ010000030.1 GCA_030539295.1 Planctomycetia bacterium | reverse complement strand
ACAGACCTTGTTTGACTGACCTTGTTTGAAGTCTACACATCCGCGAAGGCGGCGTCTGAAGAGACCAGCGTCAGACGTCCGCCACTCGCGGAGAGAAGATGGCATTACTTATTGCCGTGATTGGAGACGGGACCACGAATGTCTCCAAGGAAGCACGACCGGACCTTGTCCCCGAGAACCTCTTTCTTGTACTACACGATGCCTGCAAAATGATTGCTCTCGTTATAATACTGTCTTGTGATTTCTTAAGGACAAAAAACAATCAGAAGGGATAATTTTCAAAAAATCCGTTCCGTCACAGTGATTTTAGACGATTCGCATACGAGGAGATAAGTTCGTGGCATTGTCGGGTTTCTTTCAATTCTCCCCGAGTTTATTGTGAACGTACAAGAAGATTTCAAGAGAGGCAAGGTATAGGGGTGCAGCAACGGTAATCACGTGATGGAGAGAATCGCGCAAGGGGACTTGGCCTGCGAGTTAGGAGATCTTCTGGATGATTTTTTCAGGCCACGGCTTTTTTTCTTGGAGAACTGCCAAAAAAACCAAGAATTTTCCCAAGATTACCCATCTTTTGGACGATAACTATATTATCAAAGGTGCTCCATTTTATTTATTTTGTGTATCTTAATATTAAGAGAGCAAAATTAAGGTGCCTTGAGTTGTCATCATTTGAATACTAATACCAACTTTCCCCATAAGTTTCGCTATCCAGCCATAGAGCCTGCCACATTACCGTGTATACAGGCGAGGACTTTGGGAAAGAGGGAGTCGGCCATGCCGGTTCCACATTGCTTCCCCGCCGCGTGCCCCGTGGGCCGAACGCAGGACAAGGGAATGAGCCGGTAGCAAGCCGATTGCAACCCTCCTTCGCGCAGTGCGGCCATTGGGCTGATGTAGGGGCAGGGGTGAGGTCGGTATTAATCCGGTTTCAACCCTCCTTCGCGCAGTGCGGCCATTGGTTTGATGTGGGGCAGGGGTGAGGTCGGTATTAATCCGGTTTCAAACCCTCCTTCGCGCAGTGCGGCCAATGGTTTGATGTGGGGGTAGGGGTGAAGTCGGTATTAATCCGGTTTCGAACCCTCCTTCGCGCAGTGCGGCCATTGGGCTGATGTGGGGCATGGGGTGAAGTCGGTATTATAAAATTAATAATTAAATTATCAGGTAGATTCACTGTCATGGTAATTCGTAATATAAAAACGATAGAAACATTGGATGATTTGCAGCGGTTTGTGTACAGGACCCTTTGTCGGGACCATGAGTTGTTGATGAACACGTTTCCCACGCGGGAGCGGGTTCTCCGTAAGACAGACGGCCGGAGTTGTGGCATGATGTTCTGTCTTTACGGGCCGCGGTCAACGAAATTCTCCGCGATTTGGGAGAAGGAGCACAACCGAGTATTATTTTACGGACCTTGTGGAGAACGGTATCAGCAGGTCGTGCTGGAAGACGCACCGGTCAGTCAGGTTGAAATCTGACCGCACGGCACGGTTGACCCGAACTCCGGTTGTCAAAGGATTGGCACGTCTGGTCCCTGTTGCAGAATTAGCGACAGGAGAGCAGTACGTCGGCACCAGGAAAGGAAGCAGAGTTATGTTGGTTTTGTCAAGGAGAGAAGGGGAGTCGATTCGACTCGGCGACGATATTCTCGTTACGGTTGTCCGTATAGCAGGGAATAAGATTCGCATTGGAATTGAGACAAAGGCAGGGCTGTCGGTACTCCGCAGCGAGCTGCTTACGAACGGGGAGCAGGAGAAGTCCATTCTGGAATTCGAGCTTCCAGCGGAACAGGTTGAGAGTCGCAAAGCAGGCTAAAGAGCAGGCTGAGCGGCGCGACCGTTAAGCCCGACCTCAGTGTCGGGTTTTTTTATGAGTCGACGCTTATTGACAGGGATTTCGAGTGGCGAGTCAAAAAAAACCCGTCGGCGAGATGACCGACGGGCAGTAGATAAGTGCATTCTGTCGTTTGTCGCTGCCTCTTCACGAAGTTTTATCCTTGATCCGCGTCGGCTCCGTTTGGAGCGGTAACAGACGAGATTGGGTCACTTCATTTCGCGTGGAAACGAAAACCGTCTGTCAAACCGGCGTGAAACAAAACCTCGTTTGCCAGCGAAAAAGTCGGGCAAAATACTGTGCCGGAACCAATTTGAGCCTGCCAGAGGGACCAGGCTTGGCTCCGGGCGACACCGGGCAGCTACCGCCGCGCGGTGCGACTGGGCGAAATCGGAAACGATCAAAAGGAAATGCCATCCGGCGGCCGTTGCTAGACGGCCAGGCACAGGATAACCAGTGACGGTCCATCGCCCCGAAACAGAGCCCTCTGTATAGGCCCGAAAAATGGACGCGGTGCCTTGGGTGCCGTTTTCTTAACGAAAATGAGTCGATCGAAAAATCTCGTTTGCCCGCAGCGACCAATCGGGTCACCGTACACGTCGGGCACGACTCCTGGTTTCACTCCCTGGCACAGAGTCTTCTTCTAGAGGGCCATAAAAACTGCGGCGAGAACGCGGCGAGTCTGGAACTTCATCCGAGGCATTGCGTCTGTTGCGTGCGGTCGTGACTACTGTCCGCCGGAACTGGTCTTACCTGCTGCCAGAATAACCCGGCAACCGCCGTTAGTCTCAACGGATACGTCGCCCCTTATCGCTTGCTCCCACCTGCAGAACAGCTTCGGCAACTCCCTTAGATTGCCTTAACCAAAGTCTGCCTTGTATCCATGTTCACCTGTGGGAAACGTTCCCCAGGCAAAAAAATTATGCTGATGCGGAAAAGATACCCGTCTGGACCGGGACAACGCTCGCGCGCCATCCCCTGCTCAAATCTTGGAACGTGCAAGCCTCATTTTCGACCTCCTGTGCAACAAAAGGTGGTGAGTTCTTAACTTCAAACCCGACGGAGCCGCCGGCCCGGCCCCAGTTTTCCCGGGGAAATTTCCGGCCGCCGCAGCTCTCGCCCCGACACCTTATATTATACCGTACCTCCCCCCGTTTGGGAAGAGAAAAATCTCTTTTTTGTAAAATTTTCACTCTTTTTTTTATCCTTTTTGAAAAGACAGGAAAACTGGACAACGCAGTAAATGTTCGTCTTGCCCCGCACGCAGAGCTGGCTCATCATATCCCCCTTTTTAAGGGGCGTTATAAGCCGTCTTGCCCCGCACGCAGAGCTGGCTCTCTTGTGACTACTTTGGAGGGTGCCTTGCCCTGCCGCTTGCCTTTGGCGGCAAACGTCCTATAATAGTGAGTGTGTTGCACATTTTCCCGCGCCCGACGGCGCGAGTGTAGATAATAATAGACCCTAAATCGGAACCACCGGTTGCCAGCCCCATACGCCTGTACCATGAGTATAAGTCTCTTTAAATCTGTTTCCCTCATCCTTTGGCTTACCATTCTCACGCCCTGTTGCGTATCGCTCGGCGCGGAGTCGGACTCGGGCAGCCGCGACGGTACTTTGTCACGCAATTCCCTGTCACTCGACGATGAACCGGTTATTCTTGCCCGATATCGGACAAAACTCGATAATCTTATGGCAACCTGTCGTGAGTTGGATATGTCGCTTGAGGCCGAGGTTACCGAGACGTCGCTTCGTCCGGTCGGCTTATATGGCGTGTATATTCTCGACTTGAAAGCGGCCCCGGTCCCGGAATCACTACCGCCTGACGCAAAAGACCTTCAGAAGAAATGGTACGCCGCACTGCGTCGGCTCCAGCAGACGACCGCAACGGCTCTAACGTCGCTGGCACAGCTGGCCGCGGATAAGGGGCAAGGCTACGACGCCATGCGACTGGTCTTTCAGGCACTGGAAATTGACCCGAATTGCGAACCTGCCCGACGTATTCTCGGCTTTGAGTTGCATCAGGGGCGGTGGCGGTCCGAATGGGAGCGAGGTCAGCTCGCAAAAGGCGCCGTTGACCATCCGGTCTTCGGCTGGATTCCTGCAGAGCAGGTAGAGGAATATGAGGCGGGGCTCCGTTCGCAAAGTGCATCCGACAAGCCGAACTCCGATCGTCTGGCCCAAGATTCATCCCGTAATCGGCTTGAAACGGAGCATTTCTCACTCCTCTGCTCCGGCGATCGGGGAGAAGAGGTCCGGCTGTCGCGTCTTCTGGAAGACTATTTTCAGGCCTGGTTCCAGTTATTCTATCCCTTTATTGGTTCCGAACAATACTGGTCGAATTACGTTGCGGGGCGTCAGAAGCTTCCGCGCAGTAAGATGAAAGTCGTCGTTTTCGCCAATCGTGCCGAATATCTCAAGGAATTGGGTAAGAGTGAACCGAATCTGGAGTACAGTCACGGCGGCTACTTTCCCGGCAAAGAGTGCATCTACGTCTACTGGCCTGGCCCGGAAGAAGAGACCCATCTGGATACCATGCTGGTGCACGAAGCGACGCACCAGCTCTTTCAGGAGTACCGGTACGGGCGAGGGCAAACGAGAAAGGCCAAGCGTCAGATGGCAGGCCAGCGCGACAATTTCTGGATGGTTGAAGGAATTGCGACCTATGCCGAGACGTTTCGCCGGTCCGGTCGCTTCTTTCAGTTAGGTGGGGCCGACACCTGGCGTTTTCAGCGGGCTAAAGAGCGCGTGAGCGAGCCTGGCGGCTATTTGCCACTTCAGCGATACGTCCGTCTTTCGCTCAACGAGTTCCAGACGCACGACAATATTCCCATGCTCTATACGCAGTCGACCGGGCTGACGGTCTTCTTCCTTCACGGCAAAGACGGGAAATATCGACGAAAGTTCCTCGATTGCCTGCGACTTCTCTACGATGACAACGCCGGTCCCGATTCTCTGGCCGAAACACTTCAGACCGACCTGACTACGCTCGATGAAGAATATAAACAGTTTATGTTGGCCGCACCAGTCCACAAATGGCCCTAATCCTCTTACGATTATTGTAAACAAGAATCAACGAATAAAACGACGGACGTGCCTGACTTCTTTTGGCAAACGAAGAACAGGTTAGGGAAGGAGTTCGCAAAAGTAGCCGCCGCCATTATCCGCGGCGAGTCGGGCAAAGGATTTCTTTTCCGGCGCACCGCTACGGCGAAACTCGAAAACGTGGATCTGGCCCACTTTGTTGCGGACGGCGGCGTCGTGAATCCGGGCTAGATTGGCCGAAGGAATCTCTTCATCGGCGTCGGTGAGAAAAAAAATGACATCGGGCCGGAACGTTACTGCCTTTTCCAGTGCCGCGAGTGGGTCTGTGCCGCCTTCCGGAAAGAGGGTGTCGAGAAACTTGCAAGCGCGCTGCTTATTCGGTTCCGTTACATCCAGGAGGCGGCCTGCATCGAAGACTTTGACCTCATGATTGTAGCAGATGACCTGAAATTTTTTCGCCCCTTGCACTGGATCCAAACTCAACAGACTCTTTTTGGCCTCGGCAATGGCTTTTGTCATGGCCTGTCCATCGGGCCACTTCATGCTTTCGGAGTGGTCGAGCACGTAAACGAACTTACGTCCCTTGCCACGGAGTGAGGCAAATCCCACCGACTGGCCGTCTCCCTGACCACTTCCGGAGCCGCTCTCGCCTGTACCTGGCAGGAGAGCGGCGGCGGGACTGTTACCGGCCGGGGCGTTGGTGTCGTTGGGCGTTCCACTCGCGTTGAGTCCAACGGCATCCAGGCTGGGCATAAGACTGTCGGCCGGACTGCTTGCGGGGGCATCTTCCGGGGAGTCGCTGGCCGATTCGGTCCCGCCTGCGATGCGAAGGGTCTCTTCAGGGGACGTATAGCCTTCCTCTTTGGAGAAAACGATACCAACGGTGCGGTCGTCGGAATTGCCATTGACCGTTCCTTTCGACGGCAGACTCTGCACGATCAGAATGGTCAAAAGAATGGCAATGGCGTGCAGTCCGAGCGAAATGAAGAAGGAACAAGGCGCGACGAAAGCCGTCTCTTGGGGCGACCGGTTATTTTCCGGGATATAATCTCTTCTTTCCGGCATTTTTGTTTTCCCTACTGGATAAAATAATAAAATGGAGTATGATAGATACTGACAGTTATATTATAGTGCATGGGGCCTGTAGGGCAAGCCCACCATGCCGGTACGCGAGACGACTATTGTTGTAGAAGGGAAAACGGTTACGCGGAAAATGGAAACAGTGATCTATCCACACCCCATGCTCAAGCATGTTTCAAAGCCAATTCGGCGCATTGACGAACAGATACGCGAAATTGTCAGCGAAATGTTTCAAATCATGTACAAAGACGGCGGAGTGGGCCTGGCAGCGAATCAGGTCAATCTTCCTTATCAGCTTTTTGTCATGAATGAAACAGCGGACCCGGAGCAGAAAGAAGCGGAACTTTGCTTTATCAATCCGGTCATAACGAAGCGAAAAGGTCGTGAAGAGGGAGAAGAGGGCTGTTTGAGTTTTCCGGACCTGCGTCTTCAGGTTGTTCGTTCGAGTGAAATAACGTTTCAGGCGATTAATCTCGACGGTGAGCTGGTGACGCATCACTGGAAAGGCTGGCCGGCGCGGATCGTTCAGCATGAGACGGACCACTTGTTCGGACGCTGCTTCTACGAACGGGCAGGAATGGCCGGGGCCATTGCCGCGCAAGACATTTTGCGGTCGCTGGAACTGATTTATAATGGCAATGCCGAGCGAGGCTTTACCCAGACAGAAGAGGAGTTCCTCGCCTACTGCCAGATGATGGAGGCGAAGCAAGCCTGACAGTTTCATGGGAAACAACGCAATTTAGGTAATTACAATAAGCAAATAACCTTGAACGAAGGGGTTCAAGACCACTTCACAATTCACGAAAGGAACATAATCATGTCCGAACAGGAAACAAAAAATGATTCATGCCAGCATGAAGGGGAACATACCTGTGGCTGTGGCCATCATCATGAAGGCTCCTGCTGCCACAACCATGAGCACCACAATCATGGAAACGAAAATGCCTCCAAGGGAATAGACCCGAACAATATCCCTGACATGCCAATGGCCACACCGACTCTGATAACCGTCGCGACGAACCTGGCCACCCAGGCCATGGTCTCCATGGGAATCATACCGAACCCCATGACCGGCAAGTCTGTCTTCCTGTTGAATCAGGCGAAGCACTTGATTGATACTGTGCAGCTCATTTTCGACAAGACGGCTGGAAACCGTACCGACGAAGAGAGCAAAACACTCGACGGCATCATTCACGAACTGCACATGCTCTTCATCGCCGCGCAGAACGAAAAGGCACGACGCGACGCCGCAGGCGAAAATTAGTCGTGGGTTTCCGGGGCGTCTTGGGGCGTCCCGAACCTCAACCTACCGTCGTTGGAAGAGAATCGCTAAGGGGACAGAAAGAATGGACAAAACGAAACCGCAAAGTATCATTTTGATTGGATACAGGGCAACCGGAAAGAGTTCGCTGGGGCGACTCCTGTCGCGGGAGCTTAACCTCCCCTTGGTCGATACAGACGCTCTCGTCGAAGAGCGTTACGGCAAGACGATTCAGAGTATGTTTGCCGACGAGGGCGAATCGGTCTTTCGCGACCGGGAAGCGGCACTCGTTGCGGAATTGGCCGGAGCGAACGAGCCTATGATTCTCTCGACCGGCGGCGGGGTTCCCTTGCGGGAAGAATCCCGAAAATACCTTAAGAACATGGGGTTCGTCGTCTGGCTGCGAGCTTCCCGTGAAACGATTTTTGCCCGCATGAATGGCGACGACAGCAACGAAAGCCGGCGACCGCCCCTGACCGACCTGAAACCGCTGCAAGAGATCGACGCTGTCCTCGCCGTCCGAAACAGCCTGTATCAGGAAACTGCCCACCTCACTCTCAAGACCGACCAATGCTCCCTCGACGAACTCGCCCATGAAATCATCCGAAACCTCCCCCAGTAATACCCCTGTCTGTACCCTCGGGTGCGTTTTTGCCCTCAAACAGGAAGCCGTTGGACTCCTCGACCTCTTGCCCGAGGCAAAAATGACCATTGGCAACGGCGTTCAATACTACGAGACCTCCTGGAAACGACAGCACATTGTTGTTGCCTTGTCGGGAATCGGAGAAAAGAAGGCCGCTTTTGTCACGGAATCGCTGCTGACCATCTTTCGGCCCCAGTGGCTTCTTTCGGCGGGGTTTGCTGGCGCGCTGGCGCCAACGCTGAAGAAAGGACAAATTCTCGCTCCTGACCTCCTCATTCACGACACGACCGGCGAGCGGATGCGTCTGGTCCCGCAAGAGCTGCCTGCTCCTGACCCGTCACGCGTCTCCGACCCACCGGCTTTCTCGCAGGAATATCCCGCCGGTCTGCCGAATACCGGCCGATTTAAAAGAGGAACGCTGCTGACCACTCACAAAGTCGTCGATACCCCGGAAGAAAAGCGACGCCTGGCCGATTATTATAACGCTGATTGCGTCGATATGGAAACTTGGGCCGTCGCGCAGGTCTGTCGACGTTATGAGGTTCCTTTTCTCGCGGTGCGGGCAATACTCGACACGCAGAACCGTCGGCTGGCCAAAGAAGTCAAGACAATTACCGCCAGTCATCAGCAGTCGACCGCCCGTCTGGCAGGCGCTCTCTTCGGGGCTCTGGTGAAAAGACCATCCTCGTTCGTCGACCTCTATCAACTCAAAGAAGACGCACTGACGACCGCCGATGCTCTTGGCAAGGCGATCGTCTCCCTGCTGAACTAGACAGAGGAATCTGCGGCGTTAACAGCCTTTGACACTCGCGAAAGCACGGTCAACAAAAGACCGCATCGTCGCTATGGGGATGTCCTCGCCGGTAAACTGTTTGAACTGTAAGGCGGCCTGTTCTGAAAACATCTCGACCCCGGAGATAACCTTGCACCCCCGCTCGCGCGCGGCGCGCAGAAGCCAGGTGTTCTCCGGATTATAAACGGCGTCAAAGACGTACATACGGTTACGAAGAGCCTTCATATCAATTGGCATGACATCGACGTTCGGGAACATGCCAATGGGAGTGCAATTGCAGAGAATATCGACGAAAATATCCTGCCGCTCGGACCATGGGCAGTGGTGAATACGGAGCTTTCGGGCGACTTCTTCCGCCAGGTCATCTTTGCCGTCACACAAGGTTACATTGGCGCCCCGACTGCGAAGGCCGTACGCAATCGCTTTGCCTGCTCCACCGGCACCCAGAACGAGCGCTTGCTTGCCGGAAATCGGATTGCCGACGTCGCTCGTCGTCGACATGGCACGCTCTATACTGTGCAAGGCGCCGAGATAGTCCGTATTGTCGCCCAAAATGGCGTTCGCCTGAAACAGAATCGTATTGCACGCGTTGATCTCTTCGACAGCCGGCTCCATATTGGTCAGCTCCTGAATGACCTCGACTTTGTGCGGGATGGTTACGCTGAGTCCGCGTATTCCGAGAGAGGGTGCTTTGGCGATGAACGTGGCCAGCTCCGAAGGCGGAATCAGGAACGGGAGATAGACTTTGTTCAATTTCCGGTCGCGAAACGCCATATTGTGAATATGTGGACTAAGGCTGTGCCCAATCGGATGACCAATAACGCCATAGATCTCCGTCTCCGAATTAATTTGGTCATAGCCATAGACGTCTCGCATGGTGCGATAGTCGACCATACCCGGGGCAACGCGTCGCCCTTTGGAGTAGGAGCAGTAAGAAAAAGGGGCCCCGTACTTACCGCCCAGGATGCGGGTCAAGACGCCCATTTCGCCCATACTAATAGCGACCGTCGGCACCTTTACGCCAGGACGATTGACCTTTTTCATGAACTCGATCATGCGGAAGACGTCGGAAATGCTCTGCGGGTTGGCCGCGATCTTGACAACGTCCGGGTCACAGGCCATCATCTGCTGATGCAGTCCGAGCAGGTCGCGCGGCGTCTCCTCGAAGTTGTGATAGCTGACGATTCGCTTGGTCTTGCCATAACGGGGAATACTGGCGGCGATATCCATTTCAAGATCGACGTAATCGGCGCCTTCTACAATGACATTGCGTAAGAGACGGAGTCGTTTCTCTTCCGTATCCTGCCAGAATCCGCCGTCGGACCGGCGTCGGACAGTTATAATGACCGGGGTCGGGCGCGTTGGGAGTAAGCGGTGCAGCTCCGGCGGCTTTCTCAACAGGTCGAGACGTAATTCGACCAGCGGAATGCGTTCGTCCGCAACTTTCTGATGTTCCAGAATATCCCGTTTATGACTTCCGTGTGCCAAAGTAACACAAAGCATAGTGTTCGCCTTTAATTTGTAATAGGATTCGGATAACGATAACGGACTTTTGTCAGGCCGGTACGCCATTTCCCCGTCGCTGCCTGTGAATTCGGGCACCAGACTTGGCCCAAAGGCCGCGCCCGGGACGAGGCGAGTGGCCCGTCTTACAGTGATGAACGCAATCACGGCGTCCTACACCCAGTCTCTCTATATTATATACCTCAATATCATACAAGTAAATATTTGTTTTGCAAAGGGCCGAAAAATTTTTTAAGATTAAAAAAATCTATACTACTTTTTCTCCCAATTTTTAAAATGCGCTACGTATATTTTTTTGTAGTCGGGAAATTGCTCCTTGAGCCGTGCGGTCAGAGGAGAGCTCTTTTGAAGGTCAGCCACCTGTTCCGCCGTGAGCTTGCTCTGATATTCCGGTCGCAGAGAGGCGAGGTATTCCGCCAGCAGATAGTGTGTCTCTTGAGAATAATGGATCAGAAAATGGACCCAGGCCCAACTTTCCCGATATTCCCGTTCGCCCATCTGCTGGACCTGCGAGAGGTGTTCCAGACGTTCCAGGGACGGAGCGCGCGAGAAGAAGAGAAATGTTGTGTTCTGCCGGACTGTGCTGAGGAATGGATTCTCAAAGCCACGCTTGCCGCGAGGGACCTCAAAATATTTGGCCAGTCCTTCATCGAGCCAGATGGGCACGTGCATGAGCGAGGCGTTCAAAATGGCATGAGTCATTTCATGACGGACGTTCAGCAGAATCTGATTATCCTTGCGGATCATCAGCGAGCCTGGACCGCGATCTTTGACATACAGGGCAGGGCGGTCAAGCGGCGCACCGGGCCAGCGCTTGTGTATGTAACGCAAATAGCCCTCCGAATTGCTAAACAGGAACAGGTGGATTTCTTCCTGCGGTCGGGGAACGCCGAGATAGTTGATTAAGTCGTCTTGTAATTCCTCAATATCCGACTGTAGCCCGTTCAGCGTGGCCAGGTCAAAGTCGGAAAAGACGCGAACGATTCCGATCGTCTTTTCCCAGGGGAACTCAAGCTCCGAGTCCGTTTGCGCCTGTACAACGCCAGAGGCCGGGAGCAACCATGCCAGCAGGAGCAGCATGAGAATCCAACGTTGAGGGTGATTTTGTGACGCCATAGTTTGAGGTTTTCTTGTCGACAGGTTAATTTTTACAGGTGTGAACATGGTTCCTTTTACGACATTTAATGCCGGTGGATGCTTTTGAGAATGGCGAAACCTGCGATTCCGGTAGCAATATTGGCCAACCAGGCGAAGCAAGGCGGCAGATTTCCCCCCTTTGCCCCTTCTATACCGAACATGAAGATAGGATAATAGAGTAACAGAATGGGGATAAAACAGGCAAAGAAGCTGGTAAAGTAGTCGGAACGATTCAGGCGGATCGCCAGCGGGGCCCCGAGCCAGACGAAGAAGAAACAGGCGAATCCGGACGCCCAGCGCCGCGGCTTGGCCAGCAGGGCACGACTCCGCTCGTAATCCAGCGATTCCTCCTCCTGCTGTCGATGGACCCAATCGCCGTTAGCGAATTCGCGGACATTGCCCAACGTGAGCGCGAACGTTGCCTTGGCCGCCATACGCCTGTGCAGACTGGTCCGACGCGCTTCTATTTCCTGTAAGTGCTGCGGTATTTGAGACATAGGGACATCCGCACGGTAATTCGAGCGGGCCAGTTTCTCAAGGGGAATTTCGTATACAAATTCATTGGGCAGCAAAACGTTCGTGACTTCATTTTCGATCTGCGCATTGGTTAAGTGAATCTTGACGCTGGGAATATCGCTGGAGAAATCGACGAAAAGCCGGGCCGTCGACGCGGTCCCCTGAAGCGAGCCTTTACTCGACAGGTACGGTTCAATGAGCAGGCCATCCGGTTCCACGTCTGCAACTTCAATCGCGAAACTTCCGTCCGGAACGGCGAATTTACGGTCCTTGGTCAGTTTACTCAAGATGGTCGCTTCCGTCCCCTCGACGACAACGCGAGCCATTTCGCGTCGACCCCAGGACAACGCCTGATCGTTCATCCAGACGGAGACCAGGCTCATAAGAAACACAAATATCCACAGCGGCATGAGTGCCCGCCACGGGGCTATCCCCATGGCTTTTAAGGCGATGATCTCATTACTGCCAGCCATTTTCGCGCAGAACAGGGTCGCCCCAAACAACAGCGTTATTGGCAGGGTTATACTCAAAATCTCCGGGAGAGCAAACGGAAAGAGCCGGAACGCGATCGAAGGCGGCACTCCCATCTTGATCGTTGCCTGGGCTATTATAAACAGCCCAAAACCCATTGAGGAAAGAGCCAACGCAACGAAAAATATTTTAAACGTCTCCCAAAGTATGTATCGGGTTAATATCTTCATCCCACAAGATTAACGAAATTCCCTCTTTTTGTCAATTCCAGTTCCGCGTTTTTTATGCGGTTCGCCTGCTGGGCATGCATTTCTTACGTAAAACCGCAACTGGGAAAGTTTTTCTCATTCCTCTTGCAATTCGTATCCGATTCTGGTAAAATCTGCCGGCAGAGGCAAAAAGGATAGAACCCGTCGCGTAGAAACGGGTTGCGGAAAGGAGCAGTGCAATGCACTACTATAATTTGGGGACCTCCGGCGTATTTCCAGAACTCATGGCTCAACATTATTCCAAAACGGTTTGGGGGGAAGAGGACTATGACCTTATGGACTGGCATGACTGCCCCGTATACGGCTTCGGGTTTCGAGGTGAAACCGAATGGGTCAACCCAGACGCTGACACCGAACTGTATTTCGACCTGGACTATCCCTGTCCTGTCGGACCGTGCGAGCCAGGCATGCCGGTTGAAGAAATGGAGTGGGGCCTGGCTCCTTGCACTCTTGTGTTTAAAGGTGCCTCGGACCTGTTTCTCTCGCTGGCAAACAACAGTTGTTATGATTGTTTTTACGAGATTCTTAACTGGGAACGAACGCTGCTGCGGGAGACACCCGTCTCGCCCCAGGGAAAGACGGAGTGTCGGTACGACAGAAGATGGAAATGGCAATTCTCATCGGAAACGAAACCGGATTTGACCTTTGAAGCGTCCGAATTTAAGCAGTACAAACGTCTCCCTCCCTACCGAAATTACGACCGAAAAAACAACCGGCGCTTAATGTCCTGTGGCGAAATTTTTCAATATCGACAGGGGATACAGTTTCTTTTCCCGGATCTCTTGTGAGGCCCGAGCTGTGTTACCTTACGACTTAAAGGGAATCTCAAACGAGTTTCTCACAACCCATGCGGGATTCGATTCCCGTTCGCCGAACGGTTCCGTGGAATGGTAGTCCACAATAAGCCGGTCGGCCATAACATGTCCAATCACGAAACCAATACGGTTCAGTTCCTGATTGATTGTTTTCTGCCGGTCGAGATAAGGGGGCTTGGGTTCATAAAACTTATGCGAGGCGCTTCCGCAAATAACCTGGTGGACGGAACTCCGGCCATCCGGACTTGTGACCACAGAGTGATTGTACATGTGGTCGTGCCCGCTAAAGTAAACGGGAACATGACTTTCGCATAATAACCGATAGAATCGATTTTGTACTTCTGGAAAAGAATTTTGATTCTCATCGTCGTCACTGAAAAGATTATCCTTATGCTTCATACCGACGAGATTCTTATGGGCAAAGATGATTGCCTGTTCATAATCTTTCGTCTCAAGCTGTTCCTGAAGCCAAGGCAGATAATCGGCGATCCCCCATTTATCCTCGCATTCGGGGTCGGTGCTTTTGAGTACAAAGGTATCGAGCATAATGAACTTGATTCCCTGATGGGTAAAAGCATAGGTCAAACCTTTCGCATTGGCCAGTTGTGGTGAGGAGCAAGCGTTAACGCGACTTAAAGGTTGAAGAACAATTTGCTGATAGTCGCGAAGAGATTCAAGTTCCTTTTCGTCGTTGTCGTCTTTATAGTCATGGTTACCCCGGAGCGGATAGAAAGGGATACCCGCGTCGTTGAGACTCTTGTTGTGTCGCATGCGTGTTCTGAATGCTTCTGGCGAGGCGAAGTCCACCATATCGCCTGCAGCCAGAACGAGGTCGACTTTCTGACGAATAAACTCCTTGTTGATCGCGTCAATAACGTGGATGGCCACTCCGGTAAAAGGCGGCTCTTTTACCGGTTTCCATTGGGTGTCCGGTATTATGCCAAAAGACCAGGTCTTTTGCGACGCGGCCTGGAGTGCGGTCGCAGGGATGAGCCCCGCCGCCAAGGCAAAGCCGGATACGTGAGTCAAAAAAGAACGGCGTGTAATTACATTGTCAGTCATAAAACATCCTTTTGTTTGGGGTGTGTGGATCGTACCTGTTGCCGGCGGAGCGTCGAATCGCTCTCTTGCCGGCGTGTGTCTGGTGTCATATAATATAAGGGGCATTCTCATTGTTCAGTCTTCGGGAATCATGAGCTTGCTCCTCTTGTTTCGTCGGGGAACCTCAATACGGAAGACATTGTCACTCTCGGTAACCTGAACTGTTTGGAGGACTTTTGTGTGTGAAAGGTCCGCCTTGCAATTGGGGTCCGTTGAGGAGGAGGGCGCGACGCGAATCGTGTGTTTCGCAATGACCGCACCGTCGCCGGGCCGGTAGGTGGAAATGGAGAACTTCCCGTCTTTGTCCGTTATTCCCTGCCCCGACTTGCCAATAACGGGCGACTCTCCTTCCTGAACCGGAACGAAATAGACCACCGCAAAAGGAATCGGTTGTCCGTCGCAAAGAACGGTTCCTTCCACAGACGCCAGTGGAAATTTATGGAAATCACTACAGCCGGCGACCAAGAGCAGAACTGATACCAGAGCGACCAGAGTTCGATTTCGACAGATCATTTTATATCTCCTTACGATGGTTCTATTGTTAAGTTTTTTTTATTTATTTTTAGAATTCGCTGGCCACGTGCCCGTCATTTCGGCCATGAAGCCAGTTATACGTTGCCTGTGAAATGTTTTCACTCAAAAAGCGGACAGAGCCGTCGCACAGCCCGAAGTTTGCACCCCCTGCATGCTGACTGTAGGCCGCGTCGTCACTAACGGCATTCTTGCCTGCCCCATCATTCGACCACCAGGTCTTTTTATACGGGCCCAGGTTTATGACCGCCACGAGTTCGCCCGTGATCCGGACTTGTTCGTCGTTCTCTTGTGCTCCGATCCAGGTGGGCCAATCGTCGACGTCGTCTCCTTTCTTACTGCCTGGCGCGTAGGAGGATTCGCCTATCATGAGCGTATTGCTCAAGCCGTCGGTTATGGCCGCAAACGTGATGGCGCCTTGGCTTTCCGCGTTCTTCATGAGGACTCCATTGTTGCTGCCCACCTCGTCCATGTTCGGACCGTCGCTGCCGCCGCAACCTTTATAGTCACTCGTCGCGTAACCGATGATATTTTCTTTTACCGGGACCTCCTGATAACCAGGGACCGCAAACTTCGCGGGTGCATGATCTGGCAGGAGTGAGGAAGGACAGCGGTAAGTTGCTATGACCGTATCGCCCCCTTCCATGACCTTTCCTTCGGCAGGACTTCCGGCCAGATCGAAGAATTCCGAAAAGACTCCTTTTAAGCTCTCTTTTCCGGCATTATTGGTCGCCTGATAAGTGCTCAACCAGTTCCTGTATTGTCGTTCAGGTTGTATGGTGTCATAAAGAGGAGTCTGTTCAATGTAAGGCAGAATCATTGCCTGAAAACTGAAGCCTTCATCGAGTGATTTTGGTTCCTCGCCGTCCACCAACTCGTCCGGACTGCTGTAAATACCGAGCGGAATTTCCTTTCGTGGGTCTTCGAAGTTGTGTATTCCCAGAACGATCTGCTTGATGTTATTGGTACACTGCATGCGTCGGGCCGATTCC
Organism: Planctomycetia bacterium; assembly: GCA_030539295.1. Classification (GTDB taxonomy): domain Bacteria; phylum Planctomycetota; class Planctomycetia; order Pirellulales; family Thermoguttaceae; genus JAUNBG01. The sequence continues at coordinate 29,401 of JAUNSJ010000030.1, read as the reverse complement.
CGCGCCGCCTGAACCGCCGGCAGGAGCAATGCGATTAAAATTCCTATAATCGCAATAACGACGAGCAGTTCGATCAGTGTGAACCCTGCTTGCCTCGTTCGTCTTGTTACAGACTTCCAAAACCATCCTTCCGCGTCGCGGCACGTTACATGGGTCTGTCTTTGTTTCGCGTAACGAATCCCGTCTTTTATCGACGACCGGAATTTTTCCAACCAACTTCCACTCATTGTTCTAATCTGCATGTCTTCTCCTTGTTACTTTGTGTTCTTCCTCTTCTCAAGAGGAGTTGTCTTCTTATCGTTACTTGCCCAACACAGGACAGGTATCTCAACCGTAAACAGGAATCAGTATAACAGAACAATGTTTGAGAATGATGATGTTTTTGTTAGGATTCTATTGTTTTAAGAAGAAATTTTCCTAACCGAAGTATCGGAAGTTGTCTGGCCGAACTCGCGTCGCTGCGTCTTCGGAAATCACGACATACAAAAAGTTACAGCAGGAACGTACAATTTTTCAGGAAATACAAAAAAGTGCAATAGCGTCAGAAGAGGGGCAAGATCGAGGTCCCGTGGGCCAAAAAAACAAGAGTCGCGCCCCGCAGGACGGACCCTTGTACAAGGAGTAATCATAAGGGATAACTCTTCCGGAAAGCTGCCGGAGACAATGTGTCAGAAGCCGGAACCTGGCATGGGGGTCGCCGTCGAGGGATAGCCGGCTGCGGCTGTTCCCGTACCGCACGGGTCACACGCATTAGCGGCACAAGGCTCGCACGCGTTGCAGGAATTGGCCGGTGACGCATAAACAATCTGTTCCGCCGGATACACGTTCGTCGCGGCGGGATAGGACGACTGAACCGGAACTCGGGAACCATTTCGAGTCCAGCACCCGCCGGCACTACGACAGCCGAGTGTCAGAGTCGACGCGGCCAGCAGCACCAACGCAATCAACATAAATTTTTTCATAGAAAATCTCCTTTGTTTTGCCGACGTTGCGGCTCTTCGTATTCTGTCGCGCCCGCGCGGGACGCCGCTCCACTTTTTTTTCGCTACGTTCGATTTCCGGCAGCGACCCGCCGCCTGAAATCTCATTTCTTCTACGGTAAGGATACACTATTGTGTAAATGAAGCAAGCAAAGAATTGAGTATTTTCCGTGAAAAAAGTGCATATTTTTGAGAGGGTGAGGTTAAAATCGTTACATTCATTACAATAAGTTTAATTCGGGCTAAGTGAGCGACTGTTACAACAGAAAAAAACGGCGGGCAAGTGGGCCGTCGTGGTCAAAATTGCAGACTTTTTCTGATGCTTTTTACGCAAAAGTAAGATATTGTAAAAGGGTTTTTTGTTGGCCAGGCCGCGATTCCGTCCTTCTCGCCTGCCGCCTCTGTCACCAGGACAGGCCGGGCAACGTGTGCGAGACTCGCCACTGCGTCAGCATTGATCCCGTGTTCGTTCGTCCGAGCGAGACGTGTTCCCGTTCCCATATGCGAATTGTAAACCACCGACTAAAGAGTAATAGTGATAGACACAATGACAGCGAAAAAGAACATGATGTCCAATACCCAATTGCGGAAGACCACGGAATCCGGTCTCCCTGTCGCCACGACTGGAATTTCTCTTGACACCTGGTTGTTTTCTCTTTTTTTCTCGATGATTCTTGTTGCCGCCGCCGGGGCCGGTCTGAACCGCCTGCACAGTGAGCCGGCCTGGCCCACCATCTCCGCCGGCAGTTCGCACGCGGAATTGGAAAAGAAACAGACGGAACTCGCGCAAGCTCCCTTGGAAGAACGCTTTGCGGCTTCGTCGCCACGAACTCTGGAGCAGAACGACGCGGACATCATTCGCGAACACCTGTCGAAGGACATGACGGCCTCGCAAGCGGAGAGGACAACCGTGCTTTCCGGTGCCATGCCCTTCGACCCAATGTTATTTAATGACGAAATACGACAGGTCATTGACCAGGCGGCCGCAACCGAACTGGCTCGTTTTGGTCAATCGATCCCATCGGCCCCATCAACCACAGCTGGTATGGAGTCGGCCGCGGCGAACGTCACAGGCAGCACCACAGGCAGCGACAAAGACCCCGTCACGCAGCGGCCTGCCGTCCTGCTCGCCATTGCCGACCCGGAAGCCGTCGTCGTCAGTAATCCCGAACTCGCGTCTATCCAGTCGCTCCCCGAGTCCGGGGCTGTTGGCCTGGCGGTAAGCGGCACCTACGCCGCTCGCCTGGCCAAAATTGTCGTTCAGTCTAAAGTCAAGTCAGCAATGGCCGACAGTGTCGCACCGGCCTCATCGCTCCCGGTCGAAGCCGCTGAACTTCGCGCTCCGTCCCCGTTCCCCACCGTATCAAAAGGATCAGTGGGCCAAGAGGAGAAGGAAAACGACCACCTTGCAGAGACGCCTTGGGCGGTCGCCAGTTCCAGTCAATTCCTGAACGAATCTGTGGCCTTGCCCTCGCAGGAGGACGCGGCGGTCGAAACCTTAACCGGAGTCTTCTCCAACGTCTCGCAGGAAAAAGTCGCTCTGTCGGGGGAATCCCCGGCCACCGCAACGACCGACCCGGTCGACCTTAGTGCAGGTCAGCAGGGAGTCGTTGAGTCGCTCGAACCCGTGACACAGGTTCAGACTGCGGCCTCTGCCAAAGGGAATGAACTCTGGCTGGTGCAAGCGGCGCCTTCTGTGGGCACTGGTTGCGAGAAGTCGTTCCTTTTCCAGCTTTGGAATGGCTGCCGCTGGGAACAGCGTGCCAGTGAAGATTTCTTGACCGATTTACGACCCACGATTGTTTTTGTTCACGGTAACTGGGGCGATATGTCCGTGGCCGTACGCGACGGGAGCGCCTTGTGGCATCGCATGAACCAAATCATTCCGTCGCCCGACGAGACCGCTGGGTGTCGCATTGTCATCTGGAAGTGGAATTCCGAAAAAGTTTACCACCGTATTCGGGAAGATTGCCAGTATAAAGCCCAGCTGGCCGACGCTTATGGCCCTTCCCTGGCGGCGTTTCTCAACCAGCTTGGCAACTGCCCCGTATCGCTGGTCGGCTTTAGTTTCGGGGCACGCATGATCGGCTCCGCCTTGAACTGTCAGGAAGTCGAAGATGGGGACAGCCACTACCCCGTCGTTTTAGTTTGTGCCGCAACGGATTACGCCGATTTTACAAAGTACGGTCGATATGCCAAAGGAATGTCTCGCATGGCCTCTCTCTTGAATATCTACAACCCAACCGATAAGGCTCTGCGGTTCTATCCGCTCCTCTACGGTCACGGTGGCCCTTCCGCGACCGGCGCCTATCCGCTCTACACCGCCTATTTGACCCCGCAATTAGCCACCTCGGCCACCTCGGTCAACACGAGTTGTTGCGGCGCGGAGCACAGTTTTGTTAACGCAATTGCCTGTCTTCCGGCCAGCTACTTCCCAAAATACTTCATTCCGGCCGTTTTTCCGTAAAAAAAGCCCATTTTCACCCCTCCGGGGTAGTTCCTGTTTTTTTTACCGGGCGTATAATAGGAATGTGTAACCAAGAGGAAAGTCTTTTACGAGAGAACCCCAGGTTGGAAACCTGAGGGTACCAAGATTTTTCGTAAAATCCACCGGAAGTCCTTAAGAACAGATCAGTAAGAGTTCTATGAATACCAATACAGAATTAAATTCATCGGAAGAAGAAACTATTGTTGTCACGCCGCAAGTCATTGAAGACCGCCTGCAAAGGGTGCGTGAGTCGATGCGAGCCAATCAGAAGGTGGCAACAGAGGCGAGTACGTCGTCCGCGACAGAAGGCAAAACAGAACCTGCTGCTCCGAAAGAGGTTACCGCAGACGGGGCGTCCGGTGAGAAGTCTGGGCAGCGTACAGATCGCCCGCGTCGAACCGGGTCAGACCGTTCGCGACGTGGCGATGATTCTTCGGATTCGCGGTCGCGAGATCGGAAATCGGACAAAGAAGGGACACGTGCGCGAGAGCGATTTATTCCTGTACCGCGTGGGCCGGTTGCCACGATAGCGCCGCCGAACTTACGGGCAGGTCTTCCGGACGACTTGGAACAGCAGTTGAACGACTTGTTCCAGGATGCACCTATTGATACACTTATGGCCAATGTCGACGCCGTTGCCGGTCAGGAGCAGTACGAAGACGGAACCCGGCTAAAAGCGAGAATCGTTTCCATTCTGCGTGACTCCGTTTTCGTTGAGCTGGGCAGTCGCGAGCAGGGTACGATTCCGATTAAGCAGTTCCCGGCGGAGCAGCCACCGGTGGTGGGGCAGGAAGTCGAAGTTATTGTAACGCGATACAATTCGGCGGAGGGCTTATATGAGGTTTCTCTGCCTCTGGCGGCCGCGGAAGTTGGCGACTGGTCGAGCGTTAATGAAGGCATGATTGTTGAAACACGCATTATCGGAGCGAACAAGGGCGGGCTGGAATGTGAAGTCGGCAAGCTGCGCGGCTTTCTCCCGATTGGGCAAATTGCCATGTTTCGCGTCGAGAATCCGGAAGAGTTCGTGGGCGAACGTTGGAAATGCCTCATTACGGAGGTGAATCCGCAGCGACGCAATCTGGTCTTAAGTCGCCGTGCACTCATGGAAAAGGAACGTGAAGAGCAGAAGGAGAAACTGTGGGCGGAGCTGGAAGTAGGCCAGGTTCGTGACGGGTTGGTTCGTAAACTGATTGACGCGGGGGCCTTTGTTGACCTGGGCGGTGCCGATGGCTTTATTCACGTTTCGGCCATGAGTTGGGGCCGCGTTAAGCATCCGAGTGAAGTGCTCAAAGAAGGCGACCGGGTCAAGGTCACTATAACGAAAATCGACGCCAATAGTGGTCGAATCTCTCTTTCCTTTAAAGATGAATCGCTTGATCCCTGGCTTACGGTTGGTGAAAAGTTCCACGAAAAAGACCAGGTCCGCGGACGCGTTGCGACCATTATGCCCTTCGGCGCTTTTGTTGAAATCATGCCAGGTCTCGAAGGACTCGTCCACATTAGCGAGATTTCCTACAAGCGAGTCGGAGCTGTCAGTGAAGTGCTGCACGAAGGTGATTTCGTCGATGTCATGATTCTGTCGATCGATACGGCGAATCGCAAAATGAGTCTGTCGATTAAGCAACTTGGTCCCGACCCGCGAATTGAGGAACAGGCCAAAGCAGACGCGGAAGAAGCGGCCTCGCGAGATGCGGAACGCCGCAAGGAAGAGGCCGAAGTCGAAGCCGTTCGCGAGCGTATTCGAAAGAATCAGCCGAAAGGCCCTCTCAAAGGAGGCGTCTCTTCCAACTCCAGCGACAACCATTTTGGTCTGCACTTCTAAACGATTTCCCGCCTGGGGACGCATAGCCCTGCGAACAGGGTTGTAAGCCGGGCGGCGACCGGGTGGTGACTGGGCGGACGCCGAGCCAGAGACGGCACTAAACTGGGGGCCAGGCGGGGCGAAAATGAGGTTGAGCTTTTGCTCGACCTCCCGAGTCTGGTGGCAACCGTTGCGTTAGGGGACAACCGGCTCCGTCTTGGGTGCTGTTTGACGATTGACGATTTCTGGTGGATTATTTAATCGCCACGCGAGTTCTTCAAGAATATATTGTTCCAGTTCTGTATTGCGACCAATCGGAATCCAGCCGTCTCGCGGCGACGTATCACCCGTTGGCAGTTCTAGTTGCGATAAATCGTCGGTAAAGAGGCTCGTATTGGTCGTGTTGGAATTGATGGGCTTGGTCAAATTCTCCAACTCGTTGTAGACCGCCAAATGGACGAAATAGCCCCCTTCCGTCGGCACGACCCGAACGACCGCATTACGGCGTATCGTTTGAAAGGTGGCGTCCACCCGCTGCTGCAAGGTGGCCGAATTCTTCTTCCACGGTTCCAGCAGGCCGGCGGCAATAACCGGTTCGGTATCGATACGCCCTTCCGTGCGGGTTCGCTGCACGGTTCCGTCCGGCATGATCGTCTCCAGCATACGGTTCGGCGACTCGTGCAAAGTGGGAAAATAGTTGTCCAGCACGTCAACGACCGCTTCCCAAAGATAATAGGCGTTTTCCGTACGCACGAAGAGCGGATTGAGGTTGCCTTCACTGGTGGCCGCGATCGACAGAGCGGGAACCGGTTCAGGAACCGTACTACAGCCGCCTGCTAACGTTATGAGCAGTAGTACTGCCAGAACGCATGCGGTGATTATTCCCTCTCTTCTCTTCATGGCTCCCTCAATAGTATGAATTCTTCCCGTTTCTTCCTCCTCCTGCCGGTCTTCCTGTTCCAGCGGGTACGGAGGACGAGGCAGGGCCATGAATTATGCCGTTTTTTTATCCGCCGGACAAGGGCAATTGGCACAAATCCGCAAAATTTCCTCGAAAACTCTTTCGAATGGGCCAAACATGTGTACAATCATGTGTATAATATAGGTATGGTAGTTACACTGGAAAAAAGTGTTTGCGAGCAGGAGTATCATGAACGAGTCAGAAAAAAGAGACAACACAACGTTTACGTATCGGCAAATTATTTTAGAGTCGCTTATTGTCTTCCTGATGCTCGCTCTTTACGGCTATTGGCCGACGCCCGACGTCAATGAGCAATATTACATCGGCAAGGCGATTCACTTTTGGAATCCGGACTGGCTTTCGAATGACACATTTTTCAAGACGCCGGATTCACACTGGTTTTTTTACGCTACGTTTGGTCTGTTTTCCAAGTTTTTCTCGCCGGTTGCGTTGGCCTGGTTCGGCCGAATTACGGCTTGGCTTTTGACCGCGTTTGCCTGGCAGTGCCTTTCACGAACCTTGATTCCGGTCCGTTACGCGGCGATAGGGACCGTGTGTGGACTGCTCTTTTTTTTAGACGCGTTTCATCTGGCTGGCGAATGGTTAGTGGGCGGAATTGAAGGGAAGGGCTATGCGTTTCCTTTGGTCTTTTGGGGGCTGGCTTTGTTTTGTCAGAGGCGGTATTCACAAGCGTGGCTGGCTTTGGGTCTTGCCAGTGCGTTTCATGTCCTCGTTGGCGGCTGGACTGTCCTGGCTCTTCTCCCGGTCTGGTTGTTTGAGACGTGGTCGTCGGCTGAACAGGGACGAATTTCCGCCATTGGCCGAGGCTTAAAACGCATGGCGCCGGGCCTGATCCTCGGCGGACTTGTGGCACTCTTGGGACTCCTGCCGGCTCTGGCGCTGGATTCCGGAGCCGATGCGAAAACGGCACGCTTGGCCCACCAGATTTACGTCTTTGTGCGACTGCCACATCATCTGGTACCGTCGCTACTGCCCTGGATTTTTCCCGTGCGTTTTTTTGCTCTGGTTGCGGTTACGATTTTACTGGCGTGTCTCTGGCGACGCACCGTGAGCACGACCAACGCGTCTGACCGCATTGCGGCAATGAGAATATTTACGCGATTTGTCTTCGTTGCGGTTGCCATTGCGTTTTGCGGCTTGTTGCTGGATTACGGCTCGCTCCTGCTGGTAAAGTGGGAAATTTTGGCCGACCGCTACGTAACCGCGGACCTCTTGCGATTCTATTTTTTCCGACTTTCCGATTGGGCTGTGCCTGCCGGATTGGCATTTCTGGCGTGCGACCTGTTCACACGGGTCTGGCCCGACCGCTCCGCGTTGACCGTTCCGCGAATCATTCGTTTTACTCTTGTGGCCGCGGGCTCTTTTACGCTGGTGAAATGTCTGCTGGAGCGACAGGCCCAGGCCGTAGCCACCGCAGCGACGATAGACCCGAACTTCCCGGTCGCGCCACGCCCGGTAACCGCAATTGCCTTTCTGCTCACCGTTTGCATACTGGCGGGTTTTGTACTTCTTGCCAACAGAACACGCATAGACTCCGCGGAAAAGAACAGTCTTGACCATGCCCGAGTGCTCAGTCTGGCTCTGCTCCTCTTTCTGGCGGCGCCTCTGTACTACACGGTTAACCTACTGAACCTCAAAAGTGCGCCGCTTTTGTGCCGCAGTGAGCCGCCCAAAGCGTCCATAGCCGCCGGATGGCGACAGGCATGCGACTGGATACGCGGGAATACGCCGGAAGAAGCCGTCTTTCTGACGCCGCGCGACGTGGACTCGTTTAAATGGTGCGCGAATCGGGCCCAGGCAGGAACCTGGAAAGAGATGCCGCAGGACGCAACCTCAATTGTCCGGTGGTATAAGCGAATGGAACGACTTTACACGGTCCCGAACGATACGAGTCGCACACGCTGGAATCAGGCGCTGGTCGTTGTCATGCTGGCCAAAGGTCCGCGCCGCGTCTATGACGAATGTCGCGAGTTGGGTCTCGACTGGATTATTGCCGAAGCTCCTCCTTGGTACATGACGACCAACGAAACGGCACAGAATCGGTGGAATGAATTTCTGGCCGACTCCGTGTGGTCTAATACCCAATACACCATCATTCGCGTCCCCGAGAAGTCGGCCACGACGGACCCATGACTCACGTAGACTGACCCTTACTTGCTGACCAGGGCCTCAACGAAGAGAAGAATGCCAATCAGAACGGCCCCCAACGCAACGGAGAGGACCGCCCCGCTGGAGATGTCCAGAGCCTTGGCGACGTACCGACTTTCGCGGTCCGTGACTTCACGCGCGAGCATTTCCAGCGCCGTATTGAACATTTCGGTTGTTATGACCGTAAAGATAACAAAGGTCAGAAAGGCGAACCGAAGATAATCGAACTCAAGATACCATGCTGCCAGCAGTGCCAGAACGGCGCAAAGGAAATGAACACGGTAACTGCTCTGCTGACGAATCGACTGGCGCAGGCCATGAATGGCGTCCCTTAATTTACGACCCCACGTACGTTTCTGCGGGACGAAGACCGGCCTTTGATCGTCGTTTTGATTCATGATTTCGTTCCGGGACAGGCAAGCATTTGCGCTAAACAGGCCAGTGCGTCGGATCGTATCGAATCGGCAACAGAGACGCGTCCGACACAACTTCCCGCTTCCCAGCAAGCGAGCGTCCAGGCAAGATTGGCCAGCGTTATGCGATTCATGGAGTCACAGGAACAGGGCTTGGCCGCAAGATTGATTATGGTCTGTTCCGGAAAGTCCTTAATGAGCCGCTGAACCATATGCCATTCCGTTCCCACGGCCCAGCATGCCCCTTTGGGCGAGTCACTTATGGCACGGAGAATAAACGCCGTCGAGCCGGCCAAATCGGACGCGGAAACAACCTCTTGCGAACATTCCGGATGCACAATAATTTTTGCGTCCGGGAAATCGCGACGCACTCGGGCAATGTCATTAAGCGTGAATCGCTGATGCACCGTGCAGAAGCCGTCCCACAAAATGAGCCGCGCCTTCTCCAGGTCGCTCCGACTGTTGCCGCCAAGGGGCGCGGAATTCCAACTGCGGGCCTGGCCCAGAATTGCCAGTTCCCGATATAAGGCACTATTGCCATGCCGCCAGAGAATCATCTGCTCCTGGGACAGGCCTCGGCTTTGGCCCATATTGCGACCGAGATGCTGGTCAGGCAGGAAGAGTACACGTTCGCCTTTGCTAAAGGCCCAATCGAGGACAGCCGACGCGTTCGACGAAGTGCATGCCGCGCCCCCATGCCGACCACAAAATGCCTTTAAGTCGGCCGGGGAATTGACGTACGTTATGGGGACTACCCGCTCGACGTCAATCACTTGTGCCAATTCCCGCCAGCAGTCTTCCGCCTGTTCCGCCGTTGCCATCTCGGCCATCGTGCAACCGGCATCCGGGTCCGGGAGCAGGACGTCGACCCGACGACCATGACGCGCCGCGACTCGTTCCGGGGCATTGACCAAAATATCCGCCGTCTCGGCCATGAAATGAACACCGCAGAAGAGAATGACCTCCGCGTCCTGAACGGCTGCCTTTGCACTGAGCTGATAACTGTCTCCCGCTATATCGGCCAGACGAAAGAGCTCGTCTTTCTGATAATAATGACCCAGAATCAGCAGGCGTTTCCCCAGTCGCTTCTTTGCCGCCAGAAGCTCTTGGGTCAAATCCTCGTCGGTGCGGGTCAGGTAGTCCGTCAAAGGTGCGGTGGTCATAAAAAACTCCAGAGTCAGAGGGTCTTCCCGGTTAACAGACGATAGGCATCCCGGTATTTTTCCCGCGTTTTCTCAATAATATCGTCAGGCAATTCCGGGGGCGTTGAGTTGCGGTCCCAGTCGGAAGCGAGCAGCCAGTCGCGAACGAACTGCTTATCGAACGACGGCTGACTTCGTCCCGGTTCGTATTGCTCTTTCGGCCAAAAGCGGGAACTGTCGGGCGTCATGACCTCATCGATAAGAATAATCTCATCGTTGAGCAGACCGAATTCAAATTTCGTGTCGGCGATAATAATGCCACGGGCATCGGCATATTCACGTCCTCGCTTGAAAATATCAATAGACCGGTCGCGCAGGATTTCCGCGGCGTCACGGCCAATGGTCGCAACCATTTCTTCGAACGAGATATTCATATCGTGTCCGGATTCCGCTTTCGTCGTCGGCGTAAAGATGGGTTCCTCCAGCCGCGCCGATTCCAACAGTCCCGCAGGCAGTTTAATGCCGCAAACCGTACCGCTCTTTTGATATTCTTTCCATCCACTTCCGGTCAAATGGCCCCGCACGATACACTCAATGGGAAAAACTTTCGTCTTTTTGCACAGCGTGGACCGGCCTTCAAAAACAGCGAGGTCCGTTCCGACAGGCAGCGGCATGGCCGACACGTCCGTCGTTATAAGATGGTTGGGAACCTGAAGAAAGTCGAACCAGAAGGCTGCCGTCTGCGTGAGAACTCGTCCCTTGTCGGGAATGCAGCTCGGTAAAATCCAGTCGAAGGCACTTATCCGGTCGGAACTGACCAAGAGGACCTGGTCCCCGAAATCATAAACGTCCCGAACTTTTCCCCGTTTGACAGGAATTCCCGCCAGAGTCGTCTCTTTTACTGTCGTCGTCATTGCTCTTATTCTATCCTTTCCAGATTTCCAATTCAAGCTCAAGTTCCACTTCCAAACGTTCCGCCACCTGATTCCGTATCAAGTCAATCAGCCGAAGGACATCACTCACGCAACATTCCGGCTCGACCACCACGTAATTGCAATTACGCGCACTTAATGCCGCGCCGCCAATTCGTGCGCGGGACAAGCCTACGCTCTCAATCAACTCCGCCGCATTCTCGCCACGCGGATTCTTAAACAGTCGACCCGAATTCTGATAACCCATCGGCTGAAGTTTCTTACGCACGATCCAAATCTTTTGTAACCGGCGCGAAAGTTCCTTCGCATCTTCCTGCTCCAGACGAAAGCGAACCGACAGGATAATCGCGTTCTCTATACTGCACGAACGATACCCAAACGCAATTTCGTCCCGCGTAAGATCAACAATGCGACCGTCGAACGTGACTGCGTGTACCGATTCCACGTATTGACCCAGATGACCGTCGGTCGTTGTTATATTTTCGTAGACCGCGCCACCGACCGAGCCGGGGATGCCAACAAAAGCTTCCAAACCGGCCAGACCGGAATAGGCTGCCGTTGTTACTACGCGTCCCAATTTCGTTCCGCCACCGGCTGTTAAGCAGTCGCCTTCGGTGGTGACATTGCAGAAACAGGGGTCGGTCAGGCGAACGACCAGGCCGCGTACTCCTTCTTCCGGCGCGAGGACATTAGAGCCTTGCCCCAGCACGCGAATCGGGTAATTCGCCGCCGTGGCCGCGGCTAAAAGCGAGGCCAATTGCTCCTCCGACGTCGGTTCAGCAAAATATTCCGCCGCACCGCCCAACTGAAGCCACGTTTGAAGTGCCAGCGGGACTTCCGTCCGAACGATCTCACGAAATGATTCCAGTTCCTTCATGTTCCGCTCCTGTTCGTCGTTTGATGTGTCAGCATGGGTTCAAGCTCCTTTGCAAAATCTTCAACATTTTTGAATCGACGATAGACACTGGCAAACCGGACGTAGGCCACGTCATCGAGATTCTTTAACAGGGACATAACCAGTTCGCCAATACGTTCGGTATCGACTTCTGTATCGCCGTCGCTTTCAATTCGCGTCTCCAGCTCCGCAACGAGCGCAGAAATTTGCCCTTCGCTGATCGGTCGCTTCCAACAGGCACGCTCAATACCTTCGCGCAGTTTGGCCCGGTCGAACGGAACTCGCGTTCCGTCCCGTTTTATGACGCGAACATTGGTCACTTCGATTCGTTCATAGGTCGTGAACTTCTTGCCGCACGCGTTACAAGCCCGGCGACGACGAATCATAAAGCCATCGTCACTGGCACGCGTATCGACCACTCGATCTTCATTACTTCGACAAAAGGGACATTTCATGCTTGTGCCTGTTGTGCCTTTCTTGCTTATTTCTCCCAAGGAGGATTAACCGGGAGACAGGACTCGAATTCTTCCAGGAGTGACTGCTGGTAGTCGCCGGCAAAAGTACCATTGAGGAACCGTTCAATTCCTTCCTGGTAGAAACGAGCCCAGCTCGCCTCTTCCCGACTCGGATTGATGGGATAGAAGAGCGAGTTCGTCGCTTGGGCCGCCTTGTAATCGCCGGGCGCATCGCCGATCATGAGCGTGTGGTTCGCGGGATATTTCGCAGACCAGGCAAGTGATTCCTTCTTCGTTCCGATCTCTTGCCCGCAGATCGCCTGAACCAGCGGGAGCAGACCCTGATTCTCCCACTCCTTAACCAAAGCGGCTTGCGGAGTGGCGGAAACGACGAGAATATCGGCTTTACCGCCCAGCTTTTCAAGCGATTCACGAACCAGCGGGAACGGGGCAACGCCTTCGCCAACGATTCGGTCGATCGTCTCATTGACCGCGTGACTCCACTGGAGTGTCTTCGTCAGGACGGGGTCGTGCGTCGCGGCCACTTCCGCTTCCAGCGCCGGATTGCCAAGCTTCGTCTGACGATTCATCCATTCCACGAGTTCACGAGGTACCTCCACGTTAACCCCGCGGGCAATGACTTCCGGTCGCCTCTTGAGAAGTTCAAAAACTTCAACGAGCGCGGGAAACCGGTTGATGCCCCGGCTCTTGGAATAGAGATTGACAAACTCCACGGCTTCCCGGGCATATTTACTCACACTCTTGAGTCCCCAATGATGGATCGTATTGGGGCAAAAGCACTCCTTCTGCTTAAGCTCCATCGTATCGAACGCACAACCATCGGAATCAATACCAATGAGGAAGTCGCATTGGGGAGTAAAATCAATGTTCATGAACTGTCTCCTGAAAAAACTTGCTGCCTGCTCTCGAAACAGGGAAAGCAGTGGGGTTAAGGGTTATTAATTCGTTGTCTCACGGGACTATTGCCAAGTCACGCAAAAAACGCATTGGCAATAGAACCCCGCTGATCATTTTTTATTCTCGTTCTTTTCCGTTTTGGCAACCTTCGTCTTGGGTTTGTCAGCTGTGTCGTCCTCATCCTCGTCGTAGCCCGGCAGTTCCTGAACCGGGAACATACGACACATCAGAATACCTCCGAAGTAAAGGCCGATTAAGGGAGTCATCATGCAAATCATGCTCCCAGGGTCCGGCGGCGTGAGCATCATGGACAGAAACGCGATAACAAAGATGGCCAGTTTCCAGCGTCGAATATAGTCTTGAATGCGGAAAATACGCAAGCGATACATGCCGAACATGACCAAAGGAAGCTGAAAGGCAATGCCAAAACCAATGGGAAGCAGAAGTGAGAAGTTGAGCCACTCGGAGATACGCGGGTCAGGGTCAATATTCATCCCGGCATTAAACCGCAGCAGGAACGACAGGACCATCTCGAAGACAACGAAAAAGGCCAGACAAAACCCTCCCAGAAAGAGGATTATACTGGCTGGCAGGAAACGATAGACCAACTTCCGCTCATTTGGGTGCAAGCCGGCGGCTATAAAGGTCCAGAAGTTATAAAATACGCCTGGAGACGCAATGACCAGTCCGACCAGTAGCGCGGCCTTGACGAAAATGACAAACGTTTCCGGCATATTTAATGCCTTCGTTCGAAGTCGCGAGTCTCCTTCCAGTTTCTCCCATAATATAATGAGTTGCGGCTCACCGGACCAGTCGCCCTCGACCGATGTTGGACTGGCGGCCGCGGCAGCGTCTCTCGACGCGTCCGGAATCATGCCCGGAAAAACAGACTCCAGACGTTTCCGGTCGCCCGGGAAAACCCAGAATTGACGCGGCGTCATGTGGTAGCGGGACGGTATACTCGCTACTTCACTGGGATAATCATATTTCTCCAGCTTGGCCTGGTTTCGCGTAAGTTCCTTGCCGGACTGCGCTACATAGAAGGATTCCAGAGAACGCTTTAACGGACGCTGAACATAGGCCACCGCACGCGACGCCAGCGACGGCGTCGACCCCAGCGGCAAAAGAGCAATCAGGAATCCTCCTGTTAGCCAGAGGACCGCGTAGATCAGGCAACGGCGCAATTCCATGAGGTGCTCGCCGAAACTCATTGAACTGCTATTGAATAAATCGTCGTCTTTTCTCTTCTTGGCCGTCTTGTTCATTACTGAACTCCAGGGGGGATAATAGTACTACCGCAATTTCGTGGTTCGCTCGCGACCGGGTATTTTATACTCTCCTGCCAGTCTGACTGGAGAAACGGAGTCCCGGTTGCACAAAGCCTATCGACATAGTATACCCCCAATTGGGAATTTTGACAAGGATTGGGTACGAGAAGAGGGGTGAAAACAGCGAGATAAGATAGGTAATTTGTAAAAAAATAAGAAATTCCAAAAAAATGAGCCGGTGTTCCTTGCGTAAAATGTAAGAAGACCATAAAATGGGGGTTACTAGGGAAGTTTCTCGCCTTCCTGGCTTCCTCTTGGCAGGACGGTCTGCTTCGGGGCAAAAAAGACGAGTAACCCAACCCTCCGGGGCAGAAAAGAGGAATCTTTCCCGATGACCTATAGTGAAGATTATTCAGACCCAACCACTTTATCGCAAAATACGATGAGATTACGAATTATACGCATGGACCTCCCGCTTCGGCACGTCACAATCGTCTCTCGAACGACGATTTGTGTTGTGCGCGCGGTGGTCGTTGAACTGGAGCAGGATGGACTTCGCGGTTATGGCGAAGCTTACGAGGAGCCCGCCTTTGGCACTAAGGTGGAAGATATCGTTCGCGTTTTGGAATCCTGTCGAGAACCACTCGACCACTATGCCATGGCCGACCCAATCGCCTTTGGCTCCTTGATTACACCTATGCTCGCTGGCCAGTATGCAGCACAAACGGCGCTGGAAATGGCGGCCTGTGACCTGTGGGGAAAACTTCGCAACCGGCCCCTTTGGCGCCTCTGGGGCTGGCGGACCGGAACGGAACCTGTTTCCAGCTATACAATTACGCTCGATTCCGTCTTTCGCATGCTCGAGAAGCTCGGAGAATGCCCCAATTGGCCTCTGTATCGCATAAAGATGGGCGGCTTGGACGATATGCGCGCTTTACGCGAAATTCGTGCCCGCACGCAATCGCCATTTCGACTCGACGTCAATGGCTGCTGGACAAGAGAACAGGCGTTCGATTATCTGCCCGAACTGGAACGAATGAATATTGAGCTTATTGAACAGCCATTTCATCCGGACGATTGGGATGCTAATGCCTTGTTACGCGAAAAAACGTCGATTCCGATTATCGCTGACGAAAGTTGTCGATGCCTGGACGATATGGATAAGTGCGTCAATTTCTTCGACGGGATCAATCTCAAACCGATAAAATTTGGCGGTCTGTATCCCACCCTTATCGCCTTGGAAAAAGCGAAGTACCTGGGCTTTAAAACGCTTATGGGTAACACAATAGAGTCGTCCATTGGTGCCAGTGCCGTTTCGCAGTTCGCGCCGGAACTGGATTATATCTATGTCGACGGCCCCATGCAAATTGACAAGCGATTAGGGCAAGGGGTCACGCTCGATAAGGGTAAAATCGTGTACTCCGCGGAAAATGGAACCGGCATACGATTCCATTCCCGATATGCGTCGTACACCTCGTGACACCGCGTCAGAAAGAGAGGGCAAGGTGACCGCGAGACATACGCGTATCTACAGCCGTCGTGGTGATTTGGGCGAAACATCGCTCACTTATGGCCCGCGAGTCGGAAAAGACCAGAAGCGTATTGTACTCGTGGGTACTCTGGACGAGCTTTCTTCCTGGCTCGGGTTTGTTCGCGCCGAGTGTGCCAATGCCGAGTTGAACGCGATTCTGCTGGCGATTCAGGAAAAACTTTTCGCCGTCGGAGCGCAGGTGGCAACACTCGACCCGGTCAAAAGTCGCGTTACAACCCTGTCGCACGAGGATGTTACCGCTCTGGAAGAGATGATCGACCGACTGGACCAACGTCTGCCTCCTCTCGACCATTTCGTCATACCTGGCAGTTCTCCGCTGGAGGCCAAGCTGCATTTGGCACGCTCGGTCTGTCGCAGGGCGGAACGTCGCGCCGTCGCTCTTGTTCGCCACGACGAGACGGTTTCCCGACTGCTCATTGCCTGGCTTAATCGGTTGAGCGACCTGTTGTTCCTGGCGGCCCGGTTCGCTCTTGAGCATCCGGAGTCGTAACGTCTGGCCCGGTAAGTGGAATCAGGTTCTCCAGCATCGCTTGCGTTTCTTCCGGCCGACTCGGTTCTAGCACCCCCTGACGCAAAAAGTGATCGATTTTACTCTTCATATCGAGGGCCAGGTCCACTTCCGGATTGGTCCCCTGATGGTAAGCTCCGATAGAAATAAGGTCTTCGTGGTCCGCATAAATACCGAGCAATCGCCGCACTTCCGCCGCGCGCTGTAACATGAGTTCGGAGCAGACCTTCGGCATGGCACGCGAAATACTCTCAAGAACGTCAATGGCCGGGTAATGGTTGCGCGTACTCAATTTGCGTGAGAGCCAGATATGTCCGTCGAGAAGGCCGCGGACCGCGTCGCAGATCGGGTCCTGTTTGTCGTCTCCTTCGACGAGAACGGTAAAGAACCCGGTTATACTTCCGTGGTTCGTTCGTCCGGCCCGCTCAAGCAGTCGTGGCAGCATACTAAAGACCCCTGGCGGGTATCCCTTCGTTGTGGCCGGCTCGCCCGCGGCCAGTCCGAGTTCCCGCTTCGCCATGGCCAGACGGGTTATGGAGTCCATAAGAAAGAGGACGTTCTTCCCTTGGTCGCGAAAGTATTCGGCGATGGACATGGCCGCGCTGGCCGCACGCACACGCATCAGGGCCGGTTCGTCCGAAGTTGCCACCACAACGACACTCTTCTGACGGCCCTGCTCCCCTAAAACCTTTGTGAGAAAGTCGTTGACCTCCAGTCCACGTTCACCGATCAACGCGATTACATTGACGTCGGCGCTGGTGTAACGTGCCATCATCCCTAAGGTCATGCTCTTACCGACGCCACTACCGGCGAAAATACCGCAGCGCTGTCCGCAGCCACAGGTTAGAAGCCCGTCGATCGCGCGTATTCCTGTCGCCAGGGGTTCGCTAATGGGCGGGCGGTCACAGGGGGCAGGTGCCGCGCGGTCATAGCGGACCCGGTTGTGCAGAATCGGTTGCGGTTGCCGGTCGATGGCTTTACCAAAGGCATTGACAACACGTCCGAGAAGTTTATCGCCCACCTCCAGCCACGGGACGGTGCGAGCCAGGCGAATTCGACTGCCGCGGTGAATGCCGGTGGTATCGGAGTAGGAGTATAAAACGGTTTCATCTCCATGGAACGCAATGACTTCCGCCTGGAGTGGGACGGCATCTTTCCGGTCGATTGTCGCAATCGCGCCGATGGGAGCAGGAAAGGATTCCGCGGCTATGGTCAGCGCGTCGGTTCGGACAACCGTGCCTTCCAGGCGAACCGGCATGACCGAGTGTATCTGCTCGTATATCTGATTCATGACTCTTTCCGGCCATTCCTTCTTGGTATTATCTGCGGGTCGGGCAGCTGTAGTGGTGAAATGGCGTGTCAGTTCCGTGCCAGTTCGGTTATGATGCGTTCCAGCCGGGACTCCAACCGTTCGTCTATTGTTCCGTGACTCGTTTCGACAAGGCAGCCGCCGGGTGAAACTTTGGCGTCGGCGACCAGTTCCGCGCCGGTTAAACCGCGAGTGGCGTGCAGAAGTTGCTCGACACGCCCTTGAAGTTCTTTCAGATCGCCCGGATTCATGCGTACCTTGAGCGTCGTGTTCCCCACGGCCAGTTCGAGCGCCTCACGCAGGAGTGTCAGGGGAAGGTCCGGCAGTTTCGGAAGTTCACGCAGGACCGTCTGATAGGCGAGCGCGGCGGCGATTTGTAAAATATTCTCCTCCCAGTGCCCCAAAAGCGAAGCACGCGCCGCGGTCAGTTCCTCGACCAGGCATTCCACAGCCGGTAGCGAGCGCGACACCTGATCGTTAAGACGCCGGTCCACCTCTTCCTCAACCTGTTTCTTATGCTCCTGTTGCGCCTGTTCCACCCCCTCTTGATAGCCTTGGGTAAAGCCTTGTCGCTTGCCTTCGGTGTACCCTTTTTGACGCGTTTCTTCGTAGTTCGCCTCGTCCAAAAGACGTTGCTGCTCCTTGAGTTGCGTGAGTTGGCCGTCGAGTGCATTTCGTTTCCGGTCGAGTTCTGCTTCTTTATCGCACAGACGAGCCGATTCCGCAGCGAGGGCCGTTTCCGCTTCCCGGCGCAGTCGCTCAATTTCCGACTTCGTATCGGCGGCGAACTCTTCGGCGCGGACGCGGATTCTGGCCAGTTGGTCGATCGTCTGACGTTGCAATTCGGAAAGTGAGAAGTGCGGCTTGTCAGACACCGGATGACGCAAATCGGCGGCAATCTTGGCATATTCTTCGTCCGGAACCTGCTTCGTAGAAAGAAGTTGCGATCGTATTATTTCAGCGGTTTCTGGTGGTAGGGCCGCCATGAGCGCTTCCGCATGCTCACGGTCAAGGGTCGATAATAAAGCGGCCGCACGCGAGATGTGACCCGTTCCCTCGTCCGGACCGGTATCCGTTCGCTGCGTCCTGACTCTGATTGACTCGTCTCTTACTCTTGTTGTCATGGCATCATCCCGAATGCACCCACTTCTGAATCAGACGTGCTGCCTGTTCCGGGTCGTTGTGGACAAGGTCCTGGATCTCTTGACGTATTTCACTTGGGGCGGACCGGGTAAAGTCGTCTGTTATTTGGTCCGTTTCCAGATCCAGCGTCTCCTCTTCCTTTTGACGCGGACGTCGAATTCGTCTGTGCCGGCGAAGGGCTACGCCGAGCGTGGTCAAGAGCAAGATTGCCCCCACGGCATAACTGGTGGGCTGGAGGATATTTCTGTGCTGGGACCAGAGAAGTGCTATTTTATGGCTCGAAGTAGTCCACCAGCTTGACAGACCGTGCTCGTCCGGCACATGCTGCCTGGCTGCGGGCGGTTCGGTACTAGCTGGTTCGGTACTGGCTGGTTGCGTAACAGTATGGGCGGCGTCTGTATACAAGGAAACGTGAACGCAATCGGCGGGCAGTTCTTCCCAAGAGTTACTTTGCCCCTGGAAGAACGGGGTGAGCAGACTGGCCGCTTGCTTGCGAATCTCCTGGACGAAGTTCTCTCCGGCCACGGCGACCTGTTCCGCGCTGCTGACAGGCGTGGCACCTGTTCTTGTCTGCACAAGTTTTGTAACGTAACTTGCAGGAATAGCAATATCCACGGAGAGTGGGCAAGGGTTAGCACTCGAAGCATAGGACTCGGTTGGTCTCGGAGGAAGAGCCGGACTGCCAGAGCGGTCTTCGGCGAAGCGGGCGGCGTAGGATGGGTAGTCTGGAGCGGCGGGATAGCCGGTGACCACGGTGCGGGGCGGGGCGTTTCCAAGGACGGCCAGCGAGGAAGGTCGAGGTCGTGTTTCCGGTGAGTCCGGGCTCTTGGGCACCATGGGCTCCGCTTGGGCCAGGGCGACGGGACGATAGACGGTGGAAACTCGCACGCCAGGGATGTAGTTTAGGGCCGACGTAAATTTCTCCTGCCAATATTCTTCTTCCTTTCGACGCTGCGACTCGGCCAGCTTACCAGGCTCGGATACGCCTGTATCGGTCCCCAAATAAGAACATCCATGCCGTAAATCGAGTATGGAGATGTTGTCATCTTCATCGATTCCTAATTGGTGTTTCGCCGCAAGTGTAATTGCCGAAATGAGTTCAGGCGACAGTGACTCATTCTCCCGCGTCCAGACGCCAACGGATGCGGTTACGATGGTTTTTGGCATCATACCATCTTGTACACGTCGCGAACGTACACCAACGGTGGCGTAACCCACTTGGGTCGAGAACTGTTCGATCGTTTGTTCCAGCTGCCAGGCGGACGAATTCAGATCGCGAAGCTGGGTCTTCGCTACGGATTCGAACGGGCCCATTTCACGTATCGAGTCCCGCTTTATGTCGCTCGGGGCCTTCGGAAAGGCTTCCGCAGCGGCCAAAACAGACTCATATTCCATCTTGCCGGTTTGCGGAACGTACAGACAGCCATTCTCCCACCGGTAGTCGGAAAGTCCAGCCTTGGCAAGAGCTTTGGCCGCCATCTTTTGGTCTTCCCGGCCATATTGCCAACCGCTGAAGACCATTGTTTCTGCCTGTTCCGGCTTGACCTCTGCTTGCAGCCAGCAGACCAGGCTCACCACACCCGCAATTGCGAACAGGGCAAGGAAAACCAGGGTTCCTCTCTGCCGCAGTATCGTTTTCTCTCGCATGGGTCTTCTCTATTTCTTCGCTATTCTCTTATCTATTATACACTTACGATTATCAGTACACGATGACCTTGTGCCCGTACCAAGCGTGGCGAGCAGAAAATCCCCTTTCCCGATACTCGTACAGCCCGAAGTGTAACGTTTTTTTGTCAATAACGCAAGAGAGAAATCTTAAAAGAGCCCCTTTTCTTCGTATCCCTTGTACCAGAGAGGGATTCCGGAGCACATGCTTGCTGCCTGAACGTAGGCCTCCGGGAATGCCGCCCGAAGACGTGCCACTTGCGCCAGTGCGCTCTGCCGACTCTCGCACAGAGCGTAAAGGCATGTTCCCGAACCGGTCATGCGCACGCAAAGCATGCCTTGGCCCCGGAGATAGTTTTTGTATTTGACCAAGTCGGGTCGAATTTGGTCCGCAATGGGTTCCAGACCGTTGTAACAAGAGTTGGCCAAAGACGTTAGGTCGCAACTGCGCCAGGCGGCCAGAAAGGTATCTGCCGTTCGCGGGTCCTGGCGGGCATGGGCGTCCCAGCCGCGGTACACGGCTGGAGTGGCCAGACCAAAGGGCGGTTTGAGTAGAATAAAGGTCAGCTGCGGTCCCTGCCATTCGGGCAACGGGTGAAGAAGCTCGCCGCGACCGGTTCCCAAGGTGGCCCCGTGCGTGGCAAGGAACAGGGGAACGTCACTGCCCAGGCCGCTTGCTATCGCAGTAAGTTCATTTAATGTAAACGGATATCCGCAGAACCGGTTTAACAGGAGGAGAGCGGTCGCCGCATCGGAACTGCCCCCACCCAAACCGGCTTCCATGGGAATTCTCTTGACGAGCGTCATTTGTATCTCGGGCAAAACGTTCCGACAGGCGAACGCCGGCCCGCCTGTCGGTGAACCCAGAGCTTGGCAAAATCGGTTATAGGCCTTAACGACCAAGTTGTGCCCCTCGGACGGCGGAAGAGATTCAGACGACAAGCCCCCTTCAACTCGTTGGGTTAGCAGGGACTCAGGCCGCGCGCCACTTTCAAGCGTGAGTGTATCGGACAGGTCAAGCAAGACAGTTATGGATACCACGTCGTGAAAACCATCCGACCGACGTCGCAAAACTTCGAAAAAGAGGTTTATCTTGGCAGGTGCCGGAAGAGTCAGGGAGGACATAAGAGCGGCCTCACGAAGTGTAAAAACAGCCCGGGGCGGTGCAGGATAATAACGCGTATCGGATAACAGTGGGCAGTACAGGATTCGGACCTGTGACCTTCTGGGTGTAAACCAGACGCTCTAACCAAACTGAGCTAACTGCCCTTGCGGAAGGAAAAAAGACCAACAGCGCCAAGGCGTAATTGGTCTTTTTAGTGAATTCTTGACCAAGTCGAAGTTCCGCGCTCCCTGTTCTATCGGGAAAATCGATCCTCAGGATAAACGACAGGGAAGTGGGAATCGAAGGTCAAAAGTATACAAAACTTAGCAGGCCGGTTCGCAAGCGGGAGCACAAGCGGGGGCACAGCACTTCTTGGCGAAGAACTTCTTGAAATTGCATTTTTTCACTTTGCAGCACTTGGGTGCACAAACCGGTTCGCAAGCCGGAGCGGCTTCGCAGACGGGTTCGCAAGCGGGAGCGGCTTCACAAACCGGCTCGCAAGCGGGGGCACAAGCGGGAGCACAGCACTTCTTGGCGAAGAGCTTCTTGAAATTGCACTTTTTGACCTTGCAGCACTTGGGTGCACAGGCCGGTTCGCAAGCCGGGGCAGCCGGTTCGCAAGCAGCAACAGCAGCCGGTTCGCAAGCGGGAGCAACCGCTTCACAAGCGGGAGCACAAGGGGCGCACTGAGCGTAGACACTACTGGTGGCAGCCAACGCGAGGGCGGCAACCACGGAAACCAAAATACGAAGCTTCATTTGTGAATCTCCTTCAAAAATCGGTGTACTTAAATGTTTTTAGGCTTTTTAGCCAACTTCCAGTTCTATAGTTCATTATCGGCTTTTTATCGCCAATATCTTAACTATCTTTCTTATTTTTTCTGTTTTATCGATATTCGATAAACGTTACTCTCTATATTGTATACCCATATATTCGTTTATACAAGGGAGTACCCGGAAAAAATCATTGGGCAGACTACTTATCTTTTTTTGTTCGTATAACCGCTCAATGTTTTGTAATCTATATTGTACTCTGTTTTTTCTTATTCTAGCGGGTACGTTTAATTTATATTACCCGCTTTTTATGCCTGGAGTACTTTATTTATCACAAGTACCTATATTAACCGACATTTCAGGATTTTGCAACCACTTCCACCGAATTTTCCTTGAATATTCTACTCTGTTTTGCTATTTTAATACAGTTTGTAGAGGTTGTACGGTTTATTTCGGGAACCGTAGAATGCTGATGCATGAGCGTGCGACGGTTTGGCCCCATGTTCTGCCTGTTTGTCGCTCCTGACGAACCGTCCGCGGTGGGTCAGGAATGGGGATGGGCATGCCTGTGATGCCGGAGTCGTGTCCTTTTATACATTATATATAGTAGAGAGTGGTCGGCACTACCGCGTGTTGACGGACCCGACTATGTTGTTTCCACTGAAGCTGGTTGTTTCCACCGAAGCCGCCAGAGGGTTCGCCTGAATAGAATGACGTGAGAAGAGTGAGCCTTTTGTTTGTTGTAAAGTAATATTATAATAGTTACGCTTATTGCATTTAGGATTTATTATTGTGCCTGCCTTTGTGCCGGTTTGAGCGGAATCAACCGGACTGGGGGCTGATTGACCCTGGTGCGGCAGGTCAACTTTTGCTGTTTTTTCCTAAAATTTTGCGTAACTTCTAAAATTATACAATTATTACAATCAATGTATCTTGACTATTCTCCTTTTATCTTTTAAGATTTTATCTAGGGAATCCTGTATAGAGTCAAGGAGTCGGGGTAGGATGCGCGTTCTGGTAACAGAAGTCAAAAACGCCCCGGCTATTTGATTTTTAGTGTTTTATACTACAGGCTCGTTGTTTCTTGCTCTCCTGTTTCGGCTATTCATCAAAGGTGGCTGGAAACGGCAGAGGGGCGAGCGGATTTCGGTATAACGGACACCTTTGTTTTATTGGTTTATATTATGACGACACAACCGTTTCGATTTATCCATGCGGCAGACCTGCACCTGGAACTGCCGCCGGCTGGCTTGACTGATTATCCGGATTATCTTGAGGAAAAGATTCTCGAGGCACCCTTTGCGGCGGCCCGGCGGCTCTTTCAGCAGGCATCTGTGGAGAAAGTCGACTTTATTATCCTGGCTGGCGACGTCCTTGACGCAACATTGACCGGTCCGTATGGTCTTCTCTTTCTCATTGATGAGTTTGAGAAACTGCGAAAAGAAGGGATAACCGTCTATTGGGCCGGTGGCAAGGCCGATCGTCCAGACGAGATTCCGGCAACGTTCCAGTTTCCGGAGAATGTGCACCGCTTCCCGGTTGGCAAGCTTGAGGAGATTATCTACGAGCGGGACGGGATACCCACGGCACGCATTCTGGGTACGAGTTTGGGCAAGCAGGGGTCGGGTGTTCGTCCGGGCGAATTTCTGCGGGACCCCGACGGCTTGTATTCCATCGGCGTGCTTTACGGTCGCGTTATGCTGGAGAATGTGCGGAACGATGGAATCGCGTATTGGGCCTTGGGGGGCGAACATAAGCGGGAGTTTCTCTCGCGTGGGCCGATTACCATCCATTATCCAGGCGCGACGATGCCGCGGTCGCCGCGCGACTTGGGTGATTATGGTGCCTCGCTGGTCGAAGTGAACGAATACGGCCAGGCGAAGGTCGACCTGCTCAAGATTTCGCCTGTCCGCTGGGTCAATGAACGTGTAGTCATGCGTGAGCTTCTCGCGGAAGAAGAAATGCTTACGGAAATGCAGGCACGTTGCAAAGCCCTTCGAGACACCGGTTCTGACCTCCTGACCTTTGTCTCCTGGCAGTTCGACGCCGTTGCCCGAACGACCGAGGAGTTACGCTACGAGAATTTGGCCTCGTCCCTGCTGCGTGACCTGCGGAGTGACTTCGCCAAATCGGAACCTGTGGTCTATTCGGTTGATATCCGGCCCTGTCTGCCCGACTCGCTGTCAAGCGATTATTATGACCAGGAGACGATTCTTGGTGACTATCTGCGTATGCTCCATTATTATCAGGAGAATCCGGATGAGCCTTTGAAAGTTGAGAACTTCTTTCCGGAAGAACTCCTGGAGTACATCTACCGACGGCGGAAGCTGGAAGAGCTCAAGGCGGACCAGGTGCGTCGAAGTGCCAGTGAGGTTGATTCCGATAACGCCGCGCTCCTCTCGGGTGAGCAGATACGTACGTTTCGGCCAGAGGTTCCTTCGATCATTTCGTACTTATCATTGAGTCAGGAGATCTTGGAGTACACGCGTTCCGGGCAAGCGGACAAGGTTCTTGTGGAGCAGCGTCGCCGCCGGCTCAATGAACTGCGGACCGAGGCTCTTCAAGAGGCGGCCATGCTCGGCATGGAACTCCTGTCAGGCGACGAGTCAACTCCGGTCAGCAGTCAGAAGTCGCACCCCGCTCGGGTCAATATGGCACTCATACAGGAGCGTCGCAGTTTTCTGCTCTCAAAAGAGGGAAAGGAGAGTCTCTCGTGAAAATTACGTCTTTGGAAATCGAACGATTTGGAATTTGGGACCATCTTCGTTTGCCGCGTGTCAGTAAGGGACTGAATGTTTTTTACGGGCCGAACGAAGCGGGCAAGACGACTCTCATGCAATTTATAAGGAGCAGCTTGTACGGCTGCGCCAGCGACGAGCGAATCCGTTATATACAAATGGTTTTGCAGACGGGTACGCCGGAAGAGCGGTCAGAAGCGGCTCAAAAGGCCAAGAGTATTGTGCCGGCTCCGGTTGCGGGCGCGTCAGGGCAGAATAACTGGGTGGGCGGCGCTCTTGGCGTCGATTCGGAAGTAGGTCGGCATCGTCTTGCCCGACGGTATATTGAGCGGCATACATCGCTCTACGACCAGCAGACCGCTCTTGAGGCAAAATCCGGATTTATTGCTACCGGCGGCCTGGCCAGTTGGAGTGGTCGCTTCTATCCCATTCCGGGCAAAGGAATTGCCGAATCGCTTATTGTTACCGGTCCCGACGGGGCCCGCTTGAGCGATTATTTTGTTAAGACTCTTGTCGCCAACGTGGACGAGGCTACCTTTAATAATGTCTTCGCAATTGGCCTGGATGAACTTCAGCGTTTAAGTTCTCTTGACGAGACGGACGCGGCGCAAATGCTTTATCGGTTGAGCGTTGGTGTTGACCGCGTTTCTCTGGTTGCCATTTTACGCCAGATTGTGGACGAACGGAACGAAATCTTTGACGCCAAGGGCACGCCGGCCATTTTGGACTCTCTGCTTGCCCGGCGTGACGCTCTGGCACAACGCTCGCTGGAAGCGGGAAGTAATCTTCGGGAATACGGACGCTTGCTCGGCGAACAGCGAACGACGCAAGAGAGTCTGCGCCAGATACGCGACAAGATTGAGCGGAGCCTGTGGCAGAAGCGGGTCTATGAAATTTCATCCGCTCTGGGCAATCTCTGGGACCAGCGGCATGAACTTCACCATGAAATCGTCGCCATGGGTCAGGTCACCGAAGTTTTGCCAGAGGCTTTGACCCATTCGGATATGTATCAAGCCGATATTAAGGGGACGCGGACCACGCTGGAGTCCTTGAAGAACCAATATTTGGACCTTCGTCGCAAGCAGGAGCAATTGGCGATCGACCCGGCTCTGCGTCAGGCGGCGCCCCGAATTGAGCTTCTTCTGGAAGAACGACCGAAGCTGGACACACTCTCGGAGGAAGAGAGTGCTCTGGTTACGCGGCTCAATGCGCTGGAAGAAGAACTTTCGGGCGAGGAACTTCGGCTCAAAGGCGCCAAGAATGGCAAGCTTTTCCTGACACAAAAGGCCATTGATGCCTTCTTATCCGGCGTTCCGGAAGAACGGTCGGAGGGCGAGAAGTCGGGTGAGCAAGAGACGGTTCTGGCAGTGCAGGACGTTTTGCGGGAAGTCGAGGACTACCGCGTACCGGCCCGGGCTATAGCCAGAAGCCGCAAGCAAAAGAACCGCATTGGTGAGCAGTTGGACCAGGCGAACGAACGCTTGCGCATTATCTCGGAGAAGTTGGAGAACGGCCTGACCTCACGAGGGCAACGTAATCTTACGGAAGCTCTTGAGAAGACAGGCGAACTGGTTACGGCGTTGAGGAGACGTTTCGACCTGGCGCGACGACTGGGTGAACTGGGCCAGATTCGTAAAGAGCTGGAATTCAAAAA
Organism: Planctomycetia bacterium; assembly: GCA_030539295.1. Classification (GTDB taxonomy): domain Bacteria; phylum Planctomycetota; class Planctomycetia; order Pirellulales; family Thermoguttaceae; genus JAUNBG01. The sequence goes on along the minus strand of JAUNSJ010000030.1, from coordinate 2,532 downwards.
TGCAGAACTCAAAGCGGGGCTTTCCCTGTCCGGTTTGCCGCTATTGGCCGTTGGTGCCGGCGTCCTGGTCGGTTCTCTCCTGTTTGCCTTTACGCTTTTCGGGAAGACCGCCGATATCAGTATAGGGATCCTCGGTCTGCTTTTGGCCATTGCCAGTGGCGTCTACAAAGCCACCGTTGAGAAGAAGAACTACGGTCTTCTGGAAGAGAATCAGCGTCAGTTGGGGGTTCTGCTTAAGCAGCTGGAACAGGCGAAGCAGGAAGCGCAGACGATTGACGCGCGCTTTCCCGCGCCGGGTCAGGCGATCGATATTCGTCTGCAGAAGGCGCAAGCGGACCTGGTCTGGTTCGAAAAGCTTTTGCCGCTGGACTCGCAGTGGAAAGAGACAAATCATCATGTCCAGCTTTTACAAAAGCGTTCGGAGAAGAGTCTGGACGGCTATCGGAAGGCGCGTCAAGAATGGAACCGCTGGCTGCGACATGCAGGGCTTCCGAAGAATGTGCGTCCCTCGCAGGTGCATGGCCTTTTTGAACGCGTTGATATTGCCGAGAATCTTCGGCAGCAGGTGGCCACAATGCGGGCGCAGCTGGAACTGTGCCGTCGTGAGAAGAGAAGCATACTGGACCATCTCGACCGTGTTCTGGTCGATGCCGATTTTCAACATCCGGAAATCAAGCGGGGTATGGTCGAGGTCACCGAGGGGTGGCAGTATTCCGTCGCCGGGAAGTCGTCCCTGATCCATTATAAATCGCCGGAACGCGTTATTGAACTGCTGGGCGAATCGCTCACGGCCCTTCGCGAGCGTGAGAAGCAGTACAAGGACTACGAGAACCAGATCGAAAATGTTTTTCGACAGCGTAAGAAACTGCGATTCCAGGAGCGTAAGGAACGTCAGGAATGGTCCGAATTCCTCGCTACTTATGGTGCCAAGAGTGAGCAGGAACTTATTGACCTTGCGGCGCGATACGAACTTTTTACGAATAAAAAGCAGCAGTTGTCAGGACTTACGGAACGAATTGCGACCGGAATTGGCGGCTTTTGCGAAGAGTCGGTCATTGGAAAAATTCTGGACGAGCCGGAGACGCGAAGTGCTCTTGCCGAATTGCAGACGAATCTGGCGGAGCGACTGGAGGCTCTTAATTCGGACCTGCGTGACAAACTGGAATATTCCGGACGCCTCGACGAGCAGATGAAGGTACTCGGTAGTAAGAAGCAATCACTTCGAATTCAATTTGAACGGGCGTCTGTGGACCAGCGCATTGCGAATGTAACGAAACTGTGGCAGTCGCGGGCTGTGGCTTCTCTTGTCATGGAGGAGATTCGGAAAGCGTATGAAAAAGAACGGCAGCCGGAGACGTTGCGGGAAGCGTCTGATTTCCTCCGCATTCTTACTGACCGGCAGTATGTGAAAATCTGGACCCCGCTGGGCGAGGATACTCTCTACGTCGACGCCGCAGACGGAACAACGATGGACGTGGCTGACCTTTCCCGTGGGACCCGGGAGCAGTTGTTCATTGCCATACGGCTTGCCCTGACGACCACGTTCGAAAAACACGGGATCTCCCTACCGCTTATTCTGGACGATGTCCTCGTTAATTTTGATAACCGACGTGCTTTGGCCGCGGCCAAACTGCTCCATCGGTTCGCCAAGGCAGGGCGGCAGATCTTTCTGTTTACCTGCCATGAGCATATATGCAAAATCTTTTTGAATCTGGACACTCCGGTCTACGTACTGCCCGGTAAAAAAGACAAGAAGAAACAGTTTAAAGTGATTCTGCCCCCTGCGGTTAAGAAAGCGGCCCGGGAGGAATTACTCGCGCAACAGGCAGCGCCGCCGACCCCCAGTGAGGAGAAAGTTCTTGAGCGAATCAGTGCGGAGTCCGTAACGGTAAACGACTTGTTTACGGAATCGGAGCAGGGTGAGCCGGTCTTCCTGCCTCCGGTTGTGCGGACGAAAACGCTCTTTACGGTAGGTGAAAATGACGTCCTCTCGGCCCCGGGCGTGACCGTGGTTGCGGATGCGTCGGACGGAAATCAGTCGGAAGTCATTCCTATACCGGTCAGCGATAAGTCGGAACTCGGAACGGACGCCGTCTTTGTCCCGGAAGTCCAATTGGACGCGGACGCTGCCAAGCTAACGACGGACCCGCCCATTAGTATCGCCTCAAAAGTCGGGCCTCCGGACCCGGTGATCAAGGTGGAACTGTCCGGGGAACTCATCACGGCACCGCCAGTGCCGCTGTCGCCCAATGAACCGGAATCTGAAGAATTCGATACCCCGGCCGACACCGACGACAGTGACACCGACGAGAGCGACACGGATAACGAAGAGAATCCGGACAACGACGATCTGAAGGAAGAGGACTTGGCTGCCGGGAGCCTTACCCCGGTCAGTAGCTGGTCGGAAGTTTTCTCCTCGCCGGAACCAGATCGCGACGAACGCGAAGAAATGGAAGAATTTTCCATCGACAAGGAGACGGAAGAGGAGGGAGATGAAGATTCCGACTTGGACGATTCTGATTATGAGGATTC
>JAUNSJ010000062.1 GCA_030539295.1 Planctomycetia bacterium | reverse complement strand
AAGGCCAGCACATCATAGCCCGGGGCAAGGGAGCGCAGCGACCAACGCCCCGGGTTTGCGGCAGAAAATGAACATCGCCCTGTAAGGGCAGCATAAAAACAGGTTCCCACGACCAGTCGCATAGCCGCGTCAGCGCGACCGATTTTGAATCGGACCTCTGCGGTCCCCCGCGAACCCTGCGTGATATATAAATCCTGAAAATAGAATAGGTTATAAATACTGTACCCGACCTCAAATGCTCTCTCCAATGGACACATTATTTTTTAGCGCGCAGGGTTCGCAGGGGGACGCGGAGGCGGGCCGTGCCCGGGTTCGGAGGTGACCGGCCCTGTGCTGCCCTTACAGGGCGGGGTTTATGAGGACATCATAGACCCGGGGAACGTCGAAATACGTTGTATTTCTCCTTACCCCGGGCTATGATATGCTGGCCTTACAGGCCGCCGGTTCTTGGCGATGAGGGGTAAATGGCAAATCCGTTGCAGATTGGCGGTGCTGGGCCTCCGTTTTCAAGCGGGTTGCAGTAGGCTTCGCCCTCCGTTTTCAAGCGGGTTTTAATAGGGTTCGTCGAGGACCAGGGCGATGCGTAGTCCTAAGTTGGCACTTCGTTGCTCTGGAGCGAGCTTGCCACGATAGAAGCTGGTGCAACCGTAAGGGGAACTGTACCAGCCGCCGCCCCGGTCGACGCGTAGAGAGCCTTCTTGGGGCCCTTGCGGGTCGTCGCGGGGTGCGACTCTGTAATAATTCGGGTCATACCAGTCGTTGCACCATTCGGACACATTGCCGTGCATGTCGCAAAGCCCATACGAATTCGGTGGGAAGGACCCGACCGGGGCTGTTACCGTAAAACCGTCGCGGAAGGAAAAGGTGTCGGACCATATGGTGTTATCAGGCCCGCCGCCGGCGTCACGCCCATTCACTCGGGTCAGGCCGTCGTCTGCGAGGTCGCCCCAGGAGTACGAAGTTGCCGTTTGCCCGCGACAGGCATATTCCCACTGGGCTTCCGAGGGCAAGACATATTTCATTTTGCGACCGGAAGGCGTCGTCGGTTGCTCCTGCGTATTGAGCCAGTCGACGTACGCGATGGCCTCGAACCAATTTATACAGACCACCGGGTGCGTGTCTTCCTGATGAAAGCCCGGGTCGAGCCAGGAGAGGTTTTCTACATGCCCCCAGGTGCAGCGGTCGGCAATGAAGCCGCGTGACCACCCTTGTACTTCCGCTATGGTCTTATACCCGACGGAGCTGGTAAACTTACGGTATTCCGCGACTGTAAGTTCGTAGCGCGCCATATAGAACGGTTGAGAAAGTCGAACGATGTGCGCCGGATAATCCGAGTTCGCTTCGTTCCCATTTTGCGAATTTGTGAATCCCATGGTAAATTCGCCTGCTGGAATCAGGCACAGCACGGTGCCTTGCGAATTGCGAATCGACTGGGGCCACAGTTGCCTCTTGTGAAGGGTCGGTTCGTCAAGGGAATTCTCCGCGTTCTGCTCGCCGGAGGACCAGGACGGGACTCCTGTCAGCACTGCCAGAACGAGCAGAAGGGGCGCAAGAAGTCCCCGCAAGTTGACTTGCTTTTTCATACAATCCTCGCTTTTTCCCAAGGTTAGTCGGTAGTCGTGTCGATCAAAGAGATGGGACGCATGTCTTTCTTGTGCCCACCAAAGGCATAGCGGGAAGGTCGATATTGACCAACCGTATCGGCAACGAGGTTTTCCGGAGCGGTCATGCCGGTAAGCCAATAGGCCGCATTGACCAGCAGGCGTCGAAAGCCAGGCTGCAGTAAATCTTCAGCGGATCCCATCGTCGTCGTTAAAGTTCTGCCTTCTGGTCCGTCGTCGAAGGAGTACGGTTTAGTCCAGACCAGCGGCATTTTCGGGTCGTTAACGGGGCCGGGAAGTGGTGGACTGTCAGGCGACATGGTTTCGAGTGCCAGGCCCTGACACAGGACAGTGCAATCGTCCGACATGGGCAATCGCACGGAATAGAGGTCGGTCGGAACAACGATATCGCCTACGCCTTGCAGTACCGGATGGCGTTGGCCTTGCGGTGTGATGACGGCTCGGGTTGCGTTGACTCGCTGATGTGCATGATGCGCTACCCAGGTTTCGCCCAGAATCTTTCGGCCGAACCCTCCATGCCAGTCGGCGCGCTCGCCTTCGTAGCGGAAGGAGAGCCAGTTGTACGGACTTTCTTCCGGATAGCGAAACGCGTGCGTAGCCGTGCGTAATGCGAGAATGGGTCCGCCGCGACGCAAGTAGTCCAGGAAGAAGACGAGTTGATCGTCCGGGAGGGTCTTGACCTTTATCGACAGAATGACCAGATCGGCGTCGCGCAGATTCGACAGGCCGGGTATGTTGTCGTGCCTTGTCGGGTCAACATAACCTGTACGCGGGTCGATTGCAAAGAGGACAACGGTATCGAACCCGTGCCGCAGGGAAAGGATGCCGGCAAGTTGTGTAAGTTCTTCTTCCGACCGGTATTCCTCGTCTCCTGAAATGAGAACGATTTTTTTGTTCTTCTTGCAAGCTGGATTCCCTTCAAAGGCAAGCCAGCTGTCATTGGGCGATACGTTGCAACTTGCATTAAACGCAACTTGTACCTCCTTTGAGCGGGACTCGTCTTCTGCGGCGTGGCCTGTTCGGGGCAGGAAGCAGATTCCTGTCAGAGCAGCCAACAGGACAAAAAACGGCTTAAAAAACATATCGTACTCCTCTTCTTTACATGTTCAACGTTAGCGACAACAGACCCATCGGTCCTACAAAAAAAATGCAATGACTCGGCAGTTATACCTGCGGAATGTCGTAGCCCTGACGCCGCTCTCGCGATTGAAAGGACGCCGCCTGTTCGTCGCCGGTAATCTGTTTTGCGACCGGGTCCCACGTAATCGGACGCTGCAGACGTATGGATATATTGCTTAAATGACATATTTCCACCGAAGGCAGATTCGAAAAAACGTCCGATACCGGCACTCCCCCTTCCCGGATAACGCGAATGAAATTCTCCTTGTGACTTTCAAAGGGTTTGCCTTTATAAAGTTCTTCGAAATCAGATTCGGTTAGCGACTCATGGAGTTTGTCTTCGTACGGTTTGCCTTTTATTCGCCCGCGATTAACGTGAATGCGGCCCTGATCCCCTTCGAACAAGATTCCATTAGTGGCGTCCGAATGATTGACCAGATTAAGTTCCAGCCCGTCGGCGAACTTGGCAACAACGTTGAACTCGTTTGATACGTTGTATTCGTTACTGACCTGAGGATATCCATCTTTAAACGGAACGGGGAGTATGGATTTACTGCCGTCTATGGAAACGGGTCCGGAATCGGGGGCTTGCCGGTCGAGTGCCCAAAGAGCCGCGTCGACGTGATGCGCGCCCCAGTCGGTTATATTGCCACCGGCGTACTCGTAAAAATAGCGAAAAAAGAAATTACCACGTGCCATGAGTGGGCGTCCGTTTTTCATCTCTTCTGTCGCCCGATAGGGGAATATTGGTGTCTGTCCGGACCAGAGTTCCCAATCGAGCGACTGGGGGACTTTCGCCTCGGGTATGGGTCCTGAAATGAGCGGATTACCGGTAACATCGCAGACGACCCGTCGTATTGTACCGAGCATGCCTTTACGAACCATGAGCGCGGCCGTGGCGAAGAGTCCCTTCATACTTCGTTGCTGCGTTCCGACCTGGAAAACCTGCTGATGATATTTTTCACAGGCAGTTCGGATCAGCTGATTTTCCTCCAGAGTGAGCGTGAGCGGCTTTTGACAGAAGACATGTTTACCGGCCATGAGCGCTTCGATTGCGATTTTTACATGCCAATGATCCGGAGTTGCAATTCCGACGATATCAATATCGTCGCGGTCGAGAATCTCCTGATAATGTTTGTATGTGTCAGGTGGGATCAGTTCATCGCCACGGTGAATGCCTACTCTTTTGGTGGCCAGAGTGCGAGCCAACCCGTAATCGGAATCCACATCGCAAATGGCCGCGACGTCCAGAAGAGAGGTGAACTGTACGGCGTCCGGGCGGCCCATATTTCCAACGCCAATGAAAGCGAGGCGAAGTCGGTCGCTCGGCGGCAGCTCGTGTGCCGCGCGGGTACGTGGAGGCAGGAAACTGGGAATAAAGCTGGCGCCGGCCAGAGCCATTCCCTGCTTAAGGAAGGTTCTTCGATTGCTTCTTGTCGTCTGTTTTGTCACTTTTCTTCTCCTCGTTCTTAGGGGCCGGTGGTGATTTTTTCGAGCAGTTCGTGGACAGCAGGTCCCACGTCACAGGTCGTTCGCGCCCCGCGCCGCCCTACCTGGACGGTTAGTGGCGTTGTGTCAAGACTCGTGTACTGCGGTTCGATGGTCGTGTAAATGTACATGGGATTTTTTGCGGACGGACGCTCCATGGACGCCGGATCGCAACCTTCAATAACCTGTTTTGACAGGAAGATCTTGTAATGGCCTTCGGGCGCTCCCCGATATTCACCGTGGGTCATAATCACAGCGGTCCCGTTAGCGTCGGTGTGCCCGGTCACGGCCCAGGGGCACGTCCCGCCCTCAACGGGCGCCAGCATGACCAAGACGCCTTCTGCCGGCTGACCATTCTGCGTTACAGTAATTTTACAGGGACGAAGGTCGGGCAGGCCGTTCGGTCTCTTCTTCCGTCCACATCCTTCGTTTACGAGCAGTAGCGAGACAAGCGTGAGCAGGATTATGCCGCGTCTTGTCCACTGTCCTTGTTGTGGTGTCATGAGTTTCACTTTTCCTGATAATAAGGTGGCCCTGCCTCGATTCACATGACGTGCCACGGTATGCGGACAGGCAGGCCGGGGCCGGTACTCCTGCCAAACCGCTGGCACGTCAGTGACGGATGCAGTATAAAAAATACGAAACGGAAGAAAGACTCTTTGCCGTTTTAAAGCGTAACCGTTTCACCGCCGTTCAGGGACCCGAGGGCGCCCCAAACGCCAAACGGACTCGGTTCACTAAAGTACTGGCCCAGACTGTAGGTTACCCCGGCCGACAGATCTCCGCAATCAATCGTATCGGATATAAAGCGCACGGAGCCGTCGCAGTAAGCGGCATTAACACCCCCTGCATGATGACTGGACGCGGACATGAATCCCCAGCTGGAACTGGCCCGCAGGCAACTGGGGCCGTTGGGCGGCATGGCCGTATTAAAGCCCTGGACCCACGTACTCCCGTTTGCCCAGCGGTGTCCACGAATACTGCGGGTCGCGCCCGAGGCGTAATAATTCCCATTCTTTACGGCAACACAGAGACTCGGGACAAGTCGTTTCGGATTACTGCTCGTGCATATTCCCGAGACAACGGCCGTTCCACCTTTAATCGTCTGCGGAGGGTTCGTACTGCTCGAGGTCAACGAGGTTACAATTTCACTGGCAAAAATCGTATTCGAAGTGCCATCCAGGACAGCCGCCGTATCGTGCCAGGCAAATGCAATAAAGAGACTGCGATTCAATAAAGCGGAATTACTGAAAAATGCATTCGTCCCGCCTGATAGGGACGCTGTGTATTCGTAATCATGGACAATATCCGCCACGCACAATGCTATATTGGCCTTATACTGCGAAGAGTCGTCATCGGTCTTCATCGTGACGTTCCCGTCAGAAGGACATTGGTACGCCGGTATCATGACCTCACCCAGAGCCGCAATGGCATCGGCGCCCGGAGTTACCCAGCCCTTCGCGTCATAAAACGTCCGCGCGTCCCTTAAAATGGCATCGTAAGCACTGCTGTACTCCATATAGGGCAGAATGAACAGTAGTGCCGAGAAAGCACAACGTGCAGCCGTTGAGCTTGGCACATTGTAAAGCCCGCACCGCGATGGGAACGAATTGTACGCGTCGTGATAATTGTGCATGGCCAGCGACACCTGCTTTAAGTTGTTGGTGCACTGCATGCGACGCGCCGCTTCTCGCGCCGACTGCACCGCCGGCAGGAGCAACGCAATCAAAATTCCAATGATCGCTATGACCACCAGTAACTCAACCAGAGTAAATCCACGGCGACCGATGCTTCTTCTGTTTCTTCTCATTTTCATTCTCCCTGTGCTTCTAGGTTCCGGTAACGAGGCGCATGCCTTCGGGCATGGCCGTCTCTCTGTAATACATTCCCGTTGTGTCGTATCGGCTCCGCTTGACTTAGCGATGTCGCAGTACAAGGGACCCACTCGGCTCCGGCTCGTGCAACGGGAACCACGATAAGAGTCAACTTATTTCGAAAAAATTGTTTTTGGCAAAAGGTTGATGCTTGTTAATATTTTACTTCATTCGGAAGTATCTTCAAAACAGATACTCCCGTCGCGTTCGAACTGGTCGACTATGGCGACCCCGAAGTGAACGACCCCGCTCCGGACCCCCGCCATGTAACGTCGGGCAGATAACCCGTCTTTCGGAACGTACATGCCGGTCAGTCGCTGCATTTGTTTACCTCCACGTTCGTTCAAGGTAAATAGAATCTCATTGCGATGGCCCGGATTGATTTTTTCTTCCAGACGCGTCATACAAGACAGATCAATCTCATGCTCCTGATCAAAATCAAGGACCAGAATTTCCATCGTCGACTGCGGCGAGGGACGCGTAGCGCGTCGGAAAACGAAGTCGTCATTATTGCGAATTTGGCGATAGTAGGAGTCGGTAATCGGCGTCCAGGATGCTCCGATTACCGCCTGACCCCGCCCGCAAGGCGTCGCCATCCGGATCGTGGTGACGCCCTCTTGACGCAGGGCTTCCTCGATTACCTCATGCTCCGTCAGGTCGCTGTACGAGGCCATAATCTTAAATTCAAAAGGAGTCGAGAGAATACTTTGGGACACGCTGGCGTCGGCACTCTTTTCGTGCGACAGGGAAAAGGTCCCCATGGGAAAAATCAAGGCAACGAACACAACCAGCAAAGCGAGCTCACGCCAATTGAAGCGACGCGGATGCTCCTGATAATTCATAATGAGTTCAAATCGATACTGCAGTTGCGAGTTCCTTTCCAGTATGCCGAGCGACGGGCCGGTCTGACCTGTCTTGCCACGACTGATTCGCAACGTGTCCAGCAGGGTTTGCGCGTAGTCTAATGGCGATGTGCGTTGGCTGTTCAAAGACGTTTCGTCACAGGCCAACTCCCGCCAGTGGCACAGTCGCTGACCTGCCCACCACAACAAAGGATGAAACCAAAAAATCGACTGGACGAACATGGCGAACCAAACGGCCTGAATATCCCATCGCTTAAAATGCGTCAGCTCATGCAATAGCGCATTTTCCAACGTCGCTTCACTGCATGTACCATCTGCCAGGCCAGTCGGGAGAACGACCGTTGACCGAAACAGGCCAACAACGAAGGGAAAACGCGCCGAACGAGAAATCATTAACGCGGGACTCCGACGCAGGCCAAGCTGGACACTCAGGCAACGCACCTTCCGATGTAACCGGCCTCGTGTGACACGCTCCGATGACCCCAATTGATTCAGAATCAGACTGTAGTTCCACAGAAAATAACCCCAGCATAGCAAAAAACCGATCAGCCAAACGGTGAAAAGAAACGCAGGATTCGTTATCCACAAAAAGAGTAAGGGAAGAAAATACCCGTTGCGAGCAAGCTCATGTCTCTGAAGTAGCGTGGCCTCGTCCGGACTATGACGGTGGGCGGAACAGACGTAACCCGTGCCACGATTGGTCGTCCTTTCCTCAAACTGCTCCTCCGAAATCGCTTCCGTTACCGGAACCGTGCCGGATTCCTCTGACCAGTAAATACTGCTCTGAACCAGAATCGGATCAATGCACCATCGACTTATCGTCCAGGAACCGGTCCACGACGGCGGAATCAGAACTTTGACAAAGATCAGAAAGAACAAAAGATATCGGACTTCCGCTGACAGACGACTGCTCAGCCGGACCGCAATCGATACGACGAGTGTCAGAACGCCCATCTGTATACTTGTTATCAACAGCCACAACAATAGTTTTTCCGCCATGGTCATTGTTTCCTTTCCTGTGCGATTCTCTTTCTCTTGCTCCGTTACGCGTGATTATATCCATTTTCTCTACCGGCGACCGGACCTCTTACCAAGCGGGCAGTCGCCATGCCAGGACGGCGGGGATGCGCGGAACCCGTCGTCATTCGTGGCCTTTGCGGCTGCCACTCTGTTTACGCCGTTCCGAGATCAACTGCTGCATTTGATCAAACTCCTCGTCGGTAAAATTCTCGTTAGCGACGAAATGAGCCAAAAAGGGCGAAAACGAACCGTCAAAGACGCGATCTACAAACTCCTTCACTTCCCGCTTGGTCATCGACTCACGCGAGACGCTGGCCTTGTACAGATACGAATTCCCTATCTGGTCGTAATCCACAGCTCCCTTGTGCACCAGTCGAAGGAGAAGGGTTTTGACCGTGTTAATCGCCCATTGTTTTCGACGCGACAGGCTCGCATGAATCTTCCTCGTCGGGGAAGGGCCCTCCGACCATAAAACATTCATGACTTCCCATTCCGCTTCCGTTATTGTTGGATTCTTCATTCCTCTTGTCCTTTTTTAACGCCGACAGATATGGTCTATCGACTACAATTGTAAATGATAACCTACATTGGTTTTTCTGTCAACCCTTATTTTCTTTTTTCGACCATTTTTTCCAAATTTTTCCGGGCCCGCGAGCAGGGCGGGTGCCAGTAATAACTGCGTACCCCCGCGTACCCCTGCGTGATAAAAAATTAACCCGTGGTTTGAGAGGACGTTCGAGATGGGAGATAAATTCTGTAACCTTTGCTATTTCAAGGGATTATGTGGCACGCGGAGTTCGCTGAGGAGCGCAGGGGTCCGCTTCAAAATCGGTCGCGCTGGCGCGGGGGAGCGGCGTGTGGTGGAAATCTGTTTGGGGGGGGTATTGTCTTATTCCTGACCTGCGAGCAGTCGGGGACGCCGGCCGCCGCGGAATGGCGGTGACGGGTGAATGGCGAATCCATCGTGGATTGGCGGTGATGGAGTTCCGCTTTCGTTATTGCTGGTTCCCGACCTGGCAAGCAGTCGGGAACGTGAGCAGTCGGGAACCAGCGTGTTGGGTGCGAGCCAAATCGAGTTGCGATAATAGACAAATTACACGTAATGAGCAAACTAAGTTGATTGTCGAGCGACAGACCAAGCCCTCCTCGCGGGTCCCGTCCCAGCAAGGTTAACTTGCTCTGTCGATGTGCAACGGATTCGCCATTTACCCATCATTGC
>JAUNSJ010000029.1:16456-46789 GCA_030539295.1 Planctomycetia bacterium | reverse complement strand
TGAATTCGCTTTTCTGGTGTTTTTTAGAACCTCCCAAAATTTGGCGCGCACCCGGTGTCGAGCGTGCCCTGTTTACCTCTCTGGACAAAGAGCGGTCTTTATGGTATAATGAGTTCGAGTTTGAAAACGATGAGGGAGGATTTTCCTGTTGTTTTATTCTATAAATACAGAGTTTTTCAAAAGTCAGGTGTCGTATGAGTTCCGGTCAGGATGAAATTCGTTTCCTTGTTTTCGATATAGAAAGCGTTGCCGACCCATTGCTAATCGCAAAAATTCGTCATGCGGGCGAAGAGATCGACCCCTTGCACGCGTTGCGGCTGTATCGGGATGAACTCATGAAAGAAAAGGGGACGGACTTCATTCCGTATACGTATCAAGTGCCCATTTCACTGGCACTGGCGAAGATACGAGGAGATTTTTCGCTTGCGGACGTCAAAGTACTCGGTGCGGAAGATGGGGGGCCGGGCCGGGTCTGCCAGAAATTCTGGGCCGGCTGGTTGCATTATAAACGTCCGACCCTTGTGACGTTTAACGGTCGAGGATTCGATTTGCCTCTGCTTGAACTGACGGCCTACCGCTACAGTATTCCTGTCCCCGAATGGTTTGCCTATGGTGCCAAAGCGTATGACCAGCCGCGTAATCGATTTAACTGTAACCAACACCTTGATTTGTGTGACTATCTCACGAATACAGGGGCGGCCCATTTTCACGCCGGACTCAATATAGCGTCGAAACTGGCGAAAAAACCCGGGAAAGTCGATACGAAAGGCGATATGGTTCAAGACCTCTTTCTGGCAGGACAATTGCGTCAAATCCATGAATATTGCCGGTTTGACGTTTTGGATACGTACTTTGTTTTTCTGCGTACCATGCTGATTTGTGGTAAAATTTCCGCTGCCCGGGAAGCGGAACTTGTGGACGAGACGCATGCCTGGATGATCGAACGCTGCGACGAAGATCCGAGCTGGGAACCCTACTTGACCGCCTGGGACGAACTGGAAACGGCAACGTCACTCGATGATTATCTCGCGCCTTGGCTGTCGCTCGAACCAGCGGGGCAAGGCTTGCCCGGCGAGTGGACTTCGGACGCGTCTGTGCCCGGGGACGACGACGAAAGCATGCCCGAGCAGGAGGCGTAACACGCGTTCTTTTAGCAGGAGGGCTCGTGTCGCGCCACCACAGAAGGCACTGTTGGGCATGAACTAAATTTCTGCAAGTACGTTGCGAATCGCCTCGTGCAAAACCGTCTCAATTTCCGGAAGTGCCCAGCAGGAGCCGGGTGCCCCTTCTCCAATCTGTTTCTTTATCATCTCGCCAACGTGCATGTATTGATAGTAGCAGTCGGAATAGGCGGCCGTAGCCAAAAAAGACTCCGGAACAATCGACTGCGCGTAGAGCTGATATTCAATACAAAGTTCTCCGAGTCCAAAGGAGAGAAAATGGACGTCCGGACCAAGACTGGCAAGAGAAATATGCGACGTTTGACGTTGAGGCAAGACGCGCTTGACCAGAGCGAGCGAGTCCGGGTCGCGGCGTTCGATTCGAGACCAGTCGATCGGGACCAAGACAGGGGCATGTGCGAGCGTAATCGGGCCGGACCTGGTCGGGGTAAGGACCTTCATGTTTTCCACGATGGCTGTACCGAGTCGTGTCCCAAGCAGTTCGATTGCGTGCGCGTCGCCGGACGGGTTATACTTACCGAACGAAAGATTGGCCCCGCACCCATTGAAATAAACATGCACGCAATTTTGTGTATGTTCCTCCGCGTAGTGTACTGCAAAGCCAGGCACGTCAGGCCCCACCATTTTGCGACGATAAGCAGACTGCGGATGCGTTGCATAAAAGTGAAAGGCAATGAAGGGCTGGTGGTCGTCCCTGGAGGTCAGGCAGATAGTCCGAAGAAAAGGGTCAATTAAACCTGTCGGGAGCGATTGGGCCACAGGGTCAGTGCACATACCGCCGCGCCAGTGCATCTTACCATTTTTGTCAAAAGCCATGCGATTGGCGGCCAGCCCGGAGACGCGGCGCTCCGCGGTCATGACCTGCGAAATAGGCGTCCAACTTCCGGCCACGAGCGTTCGGAGCTGTCCGGTAATCGCATCGAGAGTCGAAGTCTGCCACGTTTCGTCGATCGGGAGACAGCAGTCGTCGTCCGGAACGGGACAAACATCGTCGGCCAGTGAAACGCGAATACTGTCGTGCTGATGCACCGAATGGAGAAATACATGATCGACTGGGACCTGAGCCACCTCGGCCAGCTTCTCTCGCCACAGGTCGTATGCGGATCCGATAATGTAAAGGAAATCACAGGAGCACCAGACAACGCGGGTCACACCATCGTCGATTACCGCGCCGGAGACGTAAATGGGCGCGTCCGTCCGTTCATTTTTACTAAAGGCAATTTGTGCTCCGACAGGCGGGGTCACGTCGAACTTAAACCGTATGGCCTTGAGCGAACCGTCCCAGACCGGGGTCTTGGGATTTTCTGCGGCATTATTGGTTTCGTCGGCAAAGACAGGCGATAGCAATTCTGCGGCAACAACGGCGGCGGAAGAAAGAAAACCTCTCCGTGTAACATTCATTGGGGTCGACATTATTCCTGCTCCTCTCCGGAAAAAATAGCCTACAAGCGGTCTGTTGACACTTTCCACCGCGCGATTTAATACCCCCGATTTCACGTTAGTGCCAAGGAACCAGGCAAACCAGGTTCGGCCTTATGAGGGCAGTCGAACGACTACTCTATTATAACGTGAATCAGAGCGGAGTCAATTACTTTTCAAAAGTCCTCCCCACGAAAAAAAACACACATCATCTTGCCCACACTCGCACATCATCCCTCACAACATTCACGCCTGTGCTGCCCTTACAGGGCGTGGGTTTACGAGGAGATCGTGTACCTGGGGAACTTACATTTTCGTCGTTACTGAGTCGGGCTCTGTGAGGAGGGTGTGACCTCACGCTCGACAATCAACTTAGTTTGCTCATTGCGTGGTATTTTGTCTATGATCGCAACCCGATTTGGCACGCACCCGTCACTTGTTTTCTTCCTGCACGCCATAACCGGTCAGGATAACGCCAAGCATTGACAGCGACAGGCCGGCCCAAACCAGGGCGTTTGCCGTTTCGTGATACACGAAAATCCCCACAACCGTCAAGGTAAGAATCTGTATAATGGAAACAAAGGAAACTACCGACGCACTTATATAGCGTATACCAATATTACGTAAATAGAACGCGAAATAGTTCAGGACGCCCGAGGCCAGTGCGTAGCCTAAACATGTATGAGAAATATTACGGAACCCGTCCAGCCCGCGGGCCAAAAACAAACCAGAGCCGCCCACAACAACGCCAACCGCACAGACCAGGAACATAACCAAAGGCGTAGAAACCCGCTCACGACCCTGCTCGTCCCGCGTTCGGTTCTCCTTGAGAACAACACGTAAAATCAGAATGAACGCGGCATAGCCCAGACCGGTCAGAAGTGTCATGAGGATACCAAGTCCAATTCGGGAGCCGGAGACCGCATTCTGCAGGTTCGACAGTGCCCCGGCCTCAACTCCGGCGCGGTCATTTGGAACAAGCTGACTGGCCGCCAGCAGGAAAACGGCAAGAATCAGGACCAGCATGGTTACTATCTTGAGCAAATTCATACGCTCTCGCAACACCGCGGTTCCAAGAACGGACGTGGCCAAAATCTGAAACGTTTGTACAAACGGCATGGTCAAAACCATACCGATCACCGCAAACGACCAGAGATGAAAACGAGCGCCAAGCAGTTGCACGCATAGGGCACCGAAGAGTATGGTAAGAATCACGTTGCGTGAGGGTAGAATGAACTTGCCACGCACAATAAGCCAGAGGATAAGCGGTAAGGAAAAAGCAACCGTAACCGACTCTTTAATCATGAGCGTCCAGTCGGAACTCACCTGTTCGTTGGTAAGAGCGCGCAGGAAGAAGTAGGAACCGCTGTAGAGCAGTTCGGCGAGCACAGAGCACAAAAAGCCAAAGAAAGCAGGCGACAGAAACCACTGGGCAACAGGCGAGCGACCACGTTTGCCCGTGGCATCCCGGAGCGTACAAGGCTCCGACGCCACGGGCAAATGCTGCGCATCGACCACGCCAGACGCTTCGGAACGTCTGGCGGTCTTGGGACTCGGCTCTGCTTGCGATGGGAACGGCATCATGATTCTTGAACGGCCGAAGCTCACGATAATTTCAAAATCGGACGCGGGATATAGCTGGCGTCCGGACTAACCGATTCACAGTAGCGAGCCAGGAGATCGGCCGCGGCGCTCATATCGCTCCAACTGACAATCTCGATCGGCGTGTGCATGTAACGATTCGGGATAGAGAGCAGACCCGTCGCCACGCCCGCTCCGGTGACCTGAATCGACGCGGCATCCGTACCGGTTATACGCTCCTCGACACCAGGCTGTACCGGGATACTATGACTCAAGGCCAAATCAAACAGCTCACGCCCTAACAGATTGTTCAGATTCGGACCAATCGCGATGACCGGACCGCTGCCAAGTTTGATATCGCCATTCTGCTTCTTGTCTATATTGGGGCAGTCGGTGGCATGCGTAACGTCAACGGCAATACCGACGTTCGGATTGATGCCAAAGGCACTCGTTTTCGAACCGCGCAGGCCCACTTCCTCCTGTACCGTGGAAACGGCGTAGACCCCAACCTTGAGCTTATTCGGGTCAATGCGTCGCAACGCTTCCATAACGACCCAAACGCCGGCCTTATCGTCGGTAGCCGGAGCCGTAACCAGTTCATTTAAAAGAGGTTTCGCTTCCAGTAGCACGGTAATAACGTCGCCAACGGCGACATGTTTTTCCGCATCTTCCCTGGAACTGGCGCCAATATCGAGCCACAGGTCCTGAATGCGCGCTACTTTCTTGCGCTCGTCTTCGTTTAAAAGGTGGATCGGCTTGCGGCCAATAACGCCGGCAAGCGGACCTTTGTGACTCCAAACGGTCACCGGAGTTCCCAAAATAACGGAAGGGTCCCACCCTCCCAGCGGAAGTATGTACACAAATCCTTCCGGGTCGATATGACTGATGATGAAGCCTATTTGGTCGCAATGCCCCGCCAACATAATGCGAAAGGGCGACTCCGGGTTCCGCACCGCTATGACGTTGCCATGCACATCCGTCTCGACTCGGTCCGCAAACGGCGCAACGTAGCCCCGCACGACCTCCTGGATATTCTCTTCAAAGCCCGAAGGACTCGGGGTTTTGATTAAATTACAAAAAAATTCTTTTTCGGCTGTTTTTTCCACAAACGACATAATAATAACCTTCCTCCTGCTTTCAGACTCTCGAAAACTGTCTTATTCGTACTGCCCACGACAGTCATTTATATCTCTATTATAGCAGAGAACCTCTCTTTGGGAATGATTCGCGAGAGGAAAAAAAGAGTTTTCTCATTCTTCTTTGTACTATTTACCTCGGTTGACATGCGGCCACCGCAAGGGTATAATGCATAATAATAACCAAAATCTGCGAGTTCCACTTACGCGGGTGGCAAGCAGAAGTGATTATTGTCGTATTTTTTGCTAACAAGACTCCTGTTCCCGGCGCCGCGTGACGTGCCAGGGATGCCCACTCGTGAGGAAGTGTCAAAGGCGGAAATCATTTCGATGGAACAGATTCCCATATCACCGCGAGTTGTGCTCTTTGTCGAGACGTCCACAACCTTCGGACGCAAACTGCTTGGTGGGATAGGGCAGTACATGCGTGAGAATGAACCGTGGACCGTCTATGTGGAGCCTCGGTCAATGTACGATTCTCTTTCCGACTGGATTAGCAATTGGCATGGCAGTGGTATCCTCTCCCGGCTGGTAACGGAAGAGCAAATCCGCCTGGTGCGTGGCTTGGGCGTGCCGTTTGTCGATTTGAATGAAACGGTGGCGTCTCACGGTGTTCCTTCCGTTGTCAACGACAACAGTGCAATAGGCGAGCTTGCGGCAGAACATTTTTTCGAACTCGGACTAAAGCATTTCGCGTTCGTCGGATACCCGGGTTTTCTCTGGTCGGACCAGCGTGGCCTCGCTTTTAGTCAACAGGTACAACGACGCGGCGGCTCCTGTTCCTCTTTCACTTTGCCAAGCGGGAAAGACTCTCACGAGAATCCGTTGGACGTGGCGCGTTTGAATCGGTGCCCTCCGGTAACAAACGATCCCTCCACGCCCCATTCTTCCCAACGTTACTATCGAACCGCGTGGGAAAATGAACGGGAGCATCTTGCCCGCTGGCTCAAATCACTGCCACGCCCTGTTGGACTCTTTGCCTGTAACGACTTTCGCGCGCTCTCCGTACTCGACGCTTGTCACGCTGCCCGAATTCTCGTTCCGGAACAGATCTCCGTCCTGGGCGTCGACGACGAAGACATTATTTGCGACTTGTGCGACCCGCCCTTATCCAGTATTGTCCCCAATGCCAAAGCGATAGGCTATACAGCAGCGGCGCTCCTCGACCGGCTTATGAAAGGCGAATCCGTTTCCTGGGAGCAAAAGAGAATTCCTCCTGTTCGTCTGATCCACCGTGGCAGTACGGAAGTTCTCGCCTCAAGCGACCCGGTCGTCGCCGAAGCCCTCTCGATTATCAGGCGGTACGCGTCCCGCGGACTCTCCGTTGAGGAACTCGTGCGACGCATGTGCCTGTCACGCAGTACGCTGCAACGAAAATTTCAAAATTCACTCGGACGCGGTATGCACGAAATCATAACAACAGCGAAAATCGATCGGGCAAAAGTTCTCCTGACCGAAACAAATCTGTCACGCCTTGAAATCGCCCGACGTTGCGGATTCGAAGATGAAAATTATTTCAGCGTCTCATTTCGCGAAATGACCGGCTTCAGTCCGCGACAGTGGCGATTAAAGAATGCGACCGGGTTCTAAAATAAACCCTTGTTCCAAAAAGATTACAGGCAGTAACAGTCATGTCACAAACAGAACAACAAGCAAAGTGCAATCGAGAGCCTAAGCCACCGCGTCTGCGTCGCCGTCCGAAATTCGATTGCGTCTATTCCGCCGCAACTCCGGACCGAGGCACCGGCCTTTTCGCCGCCGTTTCGTTTAAAAGAGGACAGCCGGTCGGTCGCATCCACGGTACGCTCAAGCCGCACGGATGGCGGTCCGAATATTGCATGGCTTTTATGGACGGTGCTATAGAGCCCGACGCTCCTTATCGTTTCGTGAACCATTCATGCGACCCGAATTGCGAACTTATTGAGTGGGAAATTACCAATGAAGACAATTGCGAAAAAGTGTATGAACTCTGGCTCCATACCCGACGACCGGTGACGCAGAATGAGGAACTCACCATAGATTATGCCTGGGATTGGCTGGCTGCTATTCCCTGCCACTGCGGAAGTCCCCTCTGCCGCGGTTGGATTTGCAAGCAGGAGGAACTTCCGCTCTGTCTGGCTCATCATTCAAACGATTCAAACAGTTCATCCTCTACAACAGGAATCGACGACTCCGGTTCCGAAGCAAGCGGAAAATAAATTTCGACTCCGTCCGGGTCCGGAAATTCCGTTAACACAACGTCTGTCCACTCGCTTTGCGGCTGGTCGGTTCGTCTCATTCGGGCTGTTACTTTGCGCCCGTCCGGACGAACGGTCGCGTCGAGTTCCGGTTCGCCGATACGGGTCGGGTCCAGTTCAAGAAGGCGGGCATCACCAACAGCATTCAAAAGAGTTTCATTCTGTTTTTTTGAAAGACACCAGACGATCGGACCTCGCATCAGCGCGACGCGTCCCTGCTGCGTTTCGCGACCACGAATAAACCGCCACGGCATTGGCATCGACAGACGCACCGTATCCCCTTCCTGCCAGCAACGTGTTATCTCGTAATATCCTTTTTCACAATCTTCCGGCTTGACCTGAATCGGCTCTTCACTATTTAATGCCACGGTTACCTCATTGCACCATCGCGGTACACGGAAGCGGAAAGGAAAGTCAATCGGGCTCTGGGTCGAGAAGGTAATCGTAACGTTACCCGAATTCGGATAATCGGTCTCCTGCCGCACCGTTACGGCCTGGCCCCGGACGTCAAACGTCTTATTCGACGCCGTAAACAGGTTCAGGGCAATCGCGTCGTTTGCCCCACGATAATAGACCTTTTGAGGTAACTCGGCCATGGCACGCCGAAAGTTACCGCAACAGCAAAAGGTATCACGCCCATCGTAAAAACGTTCGCCCGTAAACGGGGTAAAGTAACGCAAACGCCGACCGGCAGGGTCCATCGCCGCGAACAAGGCATTATACATTGTGCGTTCAATCAGGTCGCCATATTTCAAATTGCCTTCAAGTCGTAAAAGACTATCCATAAGCCGAATCATATACGCGGTAACACAAGATTCACCAATATTACCTTGACCGTTCTGATTGTACGTAAAATGTTCACCTTCGGAACAGGATCCGGTTACGAGCAGTCCACCGCGTCCCTTTTCCAAAAGTTCGCGTTTCAGATAATAGGGCATTTCCAGCAGAGTCTTATCGCCGTCATACCGATAGAGCAGTGTTTGAGAATAGGCACGAGCCGTCCAGACATAGACATGTGCCGGTGGTTCCTCCAGCTTCTGACGCCAATGCCGCAGTGAATCGCACTTGATTTCACCCCCTACGGATCCGTGTTTAACGTTTGCCGCAAACTCCTTGTAATTTGTATCTCCGGTGACCCGATACAGTTCAAGAAAACCTTCCGGCAGTCCGGCGGTGCATATCTTACTGGCATCATAGAAGCCATTCTCCTCCGTGGGAAATGTTCGCATGACATAAGCAGCCACGGCCTTGGCGTCCTCCAAAGATTTCTCGTCGCCTGTAATTCGATAATGATTCACCAGGCCAAGAATAAGATACTCCTGTTCGTGAAGTGTCCAGTTTATGTACTCCTGAAGATTACCAGGCTCGACACGCCAAAATCCTACATAACCGTCCGGGTCACGCGATTGACGCAACCGGTCGACAATATATTGCGTGCGGTCCGCCACGGCCTTGTCGCCGGTGTATTGTTCAAACAGACTTCCGGCATCAACGACTTTTCCAATCCCGTAATAGACCCAGCCCTCGGCGTCTGACCTCGCGCGGCGGTTGCAAAAATAATTCAGCCAGTCCCGGTCCAGGTCGACCACCATGAAATTCTTGTAAATCAACTCATGAATACGGCGTCCGATTTCACCCTGCAGCTCCGCCTCGTTGAGCGTCTCACGCGTGAGTTGGTCCAAAATCTGCGGCGGCACCTGGTCTGGAACCTGACCGCTCACTTGCCCATAACAGGCAACGCTAAATACGAACACAGACACCATCGTTACAAGAATGTGCACAACATTTTCTTTTCGCATAATTTCTCTCCTCGTTTTCAGGACGTTCTGGAAATTGTTACAAACGATTCACACATGCCATTCTAACACAACGCGAATCGGGAGTCAAGCGAAAATTGCGCAATTTCAATATAAGATACGCGCAATAAAATCACACCATAATTATTGTAAATTCCTACACTGTAATATGTTATAAATAAATTCGTAAGTTTTTGTAACCTGTTAAAGCAGCTCTTGACAAGAATCTTTCGCAAGGTACACTAAAAGAAGTGGGTGCCACTGCGATACCTATTTAACACCGGAGTCCAATCATATGTCACGCCTTATTAAACAGATACCACAGGTAGTCATTTTTCTCGAAACGGCCATCAAAACGAATCGCGATTTTCTACGGGGCATCTTGCGATACGTCCGTATCAATAACCCGTGGAGTATCCACCTGTTCGAAGGCCGACGCGATGAGTATCGCCCCTTGACCATTTCCAAACGCGACATCAATGGTGTTATCGGGACAACCGCCATGTCCGATGTTCACAAACTCCTTGCAGGGACAAAAATGCACGCCGTTCTCTTTGACTCGAACGATACCGCCGAGTTACCCACCCCGCTCGGCCAATACAGTACAATCAAATGCGATTCCGTCGCCGTTGGTTGCGTGGCGGCGAACTACCTTATGGAACATGGCCTGGAACATTTTGCCTATGTGGGCGAAACCTTTCGCAAGCAGTGGTCAGAAGACCGACGTTTAACGTTCGAAAGCACGCTGCAAAGATCAGGTATGTCCTGTCATACCTACACTGGCTCCCGATATACTGATGATATTGCACGAGCTCAAAATGAACTTGTGCACTGGCTGCGTACCCTGCCAAAACCGATCGGGATTTTCGCCGCCATGGATGTCGTAGGGCGTCAAATCATCAACGCATGCCGCCGCGCCAGTATCAACGTTCCGCATGAAGTCATTGTGCTTGGCGTCGATAACGACGAACTCCTCTGCGAAGCATGCTATCCGGCGCTCTCCAGCATTCTCATGGATACGGAGGAAATCGGATTTCAGGCGGCGGAATTACTCGACCGGCTTATGAAGCGTCAAACACGTAAAAGCACCACACTCACCTACGGACCCAAAGCGGTCATATCCCGCAGGTCCACCGACTCACGTCTCTGCTGCGATTCTCTCGTTTCAAAGGCACTCGATTTTATCTGGATCAATGCCGGCAAACCGATGTGCATCCAGGAAATTGCCGATTCGCTCGACGTCTCACGCCGTACTCTCGAACTTCGATTCCTCGCCGCAACCGAACACACCATTCTTCAGGAACTTATACGTGTCCGCCTGCAACGTGTCTGCTCTCTCCTGCTGACCACCGACTTATCGGTCGCGGAAATCTCCGAAATGAGCGGCTTCAGTTCCGGCAGCTATCTCGGACTGGTCTTCAAAAATGCCTATGGGCTTACAATGAGTGAATATCGGAACTCGCCCTCGGCGAACAGTGGAGCCATTACATGCACAACCGACTACCTGAAATAACATGCGGCCTCCGTCATACACAAAAAATGTATCGAACGTGTCAGCCGCGTGAAATGTCATGCCGCCTTGCAGGCTTATTGCAATTCCGGAACCGGGACCGCGCGCCCCGCTTGCTGTTCGCGTTGGACCGCTTCGTCGTATACTCCGTAAAATGGAATGTTACTGTCGAGCCAGAAATAGAGGGTTCGTCGATCCTGCTCCGATAATTCCATCTTACCCTTATGGTGTTCATCTTCCAAAATGGAAGTCAACCGACTCATGTCAGCACCACATTCGCCCGGCAAAGAAACCGTCCGTCGTATCGTTGCGTCTATCCATTCGTACCAACGAAGATACGGCTTTAAATTATTGTACGACACACTGAAATGCCCATTATTATCACCGGCCAGAGAAGGCTTCACGCTGCCCTCGCGATCATTATGACACGCGATACAGGCACGATCCAGAATCGGCTGGACCAAAATGGGATAGCTGAACGGATTCGTTCCTTCCGGACCCGGAGTCATGTTCGAGGGCGCACGCAATGGGGCCATAATCCTGTCAGACGCGTTCGGAAATGTTGTTTGAGCCTGCTCATGGCAACCGACACATCCTCTGTTTTCGCCCGGCTGCAAATAAACTTCACTCAACATGGTTTGTACCGCTTTGCCTTGTTCATCCACCGCCTGAAAATAAAGCGGCTTGCGAGCCGGCGCTGTAAAATAGGCACTTCCATCCTCTTCTACAGGAACGGTACCGAGAAAGAGTCGGGCATTACCCGCAAAATCATGCCCTACCTGCGGGTTGTGGCCTATGTGCGAAGGAAATTTCGGCAGAATCTGATAAATACGCAATTCTTTTATTTTTCGATTCGACGGAAACGGCCATAAAGATTCATTTACGTTAAAAAGTGTAAACGTTCCTGAATCGCTACTTTCGTCTGCCAACTGCGAGGGAATTTCCGCGGGGACCTCCCGATCCTTCATCAGAAGTGGATAACGACAGCTGTATTCCGCGTCGTCATACATAAGTTCCAAATTGCCAAACCGGTCTCGATAGTACAGTCCAAGTTTTCCCGAACCTACGGTTTCCGGCGTTAAATTACCGTGGGTAGGCAAGTAGCCACCGCACATCTCATGACTGTAGGAGACCAGATAAAAATCCTCCGAAAGCGGGTAAGGTCCGTAGTAATACTGCTCTGGAATATGATAATCATTCGGTCCGCCTCCTTCCAGTTTCGTTTCGGG
This sequence comes from Planctomycetia bacterium, assembly GCA_030539295.1. Lineage (GTDB taxonomy): Bacteria > Planctomycetota > Planctomycetia > Pirellulales > Thermoguttaceae > JAUNBG01. Next base: position 34,700 of record JAUNSJ010000029.1, on the reverse strand, counting down.
AAACGCAATTTCCGGTGTGATTCGCTCCAGTGAATCAAAGAGGTCAAACCCGGTTTTCGGATCGTACTTAACCTTTGTCGGGTCGAGCAGCACAAGAGAACCACCTACCGCCAAATGATGACCCGTGGCCACAAACATAATCTTTTTAGAATTCGGAACCGGTTCCGGTTGTATGCATGCGCATATATCCTCGGTATAATTGCCAAAGAGCGAAACCGCGCCCGTTCCATCCGGATTCGTTAGCCATAATCCCTGATATCGAGACGCGCTGCGGTCAACATAATCCCAACGTGTGTATACGATACGACCGTCATACAGAACAGAAGGCGTCCATTCGTTCGTTTCATGCCAGGATAAACACTTTATGGTTCCATCCTGCTTCCGTTGGTATAGTGTCGCGACGGTAATCGGTTCCCACGATTGATTGCATCGCGCGAACCCACCTCGTCGTGTCGAAAGAAAAACCAGCGTATTGTCGGGCAAAAGATTCGCGTCGAAATCATCGTACGGACCGTTGGTCAGCTGAACTGTTTCGCCACTGGTCAGGTCCAGTTTGAAAATATGATATTTACCTTCTTCCTCTTTTAAATAATTCTGAATATCTTTCGCTTCTCCCTTGTTACGCAGGTCAAACGCGGTCAATACCGGTGCATTGACATCCTGGACCTTGGAAAAATCGGCAAAAGAAAAATAGAGCGTCTTACCATCGTACGACAGGTTTGGCGTAGAAAAAACACCACGCGGAAATTTTTCTGTAAGACTTCGCGTTTCAAACGAGTGTCCGGGATCCTCTAATATAAAAAGACCACCGCCATGAATGTTCGCCTTTCGCGCGTAGTAGGAGAGATACTCTTGCAGAATTTGAAATCCAAACCGGTTCCCTTTCATAAAGACAAGCGGCGTATCCTTCATCAGTTCATTTGAAAAAATAATATCCCTTGCAAGCCACCGCAGTTCGCAGTAACTGTCGAAAAGTTCCGATTCACTCATCTTCTCCAGGTCTAGTGCCTTCGTACTGCTTATCTTTTCCTTCAGCAGATTTAATTTCTCCGGCTCAACCAAGGCCTCCTCTTCCAGACAGACCGTCAATCTCTCGAGTCGGCTGATCAGATCCGTTGTCGCTGACGCAGAGGCAATCGTTCGGTCGAGATGAGATTCCTGACGTGCCCAATCCTCTTGTACGCGAGTTCGGAAATCCGATTGTACCTCTCGCGACTCTTCCGCTCCAGTCTTCATCGCGAATGAAATTACGCTGATTGTCCAAATGACCATAATGATCGGCACAAAAATAGTCTTTTGCATCGTGTTCTTCTCCCTTGCGAAAACTCATTTCTTTGCTGTCGTATTGTACCGTGCTTACAAATACACGCGCTGTGTTTTAGATAGCAAACACGGTTTATTGAATACAACCCAAGTATAGCATGAAAAGTCAGATTTTCAATCATCATATTGGAATGAGTTTCCTGTATTTTGGAAACTTAGTCCCTTTTGTTTTGCTCGCACGACGCTTAGCGATACTCGTACGACCTCATTATCAAACGTCCAACGTTCATTATCAACTTCTCACACTCAAACCCGACTCATGTCCGGTCCAGTAAACCGGTGCCCCGGATCATCTCCATTCGCATCCGCATCGTTTCGGTTCATTTCATAATATTGTATTCGTTCGTTTCTTATAAGTTCGTCATGGGGAAAAGCTGACTTAAAACGAGTACGACAAGCAGTCCGGAAGCCCCGAGCAAAGCCAGACCAACAGTCCACGTCTTAAGAGCGTCCACTTCCCGCACACCACTCATTCGCGAAAATATGCAAAATCCGCTATCGTTCATCCAGCCGGTAACACAGGAACCAATGCCAATAGTGACCGCGAGATACCCCGGATGAAAGCCAAGTTCATTCACGCCAAGATTCATCGCCGAAAATATCCCCGAGGCGGTTATCATGGCCGTTGTACTCGACCCTTGCGCCGTCTTGATCATGGCACTGGTGGCAAAAGCCAGGATCAAAAGAAACACGCCCGAGGCCGAGCCGCACGCGCCGGTCAACTCCTGTAAACGCGGGCCTATGCCCGACTCTCTCAACATGGCACCAAAGGCACCGCCTGCCGATGTAATTAATATGATCATGCCGGCACTGACCAGCGCCGGTTCCAACGCAGTCTCAACGTCGCGAAAACTCAAGCGACGCACTGCCGCAAGCGTCGCAACGGCAATTACGGCTCCGAGCGAAAGTGCCACGGTTGGCTCACCCAGCAGTGATAGCAGATGAATTAACGTTGCATGTTCCGCAAAAAGCAAACGACCGTTTTCCATCATTGCTCCGACAATCGAACGGCATGCAATGAGCAGAGCCGGCACCGCAACCGGTAAAACGGCAACGCCAAATGAAGGTATCACCGTATCATTCCCGGTGCCAAAGACAAATTCGTCGAAAGAAATTCCGTCGTCCGCACCATTCTCAACGGCGCCGGGCAGCAGCTTCGGATGCGGCATAAACCAGTTCATGAGAGCGGCAATCGCCAGTGCAAAGGGAATCATGCACGAACCGACAATAACACCAAAGAGAATCATGGTCCCTACGGAAATTTTCATTGTCTCCGCGACGATAAGAGGGCCGGGAGTCGGGGGGACAAGAGTGTGGGAGAGCGTCGCGCCAAAGCCAATAGCGAGCAAATACAAAATATAATTTTTTTGTGTTATCCGGTAAATCGATTTTGCCAAGGGAAGCAGGAGATAAAATGTCGCATCGTAAAATACGGGAATTGAGAGCAAAAAGCCACTTCCCATGAGTGCCCCTGCAAGTCGCTTGCGACCGACGAGCCGACAAATCTGCCGCACAAGCCGGTCCGCGGCGCCGCTTTCGGCCATGCACCTTCCGATAATCGAACCCATAACCAAAAGCAGACCTATTTTCCCTGCCATTATGCCAAACGCATCCAGCACACGATGCACCGGCTCCGTCCAGGCCGCGGCGCCGACCTCCTCCACGCCGCAGCAAAAACTCACAAGCAACGCCCCTGCTATTAAGGCCAAAAACGGGTTCGCCCGTAAAATTACGATGCAACCGACTACGGTTACCGTGCCCACGAACAACGTCATAAGTGGATCTGGCATAACTGGTCACCCCTCATCAGTCATTCGTTAAAAATGCTCACGCGAACTCCCGCCTGGCAAGTGCGAAAATTGCGACAGCTCCGGACCGCTCCAAAAACCGCCCGGGTCATAACCGTGCTTTTCTATGAGTGCCTCGGCAAGATACTTTTGGTTATCGCCAAAAGCAAACGGATTGAAATTACGCACATGCATATCCATCAGGTCATTCATACGCTTGACAAGCCGCCATTCGGCCGGCATGCAGAGTATATACAGCCAAAACATGAAGACAATAAACTCCAGGATCATGAGGCAACCGGAAACCGCCGCGCACGTATTGAAAACCTTGTTCGTCACGCCCAACAGACCAAACACGCCCGTGAAAATAAAGAGTATGCCCGCAACAATAATCCCTTTTAAACACGTCTGTTCGTACCAGCGAAATTTACCCAGTGTCTCCGCAATCGCGTACAAATCGTACTCCATATTACGATTATACAGCTCCCTCAGCCGCGGAGACAGCTTTCTAACACGCCTCGCTACCCGCCTTTCCTCAACTTGCGGCGGCGCATACGGATTGAAATTTGACCTGTCTTTATTGCCTTCATGCATTTTAATTCCTCACCTTTTAATAAAGTTTAATTTGCACAGCCCGCTATGGCGTGACAGCGGTTTCTTCCGGTTTGATAAAAACAATCACGTCGACGAAAACGCGACTCACATTCGGGTCATGCCGATGCGCAAACCAGAATCCGGCATCCACGGTAAAGTCAATCGTTCCAAAATCAACCCATTTGTAGTCAGATCCGCGAAGCTCCTCCACAGTAACAGTCTTCGTGAAAATCCCCACCTTTGCCTTCCAATCGTAAACCCCAAATGACATGGCATCGCCCTGATCCGTACTGGCGTCGCAACGCAGGCGAACAAAAGTCCGATAAGGACCGGAAAGAGCAGGTGTGAAATTCACATTCCAGTCAACCTCCGTCGGCATACTCGTTGCCCGACCATTCCAGGCATTCACATCTTCAATCCGCTCGGCTTTTTCCAGATAATTAGCAAAAGAGGCATCGTCAATAATAACAGATTCACCCGCCGGAAGGTCTTGCCATATTTCAGCAAGATGTTCTCGTTTAAGATAACGCATTTTAATTTTTTCAAGCAGAAGTGGCTCCCAATCCGTTCCTGAGTCAATGGCCAATTGTGTAATTTTATGCAGACGGCAGCGATCAATAAAATCGGAACAGGCAGCAACCGGGTCGTCCGGTCCGGTCCACGCAAGATTTTCCTGTGCTGACGTGAGTCGCCAGAAATCGTAAAACTTAAGCCAGGTCCGGTCCAGCGCAAGTCGAGCCTTGGAAATTCGCGTATACTCCGCGGAATCTTTACCATAAGAGCTTTGAACCAGCTCCCCGGCACGATTCATAATATCCGTTGCCTGTACCAGCGTTTTGTAATCCAGCCAGGTTCGGACTTCCGGGGCAAAACATCCAATATGTTCGCCGGAATCCGCGGCACGTTGTGCCAAAAGTTTTTGATATTCGCGAATCAGGGGTGCCATACCCTCACCATAATAACCGTTACAGAAGTCGTTAAAAAGTTCTTCCTCACTTTGCGACGGGTCCCACATCAGATGATGCAAAAGCCAATTGCGCAATTCGCAGAAATCTTCGCCTTCTGATTCATTAAAAATTCCTATGGCGCCACTATCGATAAAATAGCGAAGGTTCGGCACGATAACATTATAGTTGGGAAAGATTCCGGTGTAGTCGTGGTAGTCCGTTAAATAATCCCAAATGAACAGGGATTTGGCAATCGCACGCCAGCCACGCAAATCTTCCGCAAAGGCCTTATTTACCGGATGCTCAAGCGAATGTGAGAAATCACACTCAATGGAACAAAGCCGAATCAGTACATTATCGCGCGGCTTGACGTGTAGGGGTGGCTTACGTGTGTACTGATAGGCCAGTGTCTCGACATAGACGTCAGGAAATTCTTTTTCCACCGCTTCCGCAACGGCATTGATAAAGTGTATCAGAGTTCCGGACTGTGACCCTTCCTCCTCGTCAACAGCACGACATTTTTCACATGTACAAAAACCATACCAATCGTTCTGACTCAGGTCAATAAATTTTGCATTGGGTGACTTACGCAAATCGGCAAGCAGATTCTGTATCAGTTCCGCTCTCATTTCTTCGTTTGTCAGGCACAGTTGCGCCGTGTTATACGTTCTCTTACCATCAATTTCGCTAAACCATTCCGGATGGTCTTCAAAATATTTGTCCGGTGAAATATAATGATAGAAAGAATGCACAAAATTGATAATTTCAATTTTTCCGCCATGGGCCACATCGTTACTGCCATTACCTTTGTTTCGAGCGGAATAGATATTGCCCCAGGCTCGGTGATTGTAAACCTCGCGTGAGATTACCTTGGGCGCATAGTTAATCGCCACATCATCCGGGATGGAAATTGTATCACTTTTAGGGATAAAAGTTTCCTCCGGCGTCCACCATCGGCACCCGAGCGTATCCTCGAGCAGTGTATAGACAGCATACAGAGCCCCGCGGCGTTCGTGCCCCGACAGGATAACCGCTTCGGGCAGAGTACGAATGAAAATGGTATCGAATGGCAGCGGCGTTACAGCCCCGGCGTCTGCCATGACAGCGAGCCCTCGCGACGTCCCGCCGATATAAAACGCGGGTACGCCTGACTGTAATTCATGTTCCGTTGTAATCGATAGCTCACAGCCTGATATGGCCTTTATATGCGTTTGCAATTCCGCAGCCGCTGTTTGTTCAACTTCCGTCGCATCATCCGGAATTGCTATGACCCAGTTACTCTCACCTTTGTCAACAACAGTAATCTCGCCCCCTTTAGCGCTGGTACACAATAAGGCAATCAATACGAACAGGACAGGAAGCGTTTCCCACAAAAAAACTTTTAATCGCATTTCAGTTCCCCTGTTACAAAAATGTGTAGTTAATTATTCAACACGATAAGTCCAGGTAAAGCGGCCGTCGGGCGCCGCGTCGCCGGTCGTGTAGAACTCCAGGACATCGCCGTCCGTCGGAACATTATCCGACCATTTGAACTGAATGGAAAATTGCTCTTGACCCTGCAAATCAAGGAATGATCGCGGAATCGCAAGCTCCAGACAGTTACCAGATATTCGCCGTGTGACCCGGCCCAGCTCACGCCAATTCCAGCCGCCGGTCGACTCTTCAACAGCCACCGGTCCCTCGCCGCTTACGCGTCCAACCACATATTGAAACGACTCCCAGCCCGTCTCTGTTCGTCCGGCAACAGAAATAAACAATGGCATCCAATTGTCGTCCGTGGCCGGGGTAAGCGGTTCACGAGTCTCTACACGAAAATACAAATTTTCTGTATCCCGGGTAACTTGCGCCTGAACAATATCGTTCCGTCCCGTTGCGTCCTGATAATGGGTATCGCCGTAGCCAGGCGAGTTACGCGTCATGGTATCGCCAGTCCAGTCACGAAAGACTGGCGTAACCGCATGCCATGGGTCCGGCGCATCCGCACCACGATTAACGTCGATTGAAACCGGCTCACTGGCAACAGGTGTTGGCCGGGTCCCCTTGAACTTCCGCACATTAGCCACGAGCTGCATATAAAAATGGTCCTTAAGAATTCCACGTGACGGTTCAATATCGCGACTGAATTCCGGATTGTACTCATCGGGAAACGCGTTCTTTAACCCGCACCATTCCGGATGGCGACCGGCAATCCATTCGTTCCAACCGGTCACGAAAACGAACGCCGGATCCAGTTCCAGAGCGCGATTCCACTGCTGCTGAAAATTTCCGCCGTAGAGGAAAGCGTCTGGACGCGGGTCCGGTTCCTCACCGACGACATAAGCGCGACCGAACGCATTACGATCGTTCATGGCCGCCAGTCCCACATGCCCATCGCTACTTCCACTTGAATGATTTTGAGCAACGCCAACACAAATCATATCGAACTGGCCATCCGCCCTTTGCCCGTATCCATTCTGCGGAAAAACCTCCAGCCAGCTCCAGTTATCCGCACGTCGCGGACCGCCTGTATACGCCGGCTGTCCGGGCCGAAATGAAAAAAACTTGCGTATCGCGTTAAGTTCCGCTCGCTCGTCTGGCGTTTCATCGCCTCGTTCTTTAAGCGACTCCGGCAGACCGTAGATCAGCGGCCGACCCTGCCAGTAGAACCACAATTCCTTAAATCGGCCATCCCGGTAAATATCACGCCACAGCTGAACCAGATCCGTACGCGTCCATTCCAAATTCCAGAACGGGAGCATAAAGGCGATTTTCGGCGTTTTAACCCCGTCTTTTCTCGCCTGTGCATAGGTTTCCAGAAGCGCCAGAGTCGAATCCATCCAGGTCCAGGTTCCGTTCGTACAGTCAAAGATGACCACATCCACCCCTGCCGCGGCGAGCATTTGCGCGTGTTTACGCAAGACCCAGCGGTCCAACGTTGTATAGTAGCCGAAAAGCGGTTCGCCCCAGTGGTGCGGCTTATTATAGGCCCCCCACGCCTCGTGCTCACCGTCTTGTGCCGCTTCCGGATGCTCCGCAAGTATCTTCGAAACGTCATAGGGGCGGTCCACATCGCGGGCCATCTTTTCGTGCCACGTCCAATAGAACATTCCCACCTGGCGGTCTTTACGCACAGGCCCCGTCTGATCCAGCCCCGGCAGCTCTCGCCCCAAACCATCCACGCCCGACCACGTGTCAGGCTCAACGTCCAAGGCGGCAATCGCGTGCGTCTCTCGTGGTTCCGTCGGACACGTCGCTTTGCCCTTGTAAAGGGATTCGTAGTCCGCAAGCGTTCCGGAATACGGACTCGGCGTCAGACCTCCTGCCATAACGTCCCAGTTTCCGGCCACCGGCTCGCCATTAAAAAACGACTGACTCTTGACCGAATCCTCCCACTCTTTTCCCTGCCAGACTCCTACCTCTTCTGTCGCCTCATCCAGCGTCCAGTACCAGGTGCCTGCCTTTTGTCGTTCAAAACGCAAACGAAGCAAATCGTTATCCAGAAAATCGGTAAAGGTCGCGCTCGCTACGGGAGCCGCAGAACATGTCGACTCGACAGTCCCACGCCATTTGTACAACGAAAGACGCAAATTCCCCTTATTATTACCATAACTCGGACATCGCACGCCGAAACTCGTCAGTGCCCGCGGCCACTCCAGAAGCCCCGAAACAACGTCTCCTGGCTTAATGGACCACGCCGTTCGCCCCTCGTCCGTCGGACTCAAATAAAAATCACTCTCGTATTTAATCTCCGCCGACTCAACTCTCGCAGTCCACGCCACGCCCAATATTATCATGCCCAGAATGAGCAAGACCTCTTCGATTCTTCTTCGCATTCCTGTTTGCCACCTTTCAGTCAGGGAAAATCTTTACTTTTGGATTACTTTTCGCTTACTCGACCAATAACAGAACATCAGCCCGGAAGGCCGCAGTCGTTCATTCCGCCCCCCAAACGCACCATTGAGGGCACAGGACAGCCACTATTATACAGGATTTCCTTACTTGTTGTCCAGAGGCTGGCCGGAATAAATCAAAAAAATTTCCTTTTCGCCATTAAAATGTAACACAATAATACAATATAATGCCGCAATATTATTTACCGTTGTTATTCTTATAAACAAAACGGGAGGAAAATCGAAATTTTCAAGAAAGTTCGAAAATTTCCGAAATTGCCCTTTACTCAAATGAGAAAATCAGGCACAATAAAACGCCAGTAGCCGGAATAAGGCCGGCATTTTTGAGAAAACTTCAAGTAAGGAGACACAGTAGTGAAAAAGAACACGTTTGTATATGGTTTATTGACAGGAACCCTCTTTTTGGCCTTGACCTCAATTGCCTCGGCGCAGAATACCCCGATTCTGGTCGGTATACTCGATATGCCCGCCGTGGTACAGCAGCATCCGATTATTGCGGACCAGGTACCCTTGCTGCAGGACTCTCTGCGGAAAGAGGCTCTCGCCATGCAACAAGTGCAGCAAAGTGCCAAAGCCGACATGGACAAACTAAAAGACTCGTTCAAGATAGGGAGCGATGAATATGAACAGAATCTGGCCCCCATACGAGACCGTGTGCGTCAGGCGGAAGCCGCGTTCCAGGAGAAACAATCATCCATGGAAGCCGACATGGCCAAGTTACAATATCAGGTCCTGCAAGACGTTCGCGCTGCCATTGAAGTTGTCGCAGCTCAAAAGGGCATTATTGTTGTTCTGCCGCGCGTAAAAGTCGCAAACGACAGTGTTTCCGACGAAATAAAGTTCATACAGGAAATGACCAGTAACGTCGTCATCTGGCACCGGAACGAATGCGAAATAACCAAAGACGTTCTGGCAGCTCTCTCGCAAAAAGTGGGTACGCCCAAGACCAAAGGAGGCGCGCTCGGTAATATCAGTGGCGGATTGACTCCGAACGCGCCGGCCGCCGCGCCCGCCAATCCAGCCGCACCCATTGCCAGGTGATCTTCCATGCGACCCAACCAACAGACACTTGCCCGTTCCGTCTGCGTTGATGGCTTTGGCTTCTGGACCGGTCGCGATACGCGTCTCGAATTTCGACCCGCGGCGCCCGGTTCCGGCATACGCTTCTTCCGACGCGACCTGCCCGACTCCGTTCCCATTCCGGCCCTCGTGGCTTTTCGCATTAAGAAGCCGCGACAGTCGAGTCTCGTACTCAACGATGCTTCGGTCGATATGATTGAGCACGTTATGGCTGCCTTGGCCGCTGCCGAAATTGACAACTGTGAGGTCGTCGTCGACTCCAGTGAAATGCCCGGCTGCGATGGTTCCAGTCGTCCTTTCTTCTTCGCATTAAAAGAAGCGGGCATTCAACAACAAAACGTGCCCGCTCGCGTACGCCGTATTACCACCGCACACGTCTTCGGTGACGAAAAAAGTTTCATTCGTATTCAGCCGTCCGCGGCGAACGAAACCTCTTTTGGGTATCGACTCGTTTACGACCAGGGCCGGGGTCCGCACCCCATCGGTAACCAGGAATATGAATCTGTCATTACCCCCGAGCTTTTCGAGAAGAATATTATGGCATGTCGCACGTTCCTGCTGCAAGAGGAGGCCCAGGTTTTACTCGACCGCGGACTCTGCTCTCGGGTTTCGCCCAAAGACGTCCTGGTCTTTAGCGAGTCAGGACCCGTTGACAATAAACTTTTGTTCGATAATGAATGTGCGCGGCACAAAGTGCTCGACATGATTGGCGATTTCGCCTTGGCAGGCTGCCGATGGCGAGGTCACTTCTTCGCTTCACGCACGGGCCACGAGCAGAATGCGGCTGTCGTTCGCGAACTGCTCGCCTCGGATACCTATTGCACAGACGACAATGAATGACGATAATGAATAGAGAATCATGAATAAAGTTAAAATCGGTATTATTGGGGCCGGACGACTCGGAGGCTTTCATGCCGCCAAGGCAACAGGCCACAATGAAGTTGTCCTGGCCGGAGTGTATGACCCCGTGGAAGAGAACCGTGTCCGCGTGGCCGAGAAGAACGGTACGGTCCCTTGCGACTCTCTTGAACAGCTGTTGGCCAACTCCGACGCCTGTATTTGCGCGGCGTTGTCCACGGCACACTTCGAACTGGGACAAGCGGTTCTCGCCGCCGGACGCCATCTGCTCATGGAAAAACCGCTGGCGACCACGGCAGCCGACGCGCGACGTCTTACGCAACTGGCGCGGGAAAAAAATCTCATTTTTCAGGCGGGACACGTCGAGCAGTACAACCCGGCCTGGCTCGCCGCCGCTCCCTTTCTCGACCTCGTGCGTGGCGGACAGCAAGCCTTTATAGAAGCCTCGCGGACCAGTGGCTATACGTTCCGCTGTACCGACATTGGCGTTGTACTCGACCTTATGATTCACGACCTGGAACTCGTCCTGTCGCTGACCGGAACGAAACCTGTCGAAATTATGGCCGGAGCATGTACCCAACTCGGAGGCCATGAAGATACCGCGCTGGCCTCGCTCCTGTTCCCCAATGGGACGATTGCCCAGCTTCACGCCTCACGCGTTGAACAGATCCCGTCCCGTATGATGCGTGTCCGTCTGCCGCAAGGAACAATGCAGATCGATTTCCAGACCCGCACAACCTGCCAGACACTCGCGAGCAACTCGGTGCTTGGCCGGGAATTTTCCCCTGAAAAGATTTCGCCTGCCGTAGGCGCTACGCTTGCCCCGGTCTTTATGAAAGAACAGTATACAACGACCACGACCGATAACGCCCCGACCGACGCCTTGGAACTTGAACTGAAAAACTTCATTGATTCCATTTTGCGCGGGGTCCCCTCTCAGGCACCGGCCACACGCGCCGCCGACGCCATTGAAGTCGCGGAAGAAATCCTCAAAAAGATAAAATAATCACGGACAACAATTTTATCGTTTCAGGACGATGCTCTGGCATGACAATTCCTTACACCAAACGAGAATGGGACCGGCTTTACGGGCCTGATACGCCGCTGCCGGACCTCGCTTCCCTGTTCAAGGACGACCCTGGTCCCATCGTACGCTATGGCGTGGTCGCCGCTGTAGCGCACCCGAATGACGAATATCTCCCCGACCATCAACGGCGGTATCTGGTTATAAGGCGTGCCGAATCCGTTATCGCTCCGGGCGCCCTCTGCTTTCCAGGCGGCGGTATCGAACAGGGCGAGTCCGCGGACCAGGCAGTCATTCGCGAGTTCCGGGAAGAAGTGGGCGGAACCGTGACCGTCACGCAAAAAATCTGGTCCAATACAACGCCGTGGCGCGTACATCTCGACTGGTTCCTCGGGCGGCTGGTCACGCACCCGGACTCACTGTCCATAGACCCGCGAGAAGTCGCCGAACTCCTCTGGATAACGCTCGACGAACTCGCCAACTCACCGGATACGCTCTTGAGTAACCTGCCTTTCCTCAAGCTCTATGCCAATCGGTCACTCCGCAACGGTCAGACGTGACAGCCAAATCGTATTATTGGAACCATGTTTCTCGCAATCCAAATATTGGTCCGGCGCGGGAAAACGTGGCGACTGCATATCCTCCGCCACAATAACCCAAGCCTCCTTGTCCGAAACCTGTGTAACTCCAAAATTACCCAGCGGGGCACCACGCTCCGGCACGGCAATCTGTTCCGTTGCCTTAACCAGTGCCATGCTCTCCGGACAAAACACCGCGACAAACAAGGGCGCCCGATTCCGGATAATATGGTCGTTATTCGCACCACGCCTTGTATAGACCAACAGAAGCTGGTCGCCCACCCGTGCCCAATGCTGCTGCGTATTGTAACTGCCGATCTCCTCGCCTGTCTCTTTCCAGGTCCAAGGCACAGGATTGCTAAAGGTCATACCATCGTCACTAACAGCCAGATAGGCTTTAATATCGTTGCGCAACGAAAGATAAAATTTTCCTTTATACCCGACCAGCTGCGGCTCCGCAAACCCGCGCGGAATATTTAACCGGACCGGCGTTCCTTCCTCTTTGTACACCAGCTCATTACCATCGAAAGAGCAACGCATAACAATAATTTGATAGCATCCCTTATATTCCGGGTCGTTGGCATAAACGGGAATAAGAATATCGCCGTCCGGTAAATCCCATCGTTGCGCACAGCCGAAACGTCCGGTCACTGCGGCGCTCTCCTTGGGCACCCTCAAATATTTGATTGTACCGAACGACTCTGTTTCCGTATCATAAACACCATACCAGCTGTTACTGGAAACGTATCCTCTTGGATCCTGTTCCGTGGCCTCCTTATCCACTTTTTCACGCCAGATTTCCTCGCCTTTATACCAGATGCGCTGGCCCATCGTCAGGAGCTTTTTGCTTGCCGCGTGCCATTTCGGGGCACTGTCGGCCGGGACATACTCCCAACCGCGGTCATCGATCTGCCGTTCAAACGAAGCCTGGGGCACAAATTCTGTCCACGTCACACCGTTATCTCTGCTTACCGCACGATTTATCGTAAAATAATCGTCACTCTTGGCTATAAGAGCCTTCTGCGCGGTAAGAATGGCCCCATAATCCGGAATAATTCCCGCTCCGGCCTGCGTCCAGCACTTAATGCGGTCGTAGCCACTTTTGACTTCCGTCGGATCAACTTTAAACCCTTGTTCCTGTGCCTGGACGATTCCCGCAGCTGCAAGAAGAGCCGCGAACAACAAAGAACTCAATTTCATGAAAAAAACCTTTCAAAACAGAATTAAAAAACACGCTACATTTTGTCAGGGACTCGCGGAACAAGTCCCTGACAAAACTCCACCAAGGTCCGCACTCACAGATTGAAATCAGCCGTATTATCCCCCTTCTTGACAGTAAAGGTCAAACCACTGGTCTCATAGGCCAAATACTTGGCAGGAAGCGGCGAGGTTAACTCCGGAGGCCGGGCGGCGACCGGGTCATCAAAAAACGGTTGGGCAAATCCCACTTTGTATTCCCCTGCCGGAAGTGGCCCGGTTAACGTAAACTTTCCCTCACTGTCAATTTCTCCACCCGCTCGATTTACCGAGTCCGGAGAACAGAAAATCACTGTACCCACTGTCATGGGTTTCCCCTTATAGGTCACCGACCCGGACACCGTTCCCGTGGGCACGACTTTAATACATCCCGCTACGATCGCAACCATCAAGCCGGCAGCTACAACAGACAACACTGCTGATTTCATTTATTGCTCCTAAAAATCAAAAAACTTTTACAGTTCCGTTACAAAACCATCATCACAAACGCAAAGTTGTTTTAACGTATCGAATTTTATCGTTTCTGAGACAAAACGAACCGATGCATCGCCAAGGCAGAACTGCGCACCGCCGGCATGTTCCGACGTAAAGAGCGTATTGGAACCTGTCGTTTGCGTTGCGCCATCAAGATCAGCTGCTAAAACATAGGTGCTGTTAATCGGGTAACGCACCGTTGTCAGACCGCTTGCCAGACAGGCTGTGTGCGTGCCGGGCTCCTGCTGCGAAAGACGTTTCCCGATTTTGTATTTGCCTATTCCGTGCCAGGCACCGTTAAAGTTAGCGCAAAGCCAGGTTTTCAGGCCCGTTGACGATTGCTTAACCTTCGCCGACTGCTCACCAATAACAAACGTATTCGACGTGCCATCGGTCAAAGCCGCCGTACTCTTCCATTCATTGACAATCAACACACCATGGGTCGACATGTAACCATTTTTAAACTGATAGGTGGTTCGTCCTAATGTATCATCGTGCGAACCCGCAATTCCCACGTAATCCACACGCTGACTCGGACCATGAGCTTTTCCGTCCGACGTTTTCGAAGCATTGTCGGTATAGCCCGGCTCGCAGGTCACATTATCAATGGGAGTCAGTGGCGATTCTTCCGCCGAGGGACAGGAAAAACCGGGTACGGCAAAATCGCACAAAATACCCTTATTGCAGGAGGCAGGCCAGGAATTCGCGCCCCCGACCGCCGGCGCCAAATAGCGCGTTGCCACGCCCATGCTCTGATCGATTTGTGAATAGATCGCCGTCTGCTCAACGTAGGGCAAGATGGTTAAACGCCAGTTGTGCGAACCGAGATAGTTCCCCCAATCGCTCGTTCCGGTCGCTCCGGCAGGAAACGTCTGATACACATCATGATACGCATGCAAGGCAATACCAATCTGTTTCATATTATTGGTACACTGCATGCGTCGCGCCGCTTCCCGCGCCGCCTGGACCGCCGGCAGGAGCAACGCAATTAAAATCCCTATAATCGCAATCACCACCAGCAGTTCCACCAGAGTAAAAGCCAAAATTCTTTTAAGGGTAACTAAACTACCTTCCCCGCTCCTCTTAACATTGTCGAGCTTGTTCCACAGTGTTCTCATCGTTCTTCTCCTTGTGTTAAAATTTGTTTGTCTAAACCAGACTCTTCGTTTCGCATCTCGCGGCCCAGGACTGGCCGGTCAAAAATACAAAACTGTTCCACCGCACCATTTAAAAACCGGTCATTTAGCCCCGCGTCAATCAGGTTGTTCCCGATCATACAGGCACCAATCTGAATGGGAGCAGGCTCTCGCCATTTAAACTGACCGAACAAAACGCCATCAATATAGTGATAAATCATCTTCTTTTCCGCGTCGAGGACGACCGCAAGTCGAGTCCAACTGCCATAGGGAATCTGGCGGCCCGTCAGGGAAAGCGGATAGGACAGGGCTTTTTTGCCTTGGCCTTGTGATATATGCAGGATAACGCCCTCTTGCGGCGAGACCTGCCACAAAAGCCGGCCCGCGTCCTCCGTAAACCGTTCGTCCGCAAGTAATACATTTGTGAAATTGTCCGAACGATCCATGCGTACATCGGCAAGCAAAGTCACACTCCGGCAATTCGCATTGAGCGTAAATTTCGCGCAACTCTGCTTGTCATAAAATCGCGTTGCCCGACTCCCGGAAATACTCCCTTCACCGCGGCCACAATTCTCAATGGTCAAGGCGGAACAAAATGCCTGACCCCGCTTCGAAACGTTTGTAACGACCCGATTCTGCTCCTGCGAAAAATCAAATCGTGCCAGTAGCCCCGCATCGTTATCCCACGCCTTGCCAAGTTCCTCCTTCTTAACGGTCTCGCGTCGCATAAAGTCAAATAATCGCTTGGTAAACAGTTGCCCTGTTATATATCCTGGTGACACGCCCTTGAGCGTCGTCTTCTGACCCCGCTGATTAATTCGAACTCCCTCGCCCACCGGCAGGGCCGAGGCCCGATTCTCGCGGTCCGCGATTTCTACTTGCCCCGCAACGGTATACGCCTCCGCGTGACCCTTCTGACTGCAGACATAAAAGGACGTTCCCCGATCCACCACGGTAAACCAAGGCGTTGCCATCTCGAACCCCGACGCCGTCTGCGGAACAAAGACACTCGCGCTGCCCGCAAGACACGACGTACGCAACGGAGAATGAATTAAAAATCGCGAAGGACCCTCCAGCACAACTTCCGCGCCATTACCAAACTCAAGCTTAACCAGCCCACTGACAAGATTCAACTCGCCTGGCACCAGTTCCTCGCCCCGCTTGTGACTCGACTTTTCATTCGGCCACACGGGGTCCACAACTTCCTTTATCCGCGCCAGGCCGGTAAACGGCGGCTCGTATAATTCACTCTCCATTCGAAATCGCTTCTGCTGACGATAATACTCCAGCTCGACGGGAATCAAGAGCACAAGCAGGACAATCACGGAAATAATCAGCGGCCAAAGCGACGCCCGTGGCTGATCGACCGGCGTAAGCTCCAGGGCTTTCGCCTTCTGCCTCGCTTCCCACTCGTCAATAAACGCAAAGGGATTCTTCTCGTACTCCAAATTCTCCAGCCGCAGCTGCTCCCGACGCCGTTCGGCAGCCGCTATTTCGTTAAAATGCTCCTGTAAATTCCGATCCCCTTCATATTTCCGGCAGAGTACAAGATGGCACAAAACATTATGCGCCAACTCCCGCTTCGCGTCCGGACTCCCCTCAATCAGAGCGAGCAGCATCTTCGACTGCTCCTCCGAGAGATCCCCGTCTATATAGCGCCCCGTAAGTTCCGGCAAAGCCAACCTGTCTCGCGTCATGATTGTGCCCAACCTTTCAGCACAGCCATAATACAGTTCCGAAGCGCCGCACGAATCCGCGTTATCATACTGTATACCGTATTGACATTCAGCTTAAACTTCTCCGCCAGCACGGGAACCTTAATACCGTCATAATAATGTGCAATGATAAGCTCTCGCTGCTCCTTCGTCAGCTTGGCCAGGCAGAGGTTCATTGCCTCCGTCTGCGCTTTCAGGGTCATCTTCTCGTCCTCCGACTCCTCCTCGGTCACCGAACGGATATGTTCCGCTATCTTACGCAATGTCTCCGGCATGCTCTCGGTCCTCTTACGCCAGTAGCGCTTCGAGACATTCTCCACAATCTTGCGAAGAAGCGGTTTCGGTGTCGTCAGATCCCACGTCTCCGCCTTCGTGACAAACTCGACAAAAACGTCATTGACTATATCCTCCTGGAGACTTTCGTCCGGCGCATGCACCATGGCCAAAAACTGAACGAAGCTGATCTCGTTCAGAAAAAGTTGCATCGCTTTCTCTCGCACGGACGAATTCTTATCAATAGTCATGACTTATTGCACCTCACGGCGAACGCGGTTCTCGTCTTTACAGGACACGTTTTTACGTTTTATACTAATCACACGAGTAAACAAATCCGCGCAAAGAAACTGCCCTTTTTTTCAAAAAAACTAAAAAATATTGTTTATCTGGCTTTTTCTTCTTGTGTATCTATCCTAATTTTGCTACATTACCTCTAAAAGAATAAGATCAATCTGGATCGCCAATGAGTCTAATAGAGATGACTAGTCATTTGCCGAAAAAACAGCAGAAAAAATTTTTTACGCAATAAAAATGGTTGAAAAGACGGGAAAACCGTGCTATCATACTGTCGATGTGCCTTTCCGGCGCCGGTCATTTGCACCGAAAGTCAAGCGGTTCGCAGCGGGAAAAGGCCTGTGGAATATGAATGTCAACCACGGTAAATCGTCACAATACCCACTACAATTCCCTTTAAGGAGAAACAAATGAGAAAGAAACTCTGTTGGTCGTCCCTGTCTCGAATTGGTATTTTTTGCCTCACCCTACTGGCTGTAACCACGCTTAATGCCCAAGAGACGCGTCGCATTAAGGTCAGCGACTGGCGTGATCGCATGCAGGCCGGATGGGTCGGACAAATGGCCGGCGTTGCCTGGGGGGCGCCTACCGAATTCAAGTTCAACGACGTCCTCGTTCCGGAAGACAAGGTCCCCGAATGGACCCCCGACATGATCAATCACTCCTTCGGGCAGGATGATATCTACGTTGAAATGACCTTTCTGAAGACGCTGGAAGATTACGGCTTCGATTGCACGTGGAAACAGGCAGGCATCGATTTCGCCAACAGTCAATACGACCTCTGGTGCGCCAACTTTGCCGCTCGAAATAATCTCCGAACCGGTATTGCCCCGCCTGATTCTGGACACCCGAAGTTCACGACCTGTCCCAACGATATCGACTATCAGATCGAAGCGGACTTCGCCGGACTTATTGCCCCTGGTATGCCCAATACGGTCATTGCCCTGGGCGATAAATTCGGTCGCATCATGAACTATTCCGACGGACTTTATGGCGGTATCTTTATGGGCG
>JAUNSJ010000029.1:0-16440 GCA_030539295.1 Planctomycetia bacterium | reverse complement strand
CAGAAGCCTTCTTTACCGACGACCTCCACCGTATTATCAACGCCGGTTTGGCCTGTATTCCTGCGGAAAGTCAATACGCGGAGATGGTGCGTGACCTCGTGGCCTGGCATAAGCAGAATCCTGACCAGTGGCAGGCGACCTGGCAGCTCTGCAAAGAGAAATATCGCGAAAATCCGGAATATCAAAAATGCTCCAACGGAGGAATTGATGTTAAGATTAACGGCGCCTGTGTCCTGCTCGGACTCCTCTACGGCCAAGGCGATATGGACCAAACGATCATTATTTCCATGCGGGCAGGCTACGACTCCGACTGCAATCCGTCGAGCGCCGCCGGCGTTCTGGCCACAGCTATGGGCTTTCAGAACCTGCCGAAAAAATTCACGGAGCAACTGAGTCAGGAAACCGTTTTCTCCTTTACCGCCTATAATTTCCCGCAACTGCTGGCCGTCTGTGAAAAACTCACGCGCGACGCCATTACGCGTGCCGGTGGCTCCGTCGAAGTTGATGCCGACGGCAATGAAGTCTTCGTCATTCCGGTCAAGCAGCCGGAACCGCCCGCCTACGTTGCCAGTTGGGAACCCGGACCGGTCGCGGAAAGTCGATATACAGAAGAGGAAATGAAATCCATTCAATTCCAGCCGGAAGAGAAAAAATAGTCACAAATCATGTTCCCGGCTGCTTTAAAGGTCGGGAACATATTTCTTAACGGGTTGCTTAAAGCTCTCGTAAGATTATTCAATCCCACGCCCGTAAGACCCCTGATACCGCAGCGGCTGCTCCAGCGACGGCTCCTGACGACTCGATAACGGGCGAACTAAAGGAGCTTGCGGGTCAACCGGGGTCGCCGTTCCGACGCCCATGACGAACAGATTCGCCGGTTCTTTATCGACCGGCGCTGGTTCCAGTTCTTCGCCCGCGAGATTCGGAATCAGACGTCCCACCTCCGGCTCCTCAACGGACGCGACCAAAGGCGACGGCCCTACTGTCGAATCCTGGCCGCGACTGAAATCCTGACCGCGTATAATCGGGCGAGGTCCAAACGGCGGATGACTCATATCTACCGGCTCCGTATAGCTCGCTAACTGCACGACTTCCGGCAGCTCCGCCGGCATACGCGAATGGAACCATTCGGAAATCCACCCCTGCCATTGCGTTTGTAAATCGCCTAAGTTCTCGTAGCCGTAGCACAACTTTACCGCGTCTGACCAGTTACCGCTAGCCATGCCGGTTCGAGCAAATTCAATCAAACGACGATGGCCGCCCACTTTAATCAGATACTCACAAACGGAAAAACCTTGCGCGTAAAACGGCATTTGGTCGCTCGGATATTCCCGCTGCGAGACCATGGTATTAAACGGTATGCCTTTGTGCGACTTCAAAAAATCGACGAGCATCTGCCGATAATTGTCCCGTTCCATTTGCGATTCCACACTTGTAGCCGCTCCTTCGTCGATCCATCGCGGAACCGGTCGCCGGAACCACGTCGCCAGGATCGTGTGCGATACTTCGTGCGGGATGACGGAATCAAGAATACGCTCCTCGCTCCCCTGTACTCGCATCTTCCAGTCGAAAACCTCGCCGTCGGAAAAGGTAAATGACGTCTCGCCGCCCGCGCCCAGCTGCCGACCCGCCTTAACGTCTATCGGACATTTCGTCGACCAGGGCTGAAGTGTGACCCCGAGCCAGAGCATGGCCAGCTCTTCCCGGCATCGCTCCGCCGTATCTCCCACCCGTTTGGCAAAACTCGCCGACTTCGCTTTAACCACAAAATTCGGCGTCTCATACGTCGCCCCGTACAGTGAAGGCAATAAAAAGAAAGCCACAAGACTGAAAAAAACCGTCACTTGCAAAATTCGACCCGGCAGACAGGCCTCCGGCGACAATAATTCCGTTCGCGTCAAACGTTCTTTGCGCATTCCGGGCAATCGGACTTCCTGGCTCACGGACAAAACCTCCCTGTTTTTACGTTCTCAACAAATCGGCCGAGTTCGGGGGCCAGCTATCCTTCGCTGTATCCCCCTGGACTTATTGTCTTTATGGAACTCTTCCGTCTGTCGACAGCCGGCTCAACTCCATTCGAACCGGCTCTCTTTGTGACGACTTCCTTGTCGAACACAACAGATTCGAAGATTCTACCCATTTTCCCCATTTCAGGAAACGCCAATTTTAAGAAAAAGTCAAAAAAATCGAGTAAATAATAAAATAGAGAAAACAGTAAATATAAACAGACATTCAGAGTGCCCCATTCTCGTAATAATAGGAGAATGAACGCTGTTTTTTATTTATGTATTATTTATCTAACAAAACTTTTCCATATTTTCTCTAATTTTTTAAATATTCTTTGTCCGATTTTGTTCTTGACTTGGGTATTATATTTTGTTGAGGGAATATAAAGTCTTCCTTTGTGGCCCGCACTGTACACTACACACTTAACCGCATGGTTAAAAACAGGTTACGCACTACAAGGCAGTAAAACTCCCTAAGAACACAGGTTTTGTCCGTCACGCGATTGGCTCTGCGCTGCCGCAGGCCTTGTCAGAGCGGATGATAATGTACCCATTTAAAATCAGATTCAAGGAGATTAGAACCATGAGAAAATTTGTTTTTGTTATTGAATTGTTAAACTGCACGGGGGGGGGGGAATAGAGAATCGCTCCAAAAAAGCCTTTACTCTCGTCGAACTTCTGGTCGTTATTGCGATTATCGGCATCTTAATCGCTCTTCTTTTGCCTGCGGTTCAGGCGGCCCGCGAAGCGGCACGACGCATGCAGTGCACCAACAATCTCAAGCAAATTGCCCTTGCTGCTCACAACTATCACGATGTCCACGGCGCTTTCTGCCCTGGCAATCTGTGGTTTGCAGCGATTGGCGATAATACCGGGCTTCGTGGCGACTGTGCGATTGGCGAAATTGTATCTGACAAAGCTACGGAAAACAACAAGTCTATCTATTGTGGAATGATCGGCTGGCCGGCTTTCCTGCTACCATTTATGGAGGCCGGCAACACGTATTCACTGATTGACTTTACGTCAAGAGCCTACACGGACCATGTGGGGTATGGATACCCTCCCCACGATTCGGACTCTGCTTGTGGTGATAGTACCGATACGAATAAGGTAACCGCCGCCCGAAGTACTCCGTCGAGTCTGCAATGCCCATCAACACCCTTGCAAGACGTGGGTCAGAAAGACTATAGTGCTAATGGCTATCAGGGAGCCCCGGAACGCGTTATAAGTGGTAGCACCACGGCACACCACGCCCATGGACCTTTCGGTGGCTTGTTCTGGACAAACAGTGGCACTCGTATTGCAGACATTATTGACGGAACTTCGCATACCATTATGTTCGCGGAATCGTCTCACGTTCTGAATCCGACCGGCTCTGTTACCTCCACAGGCGACTACAGCAAGGATTTCAGCAATCCATTTTTCTTTGTGAACCATATGGGCCAAGGCTATGTGATAACCCGAAGACCATGCTCCTCTCCTTGCACTTATCCAGTAAATCCCGTGAATCAGTTCAATAACAACAAGTATGTGCGCAGCTGGCATAAGGGAGGCGCCAATGCCTGTCTGGCCGACGGCTCGGTGACCTTTATTCCCGACACAATCGATTTCGCCGTTTACGAAGCCTCTTTTACTCGTTGTTTCGGCGGCTATGACAAGACGGTAGGGTGCCCGTACTTTGGCGGCGGTGTTGAAACGATTCGATAAGCTAAAAGAATTTATATCGTCCGGTTGCATTCTGGGCCTCTCCGAATGCAACCGATGTTCCTGCTAACACGAAAGAGAAAACATGAATAAATTGAAACAATACAAGCCAGGTATAATCCGCATGGCGACGCTCATAGCCCTGTTGGTCTTGACAACGGCCCCGCTGGGATGTAACAAGGGGCCTTATGACATCGTTCCTGTTAAAGGAGTGATTCTGTACAATGGCGAACCTCTTGCCAATTGCAGTGTGGAATTTCGGCCGGTCACAGGAAGACCCAGTACGGCAAAGACAGATGAAATGGGATGCTTCGAAGCCTACTACACAGTCGACGCAAAAGGCATTCAGGTGGGAGAAGTACATCTCTTTCTTACCGACCTCGACGGAAAACAGGACCCAAAAAATCCCGGGCTGCTCATCTATACAAAGGAACAGCAAGAGATTATGAAAAAGTACGGACACACCACGACCGGATTCCCTTTAACCATTACGAAAAAAGAGAATAATCTCCAGATTGATCTGCAGTAGTCGCCAAAACTCAATTGACTTTCTGCTGACTTTTACCTTCCTTGTACAACCGCGGTACAAGGAAGACTCTCACGCCCCGCGGACGGGGCGGGTACGTCTTACATGCGTTCGACCGTTTCGATTCCGAGCAGTTCAAGCCCCTTTCGGATGGTTTTAGCGGTCAAATCGCACAGTAACAGGCGGCTGCGCCGGGTCGCGTCTTCTTCGGCGCGGAGTACAGGGCACTGCTCAAAGAAGGAGGAATAGCGATTGGCCAACTCATAGAGATAGGCCGTCAACTGATTCGGTCGATATTCCTTAACAACCCCTTGCAGAGCTTCGCCGAACCGCAATAAGGTAAGAGCCAAATCCCGCTCGGCCGGTTCGGTTATGACAATGGCGTTCGGAACAGCACGCATGGCGGCCAAGTCGTCTTCAGTAATCTCTCCCTTGGCAAAAATGGACCGGACCCGGGCATACGCGTATTGCATGTACGTCGCTGTATTACCATTCATGGCCAGCATTTTATCGTAACTAAAGACGTAGTCACTCTCGCGGTTCTGCGACAGGTCGGCGTAAATCAAGGCGCCAATTCCGACTTTCCTCGCCACATCGAGCCGCTCTTCATCTGTCAGCGTGCGCCCACCCGATTTCGAATCGTCGTTCGCCGAAACAATCGTCAAGGCCCGCTTCTCCGCCTCGTCGAGCAGACTCTCCAGACCCACCGTGTCGCCGGACCGGGTCTTGAACGGACGACCATCTTCACCCAAAACAGTCCCGAACCGAACGTGCTGCAGCTCCGTGTCCGTCATGCCCATCATGCGGGCCACTTGAAATAACTGCTTGAAATGTAGTGTCTGACGCACATCGACCACGTAGAGAATCGCGTCCGGATGCCAGGTCTCCTGCCGGTATTCCAGCGTCGCCAAATCCGTCGTCGCATAAAGGAAGGCTCCGTCCTTCTTGCGAATCAGCATAGGCGTTTCCTGCCCTTCCAGGAAAATGCAGACCGCGCCTTCACTCTCGCGGGCAACCCCGTCCTTTTCAAAACGAGCCACAAGCGGGGCAAGTCGGTCATTATAAAAACTTTCCCCCAGCGTCGTATCAAACGTCACGCCAAGTCTCTTATAGATGCGGTCAATGTCGGCAATGCAGAACGGCAAAAAATCCGACCATAGTTTGCGATTGTCCGCGTCGCCATGGTGGAGCTTCGACGTCTCTTGCAGGACCTCGCTCATAATGGCCGGGTCGGCGTCCGCCTGTTGTCGAACGTAGCGATAGAGCCGACCCAGCTCCTGAACCGGATTCTCCGCGTACGCCGCCTCGTCCAGATAATGACGAAAGCCATAAATAATCATGCCGAACTGCGTACCCCAGTCCCCGAGATGATTATCCGCAATTACCGTATTGCCCAGAAAACGCAAAATGCGTGAAAGGGAATTGCCAATAACCGTTGAACGTATATGCCCAACGTGCATCGGTTTAGCGACATTAGGCGCGGAAAAGTCGATCACCCAGGTTCGTGGCGAATCCGTTTGCTTAACGCCAAGCCGGTCATCTTTTTCCGCACTTTCTGCCTGTTCTGCCAGCCAGTCGGGACGAATCTTGAGATTGATGAAGCCCGGACCCGCAATTTCCGGCTGTTCCAGGAAATCCTGCCATTTCAGCGCGGCAATAAGAGCAGCAGCAACGTCGCGCGGCGCTCGCCCCAATTTCTTCGCCAGCGGCATGGCGATATTCGCCTGATAATCGCCGAATTTCGGGTTCTGACTGACGCGAATCAGATCAAGATAAACTTGCGGCTCGTCGGTTAACGTGGCCAGTGCGTCCAGGAAACGATTTTGTATCAATTGGAGAATCATAACAGGTTATCAAACAGTCAAGCAGGAGGAATGAAAATGGTCCGTCGGTCCGCTTTTTCCACACGAAAAAAGAAGCCCTTCGAACCGCAGAAAACCACGCGAGCCAGCCGGTACAAGTTCCGGCCATGCCGCGAAAAACTCAAACGGAAGCTGGTTCAGCTGGTGCAGCGGATTCAGTGGGAGACACGGATTCTGCCGCGGCCGCTGACGCCTCGGGCACGACCAGCGCTGGAACAGGCACGTCAATCGCCTTACCCCAGAGGTCTTCCAAGGCGTAAAACTCACGCTTTTCCGGTTCAAACAGGTGCACAACCACATCTTCATAGTCCAGGACAATCCAGAGACTCTCCTGATACCCGCAAATACTGCGGCGGACGTCGCCGAGTTCCTTTTCAAAAACGTTGTCGATTTCCTCACTGATCGCGTGCAGCTGCCGACGACTTGACCCGGACGCAATTACAAAAAAATCAAACGTTTGCGTCAGTTCTCGAAGGTCCAGAACTTTGATATCAAGTCCCTTCATTTCCTGTATAATTTGAGCGGCCCGCAAGGCACGCGTCTTCGCGTCCGGTAAATTCGCCGACGCTTTTTGGCTCTTCCTAGTCACCAGTTCTCCTTTTATTTTCGTTTGGTGTAATCGAGTCGACCGGAAATGAGAATATCCGTGCCGATTGTCTCCACTTCCCGATTGATCAAATCGGTCGCACTCTTCATCAGCTCACGACCAATTCCGCCGACCGGAACGACCGCCTTG
Organism: Planctomycetia bacterium; assembly: GCA_030539295.1. GTDB lineage: Bacteria > Planctomycetota > Planctomycetia > Pirellulales > Thermoguttaceae > JAUNBG01. The sequence goes on along the minus strand of JAUNSJ010000029.1, from coordinate 9,606 downwards.
TCACCGCCGACGATCTTCGGGGCAACGAAAACGTGAACTTCGTCCAGATATTCCAGGTCAAACAGATGACCCAGCAGTTTACCGCCCCCTTCGATGAGGACGTTCGTCATTCCGCGCTCGGCCAAAGTCTCCATAAGTGTAATCAGACGCTGCTCATGCGTGGGATACTCCAGAACGAGCACTTCGGCCCCTTTCCCTTCCCAAAAACGGACCTTCTCCGGCGGCGTATTGGGACCGAAAATCAGCAGAAGTGGCACATCACGCGCCGAGAGCGCCAACTCCGAAAAGACGGACAGCGTCCCACCCGAGTCGAAAACGATACGAACAGGCGTCCGGTGCGGCGTCTCCCCTTCCGGAAGTCGAACCGTCAATTTCGGGTCATCCTCCATCGCCGTACGACTGCCGATCATAATCGCGTCCATGTACGAGCGAAGATAATGCAGACGCTGACGCGATTTCTCGTTGGAAATCCAGTAGCTCGAACCGGTCTTCGTCGCCATCTTGCCGTCGAGTGTCATGGCCCATTTACCAATAATCCAGGGCCGTTTCTTCGTCAAACGAGTGATGTAGGGTGCATAAAGAGTCGCAACTTGCTCGGCGAGCACACCAATTTCGACCTCTATGCCCTCTTGCCGCAAAATTTCCAGACCATTTCCGTGGACGACAGGGTTCGGGTCCGTCATGCCAACGACGACCCGCTTGATGCCCGCTTCCAGAATGGCCTTGCAGCACGGGGGCGTCTTTCCCGTATGGCAGCAGGGCTCAAGGGTTACGTAGAGCGTCCCGCCCCGGGCAAGCTCCCCTGCTTCCCGCAACGCGTTCACTTCCGCGTGTGCTTCTCCATATTTCTGATGATAGCCCTTTCCGACCACCTGGGGCAAGGGATCCTGGACAATGTCCACCATGCCACTTGCATCGTGCAGGTCCGGCCGGACGATCAGACATCCCACCATCGGATTAGGTTCCACATCGCCCCGCCCGAACTTCGCCAGGTCAATGGCCCGTTGCATAAAAAATTGGTCATAATGATAATTCATAACACAAAAACTCCTAAAAGCAGCTATTATTATGGAATTCGTTGGCTTTTCAAACGGCGGCCAGACCACGCTCGCCACCGCCGGTCGCAAATTCCACCTCTGTGCTTCTATTATAACGGACTATTCCCAATTTATCAAGCGAATACTTGCAAGAATTAAGGGATTTTATTTTTTAAGTGGAATATCAATCGCCATTTCCTGCCTACAGGTCCGTTGCGACGTCGTCCTCATCGACAAAAGTATTCTCGTCGGTGTCTAAATCGTCGAATTCGTCGAAATTTTCCAGTTCCTCCTCGTCCGGGAGCCCGAGTTCTTCGTCCAACTCGCTATCATCCTCGCGATACGGGTCGTTATAATCCTCAAATTCATCGTCCGGAAGCTCTTCGAAATCATCGTCGAAATCGTCATCGAAATCATCTCCTGCTCCGTACAGGGGTTCGTCATCATCTTCGTATTCGTCGTTCAGAAATCCGCGTGTTTCCTGTTTGGTCATGAAAAACTCCTCCGAAATTCGCTTGTCCATTGGTCGGACGCCCACCGACTCCGGCCGGGCACTCACTACCGTAGGTCCGTCCTACAGTATCAACTCACACGTGACTCGCTTCCCATCGCAAACGTCAGACGTCCGGAGACAGGACTGTCATGGAAGGGAAGTGGGAAAAATGGAGTCCCGGTAGTATAGCATTGGAATTTAAAGATGAAAAGCCCCCGGAAACCCATTTTCTATAAAAACCGGATTTTCTTGGAAATTTTTTCCCGCTTCCGGCAAGAAACCCCGGCAGGAAAACGATACAGGGGGCACGTAAGCCCCCTGCTGTCAACGTGAAAAAACCCGGAATAAGTGATTACTTACCCAGCGAATTGAGCAACTCGGTTGCGGCGGCTCGTTTAAAGAAAGGGGGCTTCGTTCCGACCGCAGCGGTCAAAAGCTGTTTCGCCTGGTCCGTTTGACCTTCGTCATTGAGAAGTACAGCCAGATAATACGCAACGGCAGCGTTAATCTGTCCGCCTGCCATCGACTGCTGCAAAACTTCTTTCGCCGCCTCCTTATTGCCGGCCCGATAGAGTGTCCAACCGAGTGTTCCGAGGAAATCACGATTGTTCGACTGCTTTTGCACATTGGTGGCCGCGTACTGCGTGGCCGTCTTTTGTTTCTCCGCATCGTTCTGTTCGCACATGGCCAATGCCAAACCATTCACCGCGTCCATATCGGCCGGGGCTTTGTTAACCGCTTGCTGGAACAGTTGTTCCGCTTTGGCAAAGTCACCCTGGAACAGGGCAACACTGCCACAATTTTTCAGCACATCGACAGATTCCGGCGACTGGGCCAGGAGCTTGTCCGCAGAACTGGCGGCACGAGCGAGGTCATTTTCGTTCAGGGCCATCATGAGCGAGAGAGAAAGGACTTCCGGTGAGTCCGGATGTGCAGCCAAAGCGGCGTCCAGCGACGCTTTCGCCTTCTCCAGGTCACTGCGACCCAGGTAGAATCGCGCCATAACCGCGTCCGCTGGCAGGCCTTTACCCCCAGACTGCTTATCCGCATGGAGCAGCCATTTGCGCGCGCTGTCATCTTCATTCTTCTGGAAGAAACTCAGCGCCACGCGTCGACTCAATTCGGCAGACTCTCCCTGTTCTTTTATAAGTGAACCGAGCGCAACCTGCATCTGGTCCCAACGCCCTCGCGTTTGCGACAGATTGACCTTGTCATTAAGGAGCTTCACGCGTAACGCTTTCTGTCGTTCCGCATTGGCGGAATAGTTGGTAATGAGAGATTCCGCTCGCTGAAACAGGAGTTCCGCGGCGGTCAGACTCCCTTGAGAGTAGGCAATTTCGCCCAAGAGGAGCCAGGCTTCCGGGTCATCGGGCGTCTCTTCTGTAGCCATTTCCAAAGAGGCCAGAACGGCCTTCTGATTCTTAAGTTGCGCAAACCAGGTGGCCATAATAAGGCGAGGCGGATTCGTTTGGGGGGCCGCCGCGTAGATCGCCTTAAGCACGGCCAAGGCTCCCGGCACATCCGACTTATTAAATAACGCTACCGCTTCTTCCACCTGCTTTTGGATTTCCGGCGGCAGCTGCGGTTGTTCCGTCACGGCCGGGGTCTCGGCGGGCGCGGCTTCCGCCTGTCCAAAAACGTAATCCGCACTCGGCCAAGCAGTTCCCAATGCAACCAAGGCCGACAGGAGACAGGAAAAACCTCCCCATATTCTTCGTCTTTTCATTTTCGACTCCTTCAAAAACGTTTTAGGGGCGTTTTTTCTCCCCCCTCTCACGGAATATTCACTTACTCGACAGGAAACAGGAGTATGCTACACAAACAACCTCCCTGGAATTTCCTCAATTCTCTGACTATGGTACCCTTTTTCGGCGAGCGGGGCAAGATCAACTTTGTTCTTTTTTCGAATTTATCGGGTGCGTCAATGTAAAGAAGGCTGGCAGAATAACCAAAGCGGCAAAGGTACAGGCACTTACGCCAATGACCAATACGCGACCGAGACTCTGAAGACCCCGGTGGTCGGCAATCATAAGCGTGCCAAACCCGAGAACCGTCGTGAGAGTTGTAAAAATTACAGACGCGGCCAGAGACGCAGGCAGTCGATAGGCCCCTCGCTGCGAGCGGAAATTGTGTACCAGGTGTACACCGTCGTCCACGCCTATGCCGAGAATCAAGGGAATCGCGATCGTATTGGCCGGATTCAACGCGATTCCCAAACGGCCCATAAGACCAAAAGCCAGTATGCCTCCGGTCACCAGCGGCACGAGTACGAGAAGGGTTAAATAAACAGAACGAAAGTCCAGCCAGACGAGAAAACCGATGATGACCAACGACAGGACCGCCGCCTGTTGGTACGACCGTTGCATTTGCAATGACGCTTCGTAAGTCTGTATCGGATTCCCTGTTGCCTTGGGGTCGACCTGTTTGACTTTCGTTATGAACTCGCGAAGCTGATCCATATTCCATATGTCTTCCGTACTGTAGACTCGCATAAGTAGTTTGCCACTCTTAGCTCCGACATACCGGGAGACCAAGGCGTCGGGCAGGTCGTCGAGGCAGGGCGGCTCGGGACACGCGGCAAGCCGGACCGCGTTAAGTCGCGAGAAAAGCTCCGCGGAGAGTCGGCCTTCAAAGGTCTTAAGTCGCTGTATGGCTTGAGGTTCCGGCATCGTTTGCAGATTCGACCGACATTGCAGCAGGGTGCGAACGAGTTCCGCTTTCTCCGGCTCCGAACAGAGGGACAACGGCAGGGTGCGCGCGGTCTGGATCGCTGTGGTCAGCGTCGCCAGTAAGGGTGCGACCTGGGGGGCCGGAAGTGAGGACGCTACGTGTTCCGGCAGACTTTGCAGCGCCGTTCCTATGCGAAGAATGACGGCCTGATTCTCCGCGCTGACAGGCGGAATGCGTGAAACAATTTCATCGACTTTCAGTGTCGGGTCCGACTCAAACGCCTTCTTTCTCGTCAGAAGTTCTTCCGGAGAGTTGGCCAGAGAAAGGGCGAACCAGGCTCCTTTATCCCATTTCGTGAGCAGTTTGTGCTCCAGCTCCACGCTTTCCAGACCTTCCGGCTGCATATTGAGCAGATTGTGGTCGTACCAAAGCTGCGGTAAGCCGAAACCGCACCAACAGGCAAAGAGTAAGCAGCCAAAGAGCACCATTTTTGGAAAGCGAAACATAGGCAATACGGCCGCGTGAAGATTGACAGGAACGGGACACGACCACTGCGGATACCGGCCATCGACCAGAATGAGGCACGCCGGAATAACGATCAGGGCGGCCAGGCAGCAAAGTAGAATCCCGCCAGCACTGATGATGCCCAGCTCGGCAATGCCGGTAAATTCACTCAAGCCAACCGTAACGAACGCGGCCGACGTTGTCAGCGCTCCGATAAAAATGCCCGGACCAACCTGACGGGCCGTTGTCAGAATGGCCTCTTCCGGAGTATGCTGCTCTGCCCGAAGTTCAAGATATTTCGATATGTAGTGGATGCCGAAGTCAATACCAAGCCCGATCAGGATAACGCCAAAGGACATGCTTAGAATATTAAGATGACCCGTTGAAAAGACAATATAACCCATCGTCCAGGCAAACCCGACGGCCAGCGCGAAAACGGCAATTATCGGATGTCGCACACCACCGAAAGCTGCGATAAAGATTATGGCAACTCCTATTAGGGACAGTATCGTCGCCTTCGTTGACGCGTCCTGACTCAATCGCATTTCATCGTTTTCCATTACGGTCAGACCGGTCAGGCCGAGCGAGACGTCCGCATGCCGTGCCCGAACTTGCGCAATAATTTCACGCAATTTCGTGATCGATTCAGTCCCGTAGGTGAACGAACCCTCTTTGGACTCCCCAATCTGGAGCAAAACAACGCCGAGACGCCCTTCGTCGGCGGTAAAATATTCACGCTGCTTCATGCCAGGCCCAGGCAGAGGCGGCAATGGCGAGATTTCAAAATCCGGTTGCGGGCCAAGCGCCTCGTTGAGCGACGCGGTAAAGGAAACAAACGGAGCCAGAAGATGCACGGAAACGGGACTGCCTGACACATTACGCTGTTGACCCGCAATTTGTAGTTTTTGACAAATACCAGCAAGAAACAGATCCGGGGTAAGTGAGTTATTATGCCCCGCAAAAACAGCAACTCCTTCCTGCGTAAAATGTTCCAACTGCTTAAGGTCGTCCGGATTCGTGATAAAATGAAGGCCTTTACGGACCAGCGGCGTTGTATCAACACAGTCCAGCACGGAACGAAAGAGGTCAGGATATTTCTTAAGCTCGGCGCCCACGTCGTCGAGAACCGGAATAACCTTCTCCGGATTCGTGCATTCAGCGACGATCACCAGGTCATCGGCGTCGCCGAACTCTTCCAGGTAGTCGAGCCAAAGTTGATTGAATTCACTCTTCGGATTGATCAGGTCGAGACGCGATGTTTTCAGCGTCAGGTCGGTTGCCGTAAAGAAGAGGGCGGCCGCGGCCAGCGCCAAGGCAAGAGTCAGGAAGAAGACAGGCCAAGCGAGTACCAGCCGCGTCAAGGCCCGAAGAGGCCAAGTCATAAAGGTCACGTCTCTGTCTTGTTCATTCCCACTGCGATCGTCCTGACCGGCCATAAGAAGCCTCCTGTAAAAAGGAACTATAAAGAAAGCGGGTCGCTAGCCAGCTGACGTTCGTGTTGCGTAAGCTCGTACATATCGTAGAGCAGTTGCACATCGCACGGGCGGGGGGTCACATTACGCCTCGCGAACATGCGGGCCTGTGTCGCAATCATAACATCGACCGGCAATTCGGTAACCTGGCCAAAGGACCGGGCATAGTTGACAAAACTGGGCACAGCCGTGGTCACAAAGCCGTAGTTCATACTGCACGTCCCGATCGTCTTGCCCGTAAAGATACTCGTATTAATGGCCGTCTTCGCATAGTCGCCAACGACACAACCGAGAAACTGCATGCCCGACTTTATCTTGCCCATGGCTGTATCCATGCAAACTTCGTTGTAAGAATTCTTAAGGTCACTATTGCACGTACCGGCACCCAGATTGACCCAGCTCCCCAGATAGCTGTGACCCAGAAAGCCATGATGCTGCTTGTTCGTGTACGGCTCTATGGTCGAGGCCTCAACTTCGCCTCCCACTTTACTTATCGGCCCTACGGCTACCTTGTCTTTTATGGCCGCATGCTCAATTACCTTCGCCTTAGGACCTATGTAGACCGGGCCACGCATGAAGCAGAACGGACCTATGTTGGTGCCAGACTCCAGAATAATCGGCCCTTCTGTACTGTCGCTCACAAAATATTGACCAATTTGCGGAATATTTTTATCGTCCTTCGGAATAAAAAGCCCGTCACCAATCTCCTTGTAACGCCCTTTCCCGAGTCGATACTCCAGATTATCGTCTATGGTAAGCAGATGATAGCGGATAATGTCGCTGGTCAGTTTGAGCATTTCTGCCTTGGGGGGCTTTTTCATCGGCGGCAGGTGCATATCTTCCAAGAGACCAATGAGTTGCCGGCAGCCGATTTCCTGGTCCGGAAAGATGGCTTCCTCACTCAAACAGGCGGCAATAATATCGTCGTCGTTGCAGAGAATGCCACCGTGAAGGCTGTCTTTAGTGAGTTCTTTCCAGACGGCAATCATGTTCGCGTTCGGAACGGTTCTCGCGTTAATAACGAGAAAGGGCCCCTTGCGTTTTCCCCGTTCCGGTCGCCAAATGTGTGGGAAATCGGCGGCAACGACGTCACGCAGATGCGGACGAACAATAAGTTCCAGCTCACCGTTAAGCTCGTTTACCAGGTCGATCAGACGAAAAGAACCGACGGAAATGGAAAACGCAGGCCGACCCGTTGTTACCGGGTACAGATTGGAAACTTTATTGTCTTCAAAGAGGATGATGTGCATGATCGACTCCGTTGTCTAACAAAAAATGGATACAAAATCCGTTACGTGTCTCTTTCGCGGAAGAAGAAGTGTCGGGCAGTCATCACGGCGACTATCGAACCTCAAAAACTTCAGCATCGAACAGGTCACACGCTTTTTGCACCATGGGATTATCCCGAACCTCGTTTAAGTTTTTGTATCGATCGACACTCGACGTATGACTTCCAGGACCATTCTCCGGCGAAGACGTCGGCTCCTCCAGGGCGAAGTTGAGCTTAATGGAGTCGGGAAAGTGAATGGAAAAAGCGGAGCACAGGTCTTTATGACGCGATTGACAAAACTGTTTGGTCGTCGTGGCGTCTGCGGGAAAGAAAACGGTAAACAGGTTCGGCCGCTCAAAATGAATCCGAGTCGCAGCGCTAGCCTGGACCACGAGATTCGTTTGACCCTGAATACGCGACAACATCTGCCGCCACAGGGTCGTTGCCAGCTCATCGGTCATTGTGGCAAGAGGAATCCACTTGCCCGCCGCCTCGGCCGGGGGCGGCGTTCGGTCCTCTTGAACGATGGTTTTTGCCTTTTGCGCCGGCGCAGATGTGTGCCCGGCCGGCTGTGCCGCGGACGACTCTGCGGGTACTTGAGCGGCCGCCCTTCGAACGGTTTCCCCCGGCTCTTGACGTGTAACTTGCGCAGACGTATTAGGTTGGGACTTTGTTTCCTGACCCGTAACACTCGGTTCGCCCACAGGCAAAGGGACCGCGGACCCTACTGACGCCGTCTCAATTCGCGCCGTCTGAACTCGCGAAGGTCGCTCTGCCTGTTCTGACCCGGCGACCCCTGCCAATTGAAGATCGGGAAGTCGCCCCGACTGCAACTGGTCAATGAGTTTTGAGACGAATCCCAATCGGTCCAGATGAACGAGTCGGACCAAAGCGATTTCCGTGAGGATACGGCCCTGCGTACTGAATCGCATGCGTTGCAAAGTCTGGTCGAGGATTTGAATGGAGGCCAAAATACGCGCAATGCCGAACGACTGCGCGTAGGAGTCCAGTTCGTCACTTCGTGCCTGTGGCGTATAAATCAGGGCAGAATGTGGGCAGCCACTGGCCAGGACCATCAGGTCGCGGAACATGCCGACCAACTGCTCGACCAGCACGACCAGGTCGGTTCCGTCGGCAATGGCACGATCAAGAATGGGGAACAGATCGGCGGCGCTGGCCGACTCAATAGCGGCGAGCAGATCGAAGAGTTTCTGGTCGTCGACGGTCCCGAGCATGGCATGGACATCGGCTAATTTGATTTCTCCCGCAGCGAAGGCGAGCAGTTGCTCCAGGAGCGATTGGGCATCCCGCATGGAACCGTTGGCACGCCGCGCGAGAATATCGCACACGCCAGACTCCGGCCTGGCCCCTTCGGCCAAGGCAATCTGCTCCAGCCGCTGCGAAATCGCCATACTATCAATCCCGGCGAAGTCGAAACGCTGACAACGGGACAGAATGGTTATGGGAATATTGCCCGGTTCCGTCGTGCAGAAGATGAATTTGACATGCTCCGGCGGCTCCTCCAGCGTCTTGAGAAGGGCATTAAAAGCCTCTTTCGTGAGCATGTGCACTTCGTCTATTATATAGATCTTAAAGCGGCAGCGGCTCGGCTTGAACGAACTGTTCGCACGAATCGACTTGACGTCTTCTATCGACCTGTTACTGGCTCCGTCGATTTCCAGTACGTCGACATCCTGGCCACTATTGATACCCAGACAGATTTCGCACTCGTTACAAGGGTCAATAGTAGGGCCGTGCACGCAATTCAGTGCCTTGGCAAAGATACGGGCCGTTGACGTTTTTCCGACCCCGCGAGCCCCGGTAAAAAGATACGCATGGCCAATTCGGCCGGTCGTTATGGCGTTTGAGAGCGCTTTTGCCACATGCTCCTGGCCAATGAGTTCGGGGAATCCCTGCGGACGATAGCGGCGGGCTACGACCTGATAGGCATTATCGGCGTCCGGCTTTACAAGATTAAGTCCGGAATCGGGAACCAGGGGATCGGTGTCCACAGAGCGTCCTTTCACGGAGTTTTGGGCATATTTACAAAAAAACGGCCCTCAATGAGGGCCCCGGCACATGAAAGTAACTACTTATGGCTGCTTGATTTCTCACCTGACCAATTTCATAGCCTCCCATTGCAGGGGCACTCATTGAAAG
>JAUNSJ010000061.1 GCA_030539295.1 Planctomycetia bacterium | reverse complement strand
TTTTTTATTTTACCCCTCATTTACAATCTGGAACAGTTCGCAGAGGAGCGCGGAGGCGGGCCGTGCCCGGGTTCGGAGGTGACCGGCCTGTGCTGCCCTTACAGGGCGTGGGTTATTAGAACATCGTTCCCCGGGCTAGGGTGTGCTGGCCTTACAGGCCGGGGCGATGTGGTTATGATGGGTTAATGGCAAATCAATGGCACATGGCGGTGAGAGGTGCTGGCACAGAGCAACGCGATGCTTACACGTAAACGGACTCGAAGAAAATTGCTTCGCTCTTTCTTCGAGACATTCCCCTCCAACGGGGGTGTCTGGCTTCGATGACCGGCGCGAGCGGTTCAATCACGGGGGTGTAGCTAAACGTAATGGTTATGCGGTTGGAGGGGAATGATGTGGGTGAAGATGTGTTTTTTTTTCGTGGGGCGGACTTTTGAAAAGTCCCCCCACACCCCTTCAAACTTTTTTTAATAGGCTTCGCCCTCCAGAGGTGAGCCGTTTGGCAGGTCTTTTCGGTATTGCTGGTTCCCGACCTGGCGAGCAGTCGGGAACGTTTCAAACTTTTTTTAATAGGCTTCGCCCTCCAGAGGTGAGCCGTTTGGCAGGTCTTTTCGGTATTGCTGGTTCCCGACCTGGCGAGCAGTCGGGAACGTTTCAAACTTTTTTTAGTAGGCTTCGCCCTCCAGAGGTAAGCCGGTCGGCAGTTCTTTTCGTTATTGTCTTGTTCCTGACCTGGCGAGCAGTCGGGAACGTGAGCCGTCGGGAACCCCCCTTATTTTTTTAAGAAAACCGGGTATGATATAATGGAAGATGGGCATCCGGGCCGTTTTCCGCGGGGGCCGGCGGGCTTTCCTACCTCTAAATACAAGCCAATTCGAGAGATAAATATTATGTGTGCCGCGAAGAAGTGTGATAGTTCCCTGTGTGGCTATCTGTCAGATTATCTGGAAGATGCCGGACGAAGTGGCGTGACCGAGCTCCTTCGTTCGAAGCCCGCTCGTAAAAGGAGTCGTGCGCAAATCGAGAAGCAACTGGCGAACCTTGCGCGGCAGGTGGCTGCCTGTACGAAGTGCCAGGAGCTGGTGGCCAATCGGACCAATACCGTTTTCGGCGTGGGCAATCCTGAGGCCGACCTCGTCTTTCTCGGTGAGGGGCCTGGCGCCGAGGAAGATCGGCAGGGAATTCCCTTTGTGGGCCGGTCTGGTCAACTTCTCACGGACATAATAACCAAAGGCATGAAGCTAACTCGTGATGAGGTCTATATTTGCAATATAGTTCGATGCCGACCGCCGGGGAATCGCACCCCGCTGCCGGAAGAGGCGGCGAACTGCTGGCCGTTTCTTCAGGCGACCTTGGAAGCCATTGCCCCGAAGTATATCTGCTGCCTCGGCAGTACGGCGGCGACGCATCTGCTCAAAACAGGCGAGGCAATCGGTAAGCTTCGCGGTCGCGTTCTGGATTATAATGGTGCCCAGGTCGTGTGCACGTATCATCCGTCGTACCTGTTACGTAATCCGCCGGCGAAGAAGCAGACTTGGGAAGATATTCAGCTGCTCATGAAGATTATGGACACTGCGAAGAATCATGCATGACGCGAACCGGCCCGACTTTATGGAGACACGGCCGGTCGGACGACTACTCCTGGAATTTTCCGGGCCGGCGATTATAGCGACCGTTGTTAGTGCCACGTACAATCTGATCGCGCGGGTCTTTGTGGGTCAGCAGATCGGTATGATTGGCATAACGGCCTTAACGGTTTCCTATCCGGTCATGCTGATTATGCTTGCCTTTGCCATGATGGTTGCTACGGGAGCAACGACGCTCATCTCACTGCGGCTCGGGGAGCGGGAATACGGTAAGGCGGAGAAGATTCTGGGTCAGTCGCTACTTGCGTATCTCCTGCTGACAGTTCTGTTTATTGTCTTTGGTCTGACCTGGCTGGAGGACCTTTTGCGTCTGTTCGGCGCGTCGGACGAGGTCGTGCCTTATGCCAAGGCGTACATGTCGGTTATTATATGGGGCATGATTTTTCAGGAGATTTCCTTTGGTGTGAATAATTTTATACGGGCAGAAGGTCGGCCGAACGTTGCGATGATCTCCATGCTGATTTCTGTTCCGGTAAACATCCTTTTCTTATGGCTCTTTCTGTTTAAGTTGGATATGGGCATTTGGGGTGCCGGACTGGCGACGGTTGTGGCCCAATTTGCGTCGAGTATATGGGTCGTGTGGCTTTATCTTTCGGGCCGAACGGTCCTGAAATGGCGGCTGAAGAATTTTGTGCCTGATTTAGTTTTAATAGGTCGGATTTGTGTTTTTGGTACGGTTCCGCTCGCAACGCAGTTGTGTGCCTCACTGATCCAGGGGCTGCAGTGCCACGTACTGGGCTATTATGGCGACCTTTACGGGCAGATGATGCACCTGACAGGCATAAGTGGCGGCGACTTGGCGATAGGTCTTTTTGGGACGATTTTTTCGATTATCATGCTCATGATTATGCCGATATTCGGACTTGGGCAAGGGATGCAGCCGATCGTGGGCTATAATGTTGGAGCGTTGCGGCCGGAGCGGGTGCGACGTACGCTCACGCTTTCACTTCTGTGGTCGGTCCTGATAAGTCTGTTATTTTGGTCGTTTGGTCTGCTCTTTCCGGAGGTCGTCCTGGCACCATTTTTGCAGAAGGAGTCGGCGTCGTATGAGGCGAGTCTGACGCTGGGCGTTCGTGCCTTTCGGTTTCTCATTTTCTCCGCGCCGGTGGTCGGGATAACGATTACGGCCAGTGGATATTTTCAGGCGCATGGCCGGCCTTGGCTTTCGCTCATGCTGACTCTTTTGCGACAGCTGATCTTCCTCATTCCGCTGATCCTGTTTGTGCCTTGGTATTATTTAAAATGGCGGCCGGATTCCGGGATGGACGGCTGCTGGTTGGCGTATCCGCTGGCGGACTTACTGGCCTGTCTGGTCGCGGTGGTCTTTCTGGTCCGGGAATACACATTCAAATATCATCGCATGGTCCGCCTGGCAAAAATAGGACGTAAGCGTCGCGCCAAGGCCGACCGCGGGCAGGACTCCTCCCGGGAACAGTGAGCGGAGCGGTCGGGTCGTTCGCTGCGGTACGGCTGGCTGGCGGCGCGAAGTATGCTGGCCAATGACCGGGTTCGCTTGTCGCTGGTGCGGGAAAGATTGAGTGTGGCGTTGTATTATGCCTGAATTATCCATTATCTCTTGTTTTATTATCTTCTATAAACACATTTCCTGTATCCAAAAGCTGTAAAATACGGGGCTTGATTTTCTTTCGTGTCGCAAAATGGAAGTTCATTTTGCGCAAAATGGAATTGTTTTTTCTGATTTTCTGGGTATAATAGCAGTTAGTTGAAAAATGAGCGGAGTGATTGATTTGTGATTAACAATCATTCTGCCTGTTGGGTCTGTACAATTTTACACAAAGGAGAAGAATATGAGAAAGAGGATCCGAATCAAAATGGTGCGAATGTTAAATTGCGCGGGGGGGGGGGGAATAGCCGATCGCAAAAAGCTCTCGGTGCTTAAACTTCTCGCCTTTACTCTTGTCGAACTTTTGGTGGTGATTGCCATCATAGGAATTTTAATTGCGTTGCTACTGCCGGCGGTTCAGGCGGCCCGGGAAGCGGCGCGACGCATGCAGTGCACGAACAACTTCAAACAAGCTGGGATTGCCTTGCACAACTATCATGATGTCCACCTTGCGTTTCCGACTCGTTGCAGCTTTGTTAATCCCCCGATTGACGGTCCCTGGTCGGCGACGAATTGGACGAGTTCGCCAACGTGGGGTCCGCTCTTTTTTCTACTGCCGTATATGGAACAGGTCGCGGGCTACGATTCCATAACCCAGGAAGCGATAAGCTATGAGGCGGGCCACGAGGCAAGGTGCCAACCGTGTTCCAGCAATTGCCCAACGTTTCGCACGCTTTCGGTGAAGAATTACCAATGTCCGTCCGACCCGTTCTCAAGTGAGCTGACCGATTCAACAGATGACCCGCAATATCGCGGTAATGTCTCTTTTTCCATGGCCGACGTCGTTTTGAATATGGAATCGATTGGAACCCTGAAAGATGGCGTAACCGATTTTCATCATCATACGCGAACGCAGTTTTTGCAGCGTGCTCTGTTTGGGACTTATGCCTGGCACAGTATGGCGTCGGTCGTTGATGGTACGTCGAATACGGTTTTTTCGAGTGAAATCGTAACGTCGCCTTCGGATACAGAGAGTTGGGATGATTACGGGACACAGGATACGGCGGCCGGCGCGGTGCACAGTGTGCTTGGCGGCGTCTCGCGGGTCGACAGTATTTACGACGGGGACCATGGCATTTCGCCCAGTGCCTGTCTGAATAATCGCAACGGGAAGCAGCTGATCGCCACGACGGTGCGACGGAGTAATCGAGGACATTATTTCGGAGACGGTCGGCCGTGGATCCAGGGCTTTAATATGGTGCTGCCGCCGAATTCACCCAACTGCTTTCGTATGACAGCGGAGCGTTGGGGATTTGTCCCGCCGCAAAGTTACCATTCCGGAGGCGTGAACGTTGCCTTTTGTGATGGTAGTGTCCGCTTCGTTTCCGATACAGTGGACTGCGGCGATCTTTCGAAGAGTTATAAACCGGGCACCTACTTTAGTACGGAAAGTCCGTTTGGCGTTTGGGGGGCTATTGCCACGATGAACGGTGGCGAGACCAAGTCGCTTTAATACAAAAGATTTGTATCGAACGTTCGTTGTGCGGTATTTGCGTCTGACCGCCCTGAAATCAGACGCAGACCGCGCAGCGGAACAAGCAGGAAGAACAAGCAGAAAGAACCGTACAAGAAGGAAAGAACGAATGATGAAAAAGCAAATGATGAAAAGAGTGTCGTGCCTGGTTTTGATGATGGGGTTGTGTTTATTGGTCAGTTTTGGATGTGGACAGGCGCGGCCGGAAGGCATGCCTGAACTGGTTTCCTGTACTCTTGTTTTAACGCAGGAGGGTAAACCATTAGACGGGGCGCAGGTTCAGCTCGTGCCCAAGGCGGAATCGGAACGTACCTGGTCCGTTGGCGGTGTAACGGACGCGGCCGGGACAGTACAGGTACAGACGCACGGTCTTTATCGCGGTGCCCCCAAAGGGACATTTGCCGTCGTTGTAACGAAGACCCGGTCGGAAGGCGGGAGGAGCGGAAACGAACATGCTTCCGGCGGCATGCAGACGCGCAACGCGGTTATCTACACTCTTATTGACAAGCAGTATACAGATTCCAGGACGACTCCGCTGGAGATTACGATCCAGGGTAAAACGAAGGAGACGCTGGAACTTGGCCCGGCGGTTAAGGAAATCATTTCCTCCGGAGATGACGCATAATGAAATACACAATTTGTGAATTGACCATTGGGTTGTGCGTCTTTTTCGCCGCGGCTCTGGCTTCGGGCGCTGAACTGTTCGTAGGCTCTGCATGTTGCGATCTGACTCCGGACCGCCCTGTTATGCTTCACGGGCAGATGACAACCCGCATTGCTGACCAGGCCAGAACACCCATAACAGCCAATATTATCGCCTTTGAGTCGCGGGAAGATTCGAAAAGCAAAGAAAATTTTATTCTTGTTGCTCTTGACGTCTGTCTGGTCACCCGCGATTTCATGAACGTGCTGGAAGCGGCGCTCGCCGATGCTTTGCCGGAGATCAATCCGAAAACCAATCTTGTTGTCGCGGCAACGCATACGCATACGTCTTTTGTCATGACAGAAGGCTACTATCGGACAACGCGAAACGATATTATGACGCCGGCGGAAACGATCGACTTTGCCGTGGCACGCATAACGCAGTCGATCGTCGAGGCGTGGCAGTCGCGTGAGCGGGTTCGATTCTCTTACGGTCTGGGCTATGCGACCGTCGGCTGGAATCGGCGTGCGGTCTATCGCGACGGGCATGCGGTTATGTATGGTCCGACCGATACGCCTGATTTCGAAAAAATGGAAGGTATGGCCGACGATAAAGTTGGTGCCATGTTTTTCTGGCGTGTGGAAGACGACTCCCTTAAGGCTATGTTAATTAATGTGAATTGCCCCGCACAGGTCGTGGAAGGGGACTCCGTTCTGGATGCCGATTTCTGGCACCCGACGCGCGAACTTCTCCATGAAAAATATGGGGCTGCGGTTACCATAGTCGGCCTGTGCGGACCTGCAGGCGATATTTCACCGCATGTACGCTTTGAACAGGAGGCCGAGGCCCGCATGCGCAATCTTCGCGGTGTGTCCGAAATGGAGGAAATCGCACTTCGCATTGTTAACGCGGTGGACGAAATCTATCCCTGTCTGGCCAGCGATCGCCCGGAAGAGATTCGCTTTGAGCATAAATACAAAATTGTGCAACTTCCCCAGCAGATCGTGAGTAAGGAGTTATACGACGAATTCAAGGCGAATATGGAACGCTACAAGGCGCAAGCCGACGCGGCCGACGACCTCGGAGCCTCCGGCGCACAAATGCAAATGATTTTCAATAAGCGCGTGGTTGACCGATATGAGAAGCAGCAGGGCAACGACAAGCCCACTTACGATATTCCGGTCCATGTCTTTCGTATTGGGAATTCTGTTTTTTGCACGAATCCGTTTGAACTTTATGTCGATTTCGGCGTTCAGATTAAGAGTCGCAGTGAAGCGACGCAAACGTTCCTTGTGCAGCTGGCCGCACCGTTATCCTTTGCCGGTTATCTTCCCAGTGAATACGCGACGTCTGGGGGTGGCTACGGCGCCATACCGCAAACGAATTACGTCGGTGCACAAGGCGGGGCCATTCTCGTCGACGAAACAGTCAAGATGATTGATGAACTCTTTGCGGACCAATAAATCTTTGCGGACCAGAAACTGTATCGTTCCCGGCGCACGGGCAGGTCGGGAACGTGGTTGTCGTGAGTCGCGGCAGGGCACGTCCCTTGAGGCCCCGCCGTGCCCGACCCTGGAGCCATTGCACAAATTTAAATCCGTTACACACCTTATCTGACAGGCTGCTGGACCGATTGGGTATTTGTACTGCCCTGAAAGGCACGCATGGCTTTACGCCCTGTGGTCGTCCAGGAGTCGTCGGATTCAATTGTATCGGCCTGGACGGAGTTCAGTTCGGCCGCGGCTTTCAGTCGTGCACTGCCGCCGATTTCGCCCGCGACTTCGTTGAGGTACTGCTTGTTCTTTTCAAGGACCTCTTTCGCTTCGGTAACCTTACCGGCGTCGCGCAGAGATAGCGCACGGGCGTTCTCCAGATTGGCCAGCATGAGCGCCGCGTCTTGCGTGACCTCTTTATCGACCGAACGTTCGCATTCCTCGCGCGAATCGCTGAACCGGACTTTGGCCACCGAGGAGAGTTCGTCGGTTACTCGGCTGACCATATTTCGATAGGAGATGCGAGCGGTGCCTAAGGTTCGCTCCTGACTCGCACTCGAGGCAGGGACCTCAACTTCCAGAATCACATACCGCTCGTGCGCGGAATAGAGCTGATTCCATCGAAATGTAATCTGATTATCGTCCCGGTCAATATCGCGATTCAGGCAGCGAAGGACCTTAATCTCTTCGCCGGGAATGAACGTGCCTTGAACGTCCTGCGCAACGACCTGCGCGGCGAACTTGAACTCCGCATTGAACACCTCGGGCATATTACTGTCGTTGGTAATAAAGACATGATTGCCGTCACTTGCGGCGGCCAGAGCGAGCATGAGATCTTCGTTATAACTTTCGCCCAGCCCGAAGGTCGTTACGGCAATACCGTCGCTGCCGGACTTCGTACCAAGTTCTTTCAGCTCACCGGTGCCGCTCGGCCCCACGTTCGCCAGGCCGTCGCTGAGCAGGATAACGCGATTCACCCGCTCCTTATCGTAAAACTTTTTCACTTCCGCTATGCCTTGGGTCGTACCGTCGAACAGCGCGGTCATTCCGCCGGCTTCTATGGCGTCGATTTTGGCGAGGATCGCGTTGCGGTCGGTGACCTTGGTCGCCGGAACGGTCACTTCCGCCTCGTCCGAATACAGGATAAGAGACAGAACATCGTTCTCATTGAGTTGCTCAACGACGCAGCGTGCAGCCTCTTTTGCCTGACGAATTTTCGAACCGTTCATTGAGCCACTGCGGTCGAGAACAATCGCCACGTTCAGAGGCGTTCGCTTTTCGGCTGCCTTAATTTCAAAACCGGTTACCCCGACTTTCACAAAAATGTTCTGACGCTCGTCGGTACGCAAAACCGACTGCGAGGCCGACGCGGTCAGCTTGCACTGCTGACCATAACCGGACCCTGTGCCCAGTATCAGAACCAGTATAATACCAAAAAATGCAATTCTACTCATGGTTGTTCCCCTCTTGTTCTGTTGGTTTCGTTCTGTTACATCTCTGTAAAAACGCGGAATTTACGTTGAATTTACTATGTGCGGCGCGGTACAAAGTACGACAATGGCAGTGCTTATTGTGCCTCTTGGTCCGGTGCGTTCGGAGCATCGGTCACAAGGGCGCGGAAGGAGTAGCGGAACGGACTGGCGGCGTCTTTAGCCTGTCCGGAAATTTCAATCACGGCCACGACCGGGTCAGCCGCGTCCTCTTCGCTATTGGGGCTGGGCATGTAAGTCCACTGAATCGTTCGCGTTTCGCCTGGGTTCAGCTGCACCCATTTTGCAATATTGCCTGACGGTTCCGTTATTGCACTTTCTGCACTTTCCCGATTCTCGACCGTCGCCGTTTGTTCATCGTTCGCCGCAAGTGCCGGGGCAGGAAGGACTGCCTCGTACCGCGACTCCATGGGCACGACTTTAATCGACAGGTCGTTTATAACCGCTTTTGCACAAAGTTGTATTTGAATCGTGACGTTGCTGTTTTCCAAACGATCGGTTCGGCACGCCAGATGGAACGCGTTGTGGTCAATGGTTTTCTCCTGCCCCTGCGGACCGGTTGCGGGCAGACTGTTAAACACCGCAGGCAAAGAGAAAGCGGCACCATCGGCGTTCGCCTCGGACATGGACTCTTCTGCCTTACTCTTTTCAAATTGTGCAATGGAACGGCGCGGACTGTCCGTGTCACGCAGACTGACGCCCCCATTAAAGTGATTCGGCGTTATGGCCTTTTCCCGCTTTTGTGACAGGCGTCGTTGGAACGTTTCGCCTGACGTGCGTTCCGGTGCGACTTGCACCGCGTCGACCCGGCTCTTTTCCTCCAAACTTTCCTGCCGCGCCGGACCGGATGCAGGCACAGGCATGGCCAACGGCCGCTGCGACAGTGTATAGAACGCACCCGTTGTTTCGGCACTCGCGTCCTCGCTCGCCACGTCTCCCGAAACGATTATCGACTCGGGGACGTTTTC
>JAUNSJ010000087.1 GCA_030539295.1 Planctomycetia bacterium | reverse complement strand
TTTGAAAAGTCCCCCCACACCCCTTCAAATTCTTTTTAATAGGCTTCGCCCTCGGGGGGGTGAGCCGTTTGGCAGCTCTTTTTCAGTTTTTTTCACCCGCCTGTTGACACAGGCATGCCATTCTGCTAAAATCAACATTAGTTGAAGTTTGTACAGTTCGCCAGGCGAAACAATTTTACTGGCGGAGAATTCATTGCGGGAGGGGACAGTATGCGGGTAACAGTCAGGATCCATACAGAACGATGGACGCATGTTAAAACACGAGTTGGTTTTACTTTGGTTGAACTTTTAGTGGTCATAGCGATTATAGGAATTCTTATCGCCTTGCTACTACCGGCGGTTCAGGCGGCTCGCGAGGCGGCCCGGCGTATGCAATGCAAGAACAATCTCAAGCAAATTGGTCTGGCAATCCACAACTATCACGACCTGCAAGGCGTACTGCCGCCGGGCTGGAATGACCTCGGCTTTCTGTGGACCGGTGCCATACTCCCCTGTCTGGAGCAGCAGCCGCTCTTTAGTACCCTGGTCTTCGACGACGATAATGGCAGTACGACCACGCCTCCCAATAACGGGAACTGGGACACAACTTATATTACGGTCAACGATTCCACGCCTGTCGACGAACTCGATCGCAATACACTCGCCTGTGGCACCTTGATTCCCGCTTATGTCTGTCCCACGTTTCCTCGCGATAAGCAGGTTCTTAACCAGGACATACCGCGGCGTGCCAATTCCACCTATCTGGCCAGTTCCGGGTCGCTCGCCGCCGTCGATACGGATAATCATCTGACCCAGGCAGGACTTACCCTGCTCGCCGGTTCCTGTACCAGCCATTGGCATCCGGACCAGAACGGAGTCTTCTGGGGCAATAGTAAAACGAATTTCGCCGCTGTTATTGACGGCCTGTCGAATACGGTTTTCTTCGGTGAGGTCCCGCCAGACGTTACGGCCATTAAAGACGGCAACGCGAACGACCATTGGATAATCGGCTCGCCGCAAGCCGACTCCTTTAACGGCAACAGTAATAAAATCGCCACGTCCGGTTCCGATTTCGCCGAGGCCGTCGGCTCCGCCTATTCGCCGCTGAATACGTTTTTTCACTCGGAATCCGTGCACGGGACACTCATTCCCCTGGCATTCGGCAGTTATCATAAAGGGGGTGCCCACTTCCTCTTGGGCGACGGATCCGCGCGATTCCTGTCCGACCAAATTGAGTCCAGTCTGTACAAAAAGATTTTTACTCGCAACGGCGGCGAAGTCGAAGCCATTCCGTAACTCTCGCGCACGTAGTATATTACGCACGCAGTCATTATCACAAACCGGTTAAAAAATGGCAAAGGCACAAACTGCTCTTGCCACAACCGCTCGGTTTTGTTATGCTTACCTGCACTCTTGACCGCGTTCCGCAGCCGCTGCCAGGCAAGCTCCTGGCACGGTCGACGCAGGAGTGAGGTCAGGCCCCGTCCGGCGGCCTTGTGGCACCGACAGGGACCGATGACAATCTTCGGAAAGGATAACAACTATAATGAGTCAGGCGAGACAAAACGAAACCACGGAAACGGGACAACTATCGCGTCGCGTGTTCCTTATGCGCGTAGGGGCTCTTTCTACCTTGGCCGCGTACACACCAGGAATAGCGCAGCTCCTTGCTGCAGAAGAGATTACTTACGAGACACTCTCCTCGGAGCTTTACGCGAAAACGCCGCAGGAGGAAGCCTACGTCGCCGACGTTATCGACCAGATGAATCAGGGGACCATTCCGCGAAAAATCGTTTATGCGTCGCGTAATTACGCGCTCAAACGTCAGAAGACGCTCCGCATCATCTACTTCGACCGCTGCCTGCGCCAGCTATGCGCCCGGGCAAAAATAAG
Organism: Planctomycetia bacterium; assembly: GCA_030539295.1. Taxonomy (GTDB): domain Bacteria; phylum Planctomycetota; class Planctomycetia; order Pirellulales; family Thermoguttaceae; genus JAUNBG01. The sequence continues at coordinate 549 of JAUNSJ010000087.1, read as the reverse complement.
GGTCAAACTGCCGCCACTACGGTAGAGCTACCGACCCGCCTCCCCACAGAGGGCGAAGCCTATTAAAAAAAGTTTGAAACGTTCCCGACTGCTCGCAGGTCGGGAACCAAACAATAACGAAAACGGAAGCCCCTCACCGCCACTCTGCCATCGATTCGCCATTGCCCCATCACAACCACAACGCCACGGCCTGTAAGGCCAGCACAGGTCCGGTGACCTCCGAACCCGGGCCCGTCCTCCTCCGCGTCCCCCTGCGAACCCTGCTCGCTGAAAAAATAATCCGTCAATATGAGAGGGCATTTGAGATCGGGTGCTATGTCTATAACTCATTCTGTATTCAGGAGTTATATGTCACGCGGAGAGCGCGGAGGAGCGCAGAGTTCCGCGTCAAAATCGGTCGCGCTCTACGCGGGGGAGCGCCGGCCGGGGCGTTGTGGTTGTGATGGGGCAATGGCGAATCGGTGGCACATTGGCGGTGAGGGGGGTGGCACATCGCAACGCGGCGCGGACACGTAAACGGACTCGAAGAAAATTGCTACGCTCTTTCTT
>JAUNSJ010000060.1 GCA_030539295.1 Planctomycetia bacterium | reverse complement strand
GTCGGCATTCTCTATGTCGGCATTCTCCGCGTCGTCCCCGGCGTCGTCCCCAGTGTTTCCGCCCTCTTCCTCCCGCCAGGAGGCAAGCTCAATTCGCGTGGGGGAACAGACCGATTCATCTTTCCATAAGATGTCCTGCTTGCGAAAATCGACCGCGTAAAGCCCGTCGACCGGAATCGCACTGGTCGCCAGGTCGCCAATAAGAGCAATGACCAGCAGCGGATGTTCCGGGTCGTCGGAGGGCGTAAAACAGCAGTCGGCGACCCACTGCCCTCGCGGCTGACCCACGTCGAGTGAGCCGAGGTCATCAAAGTCGGGATTCAGACGATGCACCTTGCGCGAACTGCCCGCCGCCGACGCTGCCAGGGACCCCTGCTGACGCGTGCCGGAAACGCGGACAAAGGTGATCGGCTCGCCTTGCGCCGCCTTCGGGGCCACCCGCTTCAGAATCGTGCCTGTCCTGTCAATCATGGCCAGCGAATTGCCTTCACAAGGGACGACCACGACGTTCTTTGCCGAATCAGAGGCGTCGGGCAGAACAACCGGATTCCCGGGCGAGCGAAGTGTTTCCACGGTCCAAAGGCGCGTCATATCGAACGTGTCGGGCGTCGTCTTCGGGAGGATTTCAATTTCGTCTTCCGCGAGCTGTTCCTGCGCCGTCGCATAGCAATCGCTCAAATCGGCGCGGGCGAGACTGGCGTCGAACTGGGCTGTCTTCCGATTGAATTGAGCCATTTCCTCTTTCCACAAGTCGTCGCCATTAGCCAGGGCATGCAAGTCGCGGTCGAGACGCGTCAGTGACAGCGGGGCGCGGCAGTAGCGCTGCACGACCCCTTTGCCGTCGATCAGGAGCAGGGCCGGTATGTTGTTTTGGGCCTCAAAAGAGACATTGCCTAACGAGCGCAGCCGGTACAGAGGGAACGGAACATTGGCCTCGCCATATTGTGCCCGGACCATACTGTCGGACCGGTCGGTAAGGGAATCGAGATTCAGGGTCAGACAATCGAGCTTCTCCCGGTCGGTAAAGAACTGCCATGCGGACTGAAGGTCGGTGAGAAATTTTTTGTTCTCGGCCCAAACGTCGGAGGTCATTCGAGTTAAAGTCTTATAGTCGGTAACCGCAGGCGGGTCAAGACGATGATCGGCGTTGCCAACGGGGTCAGGCTCAAGTTCACCCGAGACAGGATCGGGTGCCCCTTTCCACAGGCAGACGACACGCGGCTTGGCCCCGGGACCAGGGTCGTCCCAGTGTACGTCGGAAAACCCGGACGCCAAAGGTCGCAAGGTGACCGGCGGGGCACTTTTACCAGCAATCAGGAGAGCCACAGGCTCGAATCGGTCGACTTTGTGCATGCTCGCACTGCCCGGGAGCGAGAAGAGCTCCGGGGGTAAGTCCACCGCTTGCGGGTCCGCGGACACCAGGAGGTCGGGCAGCTCTATGGACAGTCGCAACACGCGTTCCACATTATGCGGCGCGGCGATCTGCTCCAAAGGGAACTCAAATCGCAGCAGAGCGGGCACGTCGCGGCCTATCCAGAGAGTTCGCGTCCCGTCGTCGCTTGATATGAGGACCCGGTCGCAAAGCACGCGGTTCGGCATGCCGGTGCGACCCTTGTCGCGCACGAGCCAGGCTGGTTCGCCAAGCGTAACCTCGGCGCCCGGCGGGATAAAGGTTCGAAGCGGCGATTTCGACAGCAGGAGTACAAGTTGGGGCGGAACCCATAAAATGTTCGACGGAACACTCAAGTCCATCGCGCCGGCCAGACGCGCGTCCGGATACAGCTCCTTGATCGCTGAAATCAAAAGCGGAGCCTCACGCTCATAATATTGCGATTGATACCCCGGCTCCTGAATGACCCCGTGCAACTTGTGGCCATCGGAAACCAGCAGGCCACTATTAACCGCAAGACGCACCTGATTCGGCTTACGCAGGGCAATCTCACAAGGCACGCGATCGCTCACCATACGCTTGCGACCGTTCACACTGACCTCGTAAACCGTCTCCAGATAGCCTTGGTCGGAATAGACTTTCGCGCCGGCGTAGAGGTCGACCATGCGTTTGAGAATGGACTCGGCCGATTCGCTCGGCGGGGGCAGGGGCGCGTTTTCGTCGGGCTCCTCGCCGGACTCCGCCTCGGGCGGGGCTACAGGCGTGGGCGACGGTTCACTGGGCGGGGCCGACTTGCCGCAACCGCTCAATGCCAGTACGAGCGCACAGAGCAGGACCACCGGCACAAACCCGGACACCAGGAGCGGCAGCCGCGATAAACGGAATCGCAAACGTCTCATCCCGGGCACGGGAAAGGCCATGCCCTCGCCTGGAGGCTGGGCCGCGCGGAGCGATCTTGTCGGACGTTGGATTCGTTGCATGGGTTTTCGGTCGCTGCATAGGTCGAAGCCGGCTTCTCCGCGACGCGACAAACCGACGAAAAACTCTCCGGACCGCCTTCCAAACAGGCTGCCTCTATTTATATTATATAGTATATTCCCGAATTGCAAAAGAAAAATAGGCTTTATGGGAAGTTTTTTGTAAAAATATACTCGACCGAACCGCATTTTGGGTGTATAATGAACAGTAACTAAAGTTATTTCAGGGATACGGGCCGCAGGGCAACCGGGTCTTACCCCTAAGCGTAACCTGTACAAACAGGTACAGTTACAATAAAACGAAGGCGGACACCGCGTCACGGGGTGGCGCGGGAGCCTTCCCTGCCACAAGAGGAGAAAGCAAGCATGAAACGTCGCGATTTTTTTAAAAATTCCGGGTTGGCCGCACTGGGCGCCGGCTTTTCTGTCAGTTTGGGCCTGGAATCCGCCTCGGCCGCGGTTCCTGATAACGCCTTAATCAACGCGGGCAAGACAGGCTCCGCCAATACCAGCGAAGGCAAAAACTGGGGCGATAAGCCGGTGGAACATTTCACAACCTACTTTCCCGATTTCGCCGATAACAATATCTGGGTGCGACGCGACAATCAGGTTTTTACGTGCTATCGCACCGGCAGCTCGCAAAAATATCCCTATTTCTATCCTCTCACCGGCCCCGTCTCACGTGCCAGTATCGCTGCGGAAAGCGCCATGCCGTGGCCGCATCATCGCGGTGTCTTTCTCGGAATCGACCGGGTCAACGGCGGGAACTACTGGCAGATGACGCGTGAAGATGGCCAGGTCCTAAGTCAAGGTCCAAAACTCATTTCCGTCGAAAAAGACTCCGTCGAATTTACCGACTCCTGCCTCTGGAAGAAGCCGGAGCAAGATCCTATTATTGAGGACAATCGTCGCTACGTTATTCAGTGGCGCAATGATAATCTTTATACACTCGACCTGTACTACGACTGGAATGCCTTGGTCGACGTGGAAATCCAGAAGACGAACCACGGCTTTTTCGGCATACGCGTGGAAGAAGAGCTGGCGCCCTGGGGAGGCGGTAATATCCTCACCAGTGAAGGCGGTACCTCCGAGGCCGACTCCGCCGGCAAGCCCGCCAACTGGGTCTCCTACTACGGAAAACGCCGCTGCAATCCGGACATAACCGAAGGCGTGGCCGTCTTTTGCCCCGATACGCCGTTCGCCCCGCATGACCGATGCCCCTGGTTCGTTCGCGATTACGGAAATATTTCGCCTATGCCGTTCCTGTTCGTCGAAGATGGTTACGTCTTTAAATATCCCAAGGGGACAAAAATGTCACTCGCCTGGCGCGTCGCCGTCTTTGCGGGTACTCCGGCCGAGATCGACCTGAACGGACTCTGGAAAGAATTTTACAATAAATAATGTAATAATTATACAAATTTAAGTTAGAGATACGTATGGTGATTGTATGATTGATAAAGAAGCGTCTCTTGCGCAGGTGTGCGTGACGTTTGACGATGTCTTGCTGGAACCGCAGTACAGTGAGGTGGTTCCTTCGGAAGTTGATGTTAAGACAAAACTTACGAAAAAGATAACGCTGAACATTCCGTTAATCAGTTCTCCGATGGATACGGTAACGGAGCGTCGTATGGCGATTGGTCTGGCGCAAGAGGGCGGGCTGGGCATCATCCACAAGAATCTTCCGCCGGAAGTTCAGGCGGAAGAGGTAGCCCAGGTTAAGCGTACGGCCAACGGGATCATACGGAACCCGGCCACGAGTACGCCGGACGTGAGTGTCCGCGTTGTGCGCGATATTATGGAGCAGCAGAACGTCTCGGGCGTGCCTATCGTCCAGAAAGACGGCACGCTGGTCGGCATAGTCACGAAGCGGGATCTGCGTTTTTTGGAGAATTGGGAGCTTCCGGTTGCAGAGGTTATGACGTCTGTAAATCTTGTTCGGGCAAAAGGACATGTAACGCTTGAGCAAGCTGAGAAGATTTTAATGGAAAAAAAAGTAGAGAAACTGCTTCTGGTGGACGATAACAATAGATTAGCGGGGCTTATCACAATTCGGGACATTGACATGATGCGTCGATACCCGAATTCGTGTAAAGATGGAGAAGGTAGACTGCGTGTAGGAGCTGCGGTGGGCGTCTACGACTACGAACGGATTGAACGTTTGATTAAAGCGGGCGTCGACTTGGTCGTAATCGACAGTGCCCATGGCCATTCGCTCAATATAATTGAGACGATTCGCGCGGTCAAACGGCAGTGGGATATTGAAGTGGTCGCTGGGAACGTTGCGACCGCGGAAGGGGCGAAAGCCCTCATCGACGCCGGTGCCGATGCCGTTAAGGTCGGAATAGGTCCGGGCTCCATTTGCACAACGCGGATTGTCTCCGGAGTGGGCGTGCCGCAGGTTTCGGCCATAATGAGGGCCGCTGCGGTTGCCCAGGATGCCGATATTTCGGTTATTGCCGATGGCGGAATACGCTTTTCCGGCGATATTGTTAAGGCTCTTGCCGCTGGTGCCCGGGTCGTTATGATCGGGAGCCTGCTGGCCGGACTTGACGAGAGTCCGGGAGAAATTATCCTGTACCAGGGACGAACGTTTAAGGCGTACCGCGGTATGGGTTCGATCGGAGCCATGGTTCGCGGTTCGAGTGACCGCTACGGCCAGAAAGGGCGACCTGCGGGAAAACTTGTTCCCGAGGGCGTCGAGGGACGTGTTCCCTATAAGGGGTCGTTAAGCCCCTATGTGTATCAGATGGTTGGCGGTCTTCGGGCCGGAATGGGCTATTGTGGTGCCCAGACCATCGAAGAACTGCGTGCCAAGGCGCGGTTCGTGCGGATTTCCCCGGCTACGGTTCGCGAGAATCATCCGCACGATATCGACATAACGCAGGAGGCACCCAACTACTCCGTTAGTAGCGATCTTGATTAATCGATCATTGCTAACGGTCGTAAGGAAATCAAAGGAGGACGGTTCCCCGGATTTTACGGGGGCTGATTCTCGGGCGATGCCGATCAGCTCGGGTTCCCGCTTTACGCGTGCCTGGTTATCCGATACGAGTTATCCGATCATCAGGAGCGTATGCGGGAACAAAGAGCGTTCGGCAGGATAAAAAGGATTTTATCCCGAGTGATCGGAACTGTTATCCACGTTTAAGGTAAGGAGACCTGATATGAAATGCCGGTTTATGGATGGCGAGGCGAAGTCCCGTTATTATGCGGGGCGATGTTTTTCTCTGGCACTGCTCGTTGCCGCTGTTGCGTTCGCAACCGGTGGGGTACAGGCGCAGGATGTCTCAATCCCCATGGGGAACGGAAATGTAAAATTCGCCGTCGTCCCGGAATCTTCGTCGCTACAATGGAAGGCGCCGACCGAGGAGCCGGCAGATGTGCCCGAGGCCGAGACGGCGCAAGGGACGTCAGTTGGAAATCCGGCTATTGCACGACTCATAAAATCGAAGAGTACGCCTGCAACGACATCCCAGGTTCGACTCGTGGAATACAGTGCCCTCGCCGCGCCGGAGGAGTCGCTCGGTGCCTATGCCGCCGCTCCTAACGCCGTTGAGCCGGGGCAGGTCTTGCCGGTGGAAGAGCAGAAGACGACCGTTACGCCGGGCACAAGTCCCTTCCTGGACGGGCGGGAAGGCTATATTGACGTCTGTCCTGACCCGAAGTCACTGCCGTCCATTCGTGAGCTGTCTTATAAGGTCGTGCCGCAGCCGGGGCTCTTCCCGGAAGGATGCCCCTTGCCCGAGGAAGTCTATTCCCGTAAGGCGCCTACGCCCATAACCTTTACGTGGAAGGCCAGTTGCCTCTGCTATAAGCCGCTCTACTTCGAAGATGTCCAGCTCGAACGGTACGGACATACCGCAAACCCGCTGTTGCAGCCGGTTATTTCCCGAGCCCGATTCTGGCTGACCATACCGGTCCTGCCTTACCTTATGGGTGTGAATCCGCCGAACGAGTGCATCTATGACCTCGGCTACTATCGACCCGGATCCTGCGCCCCGCACATGCTCAATCCGGTCCCCGTCTCCCTCCGGGCCGGCCTCATCCAGGCAGGAGCCACGGTCGGGTTCGTCTACCTGATTCCGTAATTCCCTGGGAGCGACTGCCTACGTTCCCGACTGCTTGCGTTCCCGACTGCTTGCAGGTCGGGAACCAGCAATAACGTTCGGGAACTGCCAACCGGCCAACCTGCAATGGATAAATAGCGAATCGATTACAAATGAAGACCCTGTTCGGCAAAAGCGGCAATTCGCCGGCTGTGTATCGGATTCGATAGCAATATTAGAAAATATTTCTTCCCACACCTTTTCTCCTGGAGTTTCTGGTGTCGTGTTTTCTTAATTATAGAGCGTAAGACGCAATACTGCATCTTGAGAGTTATACGCATAAGCATCAGGAAAGAGCTTTCCGCGTATAACTCTCATTCATTATACTTGTAAAGAAATTTACAAAGATTTATTTATTTTTTTCTGCCACGGGCAGGCCATGCGATTCTTTCCTCGACGGCCTTACCGGCATCGAGTTCAAATTGCGAACTTCCTTTGGAAACGGTAATTTCCAGAGGTGTTGTTTGGGCATCCGTATAGATCTTTTCAACGCAACTGACGTTTTTTTGGTTCGCGAGTTCTTTTGCGAGTTCTTTCGCGTGTTCCTCCGCCCATTGCCGATATCCGGCGGGGTCTTTCGGAGCGTCGTCGTGCGAAACGGCGCCGATTATCTTCGTCTTTCGCAGGAGGACTTTATACGTTCCGGCCGGCGCTCCGGAGTATTTTCCGTGCGTATAGATAACCGCCTTGCCGGAATCATCGGTTACCCCGCCGACCGTCCAGTTTCCGCTTGTCTGCTCTACCGGGGCCAGGAGAACATTCGCGTCGACAAACGGCGTGCCCTCCTGTGTAAGGACAAGCGTAACCGGTAGCAAGTCGGGCAGCCCGTCCGGACGCGGCGGACCACCACAGCCCATTGCAATAAATGCAAGACAGGCCATTCCATAAAGGAACATCGTTCTCATAGCGACTTCGACTCCCCGCCTTGTGGCGTACCGGCAGCGCCCCAGATTCCATAATCACTTTCCCCAGAGGCACGGCCCGCTTTCGTCAAGTCGCCACAGTCAACCGTATCGCTAACGAATCGTACTGACCCGTCGGCCATGAGGACATTAACGCCGCCCGAATGATAACTCGTCGCGGATACAATCCCGGACTTTTTATCATCATCACTTGTGTCGCTAGAGGGGACACTGCACGATGGCGAGTTCGGCGGTAAGATAGTCTGGAAGCCGCAATTGAGGAATACACCGTCAAAAATTCCGGCTCCCCCTCGCCAGGTTTGCGCCGCGGCTCCGGAAAAAACACTGCTGTCCGTACCACTACCCGCGTAGGTTAGGCAGAGTCCAGGCCCATGACCAGCACCGCCGTTTACCAAGTCAGCGGTTTCATCCAAAACTTCTTTGACTACACCGCCTTTAATCTTGTTCGAACTTGTATCTGGATAGGAGACACATTCCGCGGCGGCAACTGTATTAGAGGTCCCGTCCAGAATATACGAAAAATTGACAAAACGATAGGTGGCAAACAGGCCTCGCGATCGCGCTCCTGGGTGCCCATGAACACTTAACGTTTTATCAATATTGGTCCATATGAGCTCTTCATCATACCACCAAAGTCCTTCGGCATAGAAATCGGCGTAAGGATTTCCGACGCCATAGGTCGCATCACCATAACTCGGATGGACATTATGTCGCCCACTGGATTTAACAGAACTGGGGTCGGAAGGACAACAGAGCGTTGAAATCGTATGAGTTCCCCAAAAGCCCGCTTCGGCAGTACTGGCCCACGTTGTTGGCTGGTATTCGTGGACAAAGGTCTGTTCCATAAAGGGGCACAATGCGTAGTGCAGATTGAAACGCGCATTGGTCATGCGATTGCATATTGGCGAAGGTAGTGCTGAATTTACGTCGTGGTAGTTGTGCAGCGCGACACCATACTGCTTGAAATTATTGGAGCACTGCATGCGTCGGGCAGCTTCACGCGCTGCCTGTACCGCCGGTAGAAGAAGGGCAATCAAAATGCCTATAATGGCTATGACCACCAGAAGCTCAACAAGAGTAAAGGCTTTTTTGGAGAACTTCTCTAAATCTCCCCCCCCCGCACTTTGACATCTCAAACACAAAAACAAATTTTCTCATCTTTCGTCTCCTTGTTTAACCGGGACCACTCGCTTTTCTCGCCTAGCCGTTAAACTCACCTGACGATAATTCACAGGCAACGGCTTTGGAAAAAGGGGCTCCCCTGTCGTTAAAAATGGTTGTTGGACGATGTCTCCTCTTTTTAACGTTGGACATCGTTTTTGTGTGGCCAAAAAACAACACAAATTTTTCCGCAATCAGAAAAACAACGTCCGCGAAACTCTTCGCCTGTGCTCTCCCTTTTGCGATGTTCCCCAAGTATATCTGATAAATTCTGTTCTGTCAATAGAGAGATTTTGGCGAACTCCATAAAATTTCATCAAAAGGGGGATTTCCGGCTTGTTCCCGACTGCTCGCCAGGTCGGGAACCAGCAATAACGAAAACGAACGCCCTTCACCGCCAATTTGCAATTGATTTGCCATTTACCAGCGGCCTGTAAGGCCAGCACATCATAGCCCGGGGTAAGGAGAAATACGACGTATTTCGACGTTCACCGGGTCAACGATCTCCTCATAAACCCACGCCCTGTAAGGGCAGCACAGGCCGGTCACCTCCGAACCCGGGCACGGCCCACCTCCGCGTCCCCCTGCGAACCCTGCGCGCTAAAAAATAATGTGTCCATTGGAGAGGGCATTTGAGGGCTGGTGTGGCTTCCGTAATCCTTTCTATATTCAGGATTTATATATCGCGCAGAGTTCGCTGAGGAACGCAGAGGTCCGATTCAAAATCGGTCGCGCTGGCGCGGGGGTGCGGTTGGTCGTGGGAGCCTGTTTGTGCTGCCCTTACAGAGCGATAGATGATTCTTATCCCTAACCCGGGGCGTTGGTCGCTGCGCTCCCTTGCCCCGGGTTAGGTTATGCTGGCCTTACAGGCCGCCGGTTCTTGGCGATGCGGGGTAAAATGGCGAATCCATCGCAGATTGGCGGTGCTGGGTTTCCGTTTTCGTTGTTGGCAGTTCCCGAATGTTATTGCTGGGTCGGGCGGGTGCGCGCCAAGTGGGGTTGCGCGATTGGGGGATTTATGTATAATAGGTAAA
>JAUNSJ010000059.1 GCA_030539295.1 Planctomycetia bacterium | reverse complement strand
ACGCCGCAGGGTCGAAAACGAACTCCGCGAGATCGAAAACGAACTCCGCAGGGTCGCCAGTATACGCGAGGAAGGGATTGAGTTGGGGAGGGTCCGCCAGCAGCGTACGTCCATTCTGACCCTACTGACAAAGCGATTTGGTTCGGTTGATACCGCGATTGAAGAGGCCCTTGGGGACAAGACAGACATGGGTGAGCTTGAGCGGCTTCTGCTTACCGCGGCGATGTGTGGGTCTCTCGATGAGTTCAAGGCCTCTCTGTAGCGATCTTTAAAGCAAGGCAGTGTAAAGAGTAAGTGCGTAGCGGGGGAGCTATTGCAGGCTTGAGGCTCGGCAAGCGACGCCGGGCAGCAGAATCGGCATGGTCCAGATCGGCGTGGCAAACGGATAGTCGCGGAATGGGTATTCCGCATGACGGAACAGGGCTGTGGGGATGGCGAGTTCGAGTTCGTCGAGTCCTTGACCCGTTCGGGCACTCACGTGCGGGTAAGCCTTTGCGGCAGGGGTCGACCAGCAGGGATTCCAGAGTTCATGCGGCAAATCGCATTTATTCAAAATGATAAGTGTTTTCTTCTGCACGAGTTGGAAAAGATTCGGGTCAGATTCGCAGGTCGTGGCAGCCAAAGAGGACCAGAAGGCGTCGAGCGGGCGATCGGCGTCATCGGTCACGTCGAAGAGGGCCATAATCAGGTCGGACTGCTGCACCGTCTGGTGCGTAAGAGAAATGCCTGCCTGTTCTATGGGTTCCGAACTGTGGCGCAGGCCAGCGGTGTCACGCAAGATGACCGGCCAGCCGTCGAAGGCGGTCGAAGCGGTTACGATATCACGCGTTGTTCCCGGCAGGTCCGAGACTAAGGCACGGTCATAGCCGAGCAGTGCGTTCAGCAGGGAACTCTTACCCACGTTCGGCTTACCAACCAAGGCAATGGAAAACGGACTTGTCACATGACGACCGATAAAGGCGGAGGCGGTCAGCTGGTTCTGTATCCGGGTCGCTTCTTTAGCACGGCCCTGTTTTTGCAGGTTCTCCCATGTCTGTATCGCGTGATCGTACAAGCCGTTAAGTTGCGCCAGGAGAATTTTTGCCCCCTTTTCGGTCAGCGCTTGTGGCAGGAGGGCCTCGGCCGCCTGGGCTCCGGACGCATAGGGCGGAGTGCGAATGACGCTGCTCTCTTGCACCTCATAGCGGCGAAAGGTCTTGATAATGGCCTCGGCAACCACGTCGCCCCCGTGGGAATGAATTTCAACTTCGGAATCCGAAATAAAATGCGCAATGACCTCTTCCGCACTCGCACCCAGGAGCAAACGCCCAAAGACAGGCCGGTCAGGCGAAAAGGAACCGGTTCGGGTCTGTAAGAGGGTCTGGACAAGCTCTTTAGCGCCTGTCCCCTGAATTCGACAGGTGGCGACCGCTGCCCGACCGCGAGGGGTGAGACGGGTTATCGTCAGGTCCGAACACGCATTATTTGGCATGGGGACTGCCTTGACCGCCTGACTCCGCATGGGTTACGGGCGGGTTCTGCACGGCCGGCTCGGCCAGCACAGGTGCCCCTTGCTCATCCTGGAGGACCGGGGCAAGAGACCGCTTCGGGCGATGCGCGTCGTTCTGATAGCAGACATCGATGGGGGTCCCGTCCAGACTGCGTCGCAGCATGAAATAGATTGCCGTTGCCGCCGTTACCAGATAGGTAAACGCAAAGCCCAGTGGCAATATCAGGAGGAAGTTGAGCCAGAACTGGAGCCAGGGGGCCGCGGAAAATGTCGCGGGCGACTGTTTTCCCACGAACCCGGAAGTGAGCGAGGCATGGGCAATTTCACTTACGCAAGTTGCAGCGGCGAGCCCGACCGCGCCGAACAGGGCGGCCAGCAGGACATAAAAAACGAAGTGCAAGGGTCGCTGAAAGACATAAGAGAACATTCGGGCAACCGCGTCAAAGGCATCACATTTATCCACAGCAACGGCCGCCACCAGCAGCGGAAATCCGAGCAACAGTCCCAATTTCAAGACCGTATTAACCAGTGCGACCAGAGCCACGACGGGCGCCAAGAGCGTCAAGAGCCAGCCGGACCCGAAGCCGCCGTCTCCGCGAACAAAAATCATCAGCAGGTCAAGCAGGAGAATCAATACCGTCGGCAGACAAATCGCGCCGAGCAGAGCACGCAGATGGGCCAGTGCGTAACGCAAGGAGCCAAACAGGGATACCCGACTTGACGACGCTATGGCAACAGCGGCGCTGCGAGACCAGGCCAAGCCCATAATCGCTACAACCAAGGCCGCGACCGCAAGATAGACGATGCCATAGCCATCGGTCGGCAGTCGAAAAGCGACGGGGCACGTTGCCTGATCCGACGTCTGAAGAAGGGACGCGACCGACACCGTTGCGGACTTCACGTCAACGAGCCTGAGATAACAGGCATGCAGCAGGGTCGCAACAAACGTTGCCAGCAGAATTCGGGGCCAGGAGCAGGCAAGAGAAAACGCACGAACCAGGAGCGAGGCCGGTATCAGCTCCTGCCAGTCGACGCGTCGGATCGTTCCTTCATCAATATCGGTTATACCTTTGAGCATGTCATTTCCCTTGGTTGGTGTTGCGCCCTTGGCTCGGGCTGTGGGTGGTGTCCGTTTGAGCAGGGACAAGCCGCAGCGAAAAGCATGAAACGAAGATGTTCGACTCCCGGATACGCCTGTCGATCAATTCTCTTCCGCCGCAGGAGGCGAGGCCGCTTCCCACGCGGCGATCTCCTCTTCCAGCTTCTGAGGATTTATGGCGACCACGACGTACTCTTCGTCGAGCCAGCGCTTGGCATCTATCATTTTACACCGAAGGGAGCAAAAGGGAAGAGCAAGCGGGTCGTCGGATGGTGAAAATTTTTTCTCACAAATGGGGCATTTCATGACTTAGGACTCGGATTGCGTCGGGGAGGCCGGAGCGGGAGCGGCGAGTACGACTTGGGCCGGGCGAATAATCCGGTCATAGAGCCGAAATCCCGGCTGCGTTTCCGCAATGATCGTATTCGGAGCTACCTCGGCGTTGGGGAGTTGGGCTATGGACTCGTGAATGTGCGGGTCGAACATCTGGCCAACGGCGTCGATTTTTTCGATGTGATGCGCTTTGAGGACGTCGACGAACTGCTTGTGCATCATACGGAGTCCATCAATAAGAGCGGCCAGATTGGCATCTTTTTCCGCCGCTTCCAAGGCACGGGACATATTATCCCAAATGGGGAGTACGGCGCGAGCCAGATCGACGGCGGCATACTTACGGTCCTCGGCCATGATGCGACTGGTACGGGCGCGGTAATTTTCCAGTTCAGCCAAAGCGCGCAGGCCGCGCTCCTTGGCCTCCTCCAGGTCCTGATGCAGTGCGTCGTAATCTTCCTGGGACAACTTAACGACTTTCTGACCCAACTTCTGCGCCAAGTCGTCGGCTGTCGCCGCTGCTGCTTCCGCGTCGGTCATTAGGGTCTCTTCCGCGCCTTCGGCCAGCTCGTCAAATTTCTCACTTATGCGATCGTCGAGCGCCTTGTGGTTCGCGGTGGGCCCTTTCTTACGCCGTTTCTCTTGCGAATTACTCATAGTCCTGTTCTTCTCCTTCTTCGAGTCAGGGTTCGTGCTCTTTTCCCTGTCAGACAAAGAGGCTTCCTGCGTTGCTTCCGTATTGTTTGTCATGATATATTCCACCCTTTCTTGTGTTGGGGACAGACAGTCAAGTCGTTCCGAGGACGCTTGGAATGTAGGCCCCCCACAAAGAAAGAGAGCGAAACCGATAAGTTATTCAGGATTCGGCTTACCGAAAAAATCCTGCACCCACGATTTCAATTTACTGCAGAAGGAGGCCTGTTCCGGCAGGGTACTCCCTCCTTCGATCTCGGCCAGCTGGCGGAGAAGTTTCTCATGCTCCGGCCGAAGCTTTTTCGGGACCTCAATATAAACGGCAATGAGCAGATCGCCGGCCATATTGCGACGCGGAGTTGGCATACCCCGTCCGCGCAGTCGAATCACATCTCCGTTTTGCGTTCCGGCTGGAATCTTAATCTTCTCCGGCCCGTCCAGAGTTGGCACTTCAATCTGGGCTCCGAGCGCCGCTTGCGCGTAGCCAATGGGGACCTGACAGACCAGATTCTGACCGTCCCGATGGAAGAGCGGGTGCGGCTTGACCTGAATAAAAATATAACAGTCGCCGTTCGGCCCGCCGGTCGGACTCTGGTCGCCTTCCCCTTGCATGCGCAGACGCGTACCACTATCGACGCCGGCCGGAATGCGAATTTCGCGAACGACTTCTTTCGAGACTAAACCGACGCCGCGGCATTCGGGACAGGGTTCCGCGATCGTCTTGCCTCGCCCTTTACACTTGGGGCACATCGTTTGCATGGCAAAGAAGCCTGCCGACTGCTGGATCCGCCCACTACCGCCACAATAGCGGCAGGTTTCCGGCTCCGTTCCCGATTTGGCACCACTGCCGTGACACGCGGAACAGACTTCACGCCGGCGATATTTGATCTCACGCGTAACGCCACGGGCAACTTCATGCAGGTCCAACGTGACCGTGCAACGCACATCGCCGCCTGGCTGTACCCGACTGCGCCGTCCGCCGCCGCCAAAGAAGGAGCCAAAGACCGTATCCCCAAAGATATCGCCAAACGAACTGAATATGTCGTTTATGTCTTGAAAGCCACCGCCGGCGCCCTGCTGATCCAAACCTGCGTGTCCGTAACGGTCGTAAATCTCCCGTTTCTCCGGATTACCCAGTATTTCGAACGCTTCTGCCGCCAGCTTGAATTTGGCTACCGCCTCCTCGTCGCCCGGATTCCTGTCCGGGTGGTATTTCAGGGCGGCCTTGCGGTACGCGGAAGAGATCTCTTCCACCGAGGCCGTCCTCTCAACTTCAAGGATTTCGTAATAATCCTGTTTCGCCATGATATGTGTCCGTCGGGTTTAACGAACGGCGTCGACAATCGCCGCTTTTTCGTCTTTCTTAATATCGGTCACCAGAGTCTCCGTCGTCAGTAAGAGTCCGGAAACACTGGCCGCGTTGGAAAGAGCGGCACGGACAACTTTGAGCGGGTCGATAATACCACTCTTATACATATCAACATAGGCACCTGTGGCCGCGTTAAAGCCGGAATTCATGGGCAGACCATAAACTTCGTCGACGACCACAGACCCGTCAATACCACAGTTATCAGCGATTTGAGTGAGCGGCGCCTCGATCGCGCGAAGAATAATATCGACGCCGATTTTCTCATCGCCTCGCACCGTGGCGCGGACTTTTTCGAGCGCAGGACGAGTTCGCAGCAGAGCGACCCCACCGCCGGGCAGTATGCCTTCCAGAGCCGCGGCACGCGTGGCATGCAGGGCGTCGTCGATTCGGTCTTTCTTCTGCTTCATTTCCGCCTCGGTGTGCGCACCGACCTGAATAACAGCAACGCCGCCGGACAGTTTCGCCAGACGTTCCTGGAACTTCTCACGATCGTAGTCGCTTTCGGTCTCTTCAATTTTGCGACGCAGGAGGTCGACACGCGCCTTAATATCGGCTTTCTTGCCTTTACCGCCGACGATTGTGGTCGAATCTTTATCGACGGAAATCTGTCGGGCACTTCCGAGCTGCGACAGTTCAACGTTCTCCAGCTTAATTCCGAGATCTTCGCTAATAACCTGTCCGCCAGTCATAACGGCTATATCTTGCAGCATGGCCTTGCGGCGGTCCCCGAATCCGGGCGCCTTAACGGCACAAACATTCAAGATACCTCGCAGCCGGTTGACGACGAGCATGGTAAGGATTTCCGCGTCGATATCTTCGGCGATAATGAACAGCGGCTTGCCACTTTGCGCGACTTTTTCCAGGAGCGGAACGAATTCACGAAGGGAGCTGATCTTCTTCTCATAAAGGAGAATAAGAGCGTCTTCGAGTTCCGCGGTCATCTTCTCCATGTTCGTAACGAAGTAGGGGGAAAGATAACCTTTGTCGAACTGCATGCCTTCGACGACCTCGTAGGTCGTTTCGGCTGTTTTGCCTTCTTCAACGGTAATAACGCCATCTTTTCCGACGGCGGCCATGGCTTCGGCGAGCAGATTGCCGATAACCGGGTCGTTATTGGCACTGATTGTACCAACGTTGGCGATTTCCTGCCGCGTTGTCACGGCCTTGGCGTTCTTCTCAAGTTCGGCGATCGCCGCGGTAGCCGCCTTATCGATTCCTCGCCGTATCGCGGTCGGATTACTTCCGGCGGCAATATTGCGCAGGCCCTCTTTGTAGATTGCCCTGGCCAGAATCGTGGCCGTCGTTGTGCCGTCGCCGGCCAGGTCGCCCGTCTTCGTCGCCACTTCATTGACCAGCTTGGCACCCATGTTCTCAAAGGGGTCTTCCAGCTCAATTTCTTTACTGACCGTCACGCCGTCTTTGGTTACGGCCGGACCGCCATAAGACTTGTTCAAAATAACGTTACGCCCAGTCGGGCCAAGCGTTACGGCAACGACATCGGCCAGCTTGTTGATTCCGTCGAGCACCTTGCGCCGTGCGGCATCGTTAAATAATAGTTGCTTTGCCACAATATTGGTTCCTTATCTTAATCGGTTCGTTGGGGGCATGCTTCTTATGCTTTAACCACTTTGGCCAAAACATCACTTTCGCGCAGGATCTTGAGGTCTTTTCCGTCGACTTCCACATCCGACCCGGAATACTTGCCATAAATCACCTCATCACCAACGGCGACACTTAATGTGGCTCGCTGGCCATTGTCGAGCAGTTTCCCGTCGCCAACAGCCACGACAACGCCGCGCTGCGGCTTCTCTTTCGCACTGTCCGGCAGTACGATTCCACCTGCGGTCATCTCTTCCGCCGCCAGCGGTTCTACAACAACACGATCATCCAGAGGACGAAGATTCATACTATTTTTCTTTGCAGTAGCCATATTGCGTTCCTTTCTAAAAGGCGCTCCCGAATTCCCGGGAGACGACCTGATTCTTTCTCTATTTCAATTTTACTCTTGGTTTCTTCTACTTCTTCTTTTTATCGACCGACCACCGGCCCCAGCCTGTCGGACTGCCGTCTGGCATCCGCGGCTACAAGGGGCAATAACAACGAAAGCGGTCGGTCACACGAACAATCAACGGTCGGTTAGAAGCCGCCCATGCCAGGCATGCCACCCATACCGCCCATGCCGGGCATACCACCGCCCATACCGCCCATGCCACCCATACCGGGGTCAGGAGCGCCGGCTTTTTCCTCTTTCGGAATATCCGTAATCAGGCAGGATGTTGTCAGGAGCATCGACGCCGTACTGGCCGCATTGGCCAATGAGGTACGCACGACCTTAACCGGGTCAATAATGCCCGCTTCAAGCATATCACAGTAGACACCACGGTCGGCGTCGAACCCGTCGTTCTTGCCCTTCATGCGTCGAACGCGATTGACCACGACCGCGCCGTCGATTCCGGCGTTTTCCGCTATGGCTCGAATCGGGGCTTCAAGCGCCTTTTGCACAATTTGGGCTCCGTAAGCTTCGTCACCTTCCAGCTTCAGCTTGGCACAAATCTTGTCTGCCCGAAGAAGTGTCACGCCACCACCAGGGACAATGCCTTCGTCGAGCGCCGCTTTGGTCGCGGCCTGCGCGTCTTCGAACAGGTATTTCTTCTCTTTAAGTTCCGATTCCGTTGCGGCCCCGACGTGAATCTGGGCAACGCCTCCGGCCAACTTCGCCAGACGCTCCTGCAACTTCTCTTTGTCGTAACTGCTCGTGGTCGTTTCTATTTCCGCTTTGATCTGGGCAACGCGACCGTCTATGTCTTCCTTCTTACCGGCGCCACCGACCATGGTCGTATTATCGCCTGTAATAATAATCTTCTTGGCCCGACCCAGGTCGGCCATCTGAACCGATTCCAAGGCAACGCCGAGGTCTTTGTAAATCGCTTTCGCGCCAGTTAACGTGGCAATATCGCCAAGCATGGCCTTACGCCGGTCGCCATAAGCAGGGGCCTTAACGGCACAGACCTTGATTATGCCTCGCAACTTATTGACCACAAGAGTCGCAAGTGCTTCGCCCTCAATATCTTCCGCGACGATCAGCAGCGGCTTGTTCTGCTTGCTTAACGCCTCCAGAAGAGGAACCAGTGACTTGGCCGTTGAGATTTTATCTTCATAGACGAGGACCAGAGCGTCTTCAAAATCGACTTCCTGCGAATCCTGGTCCGTCACGAAATGCGGCGAGAGAAAACCACGGTCGAACTGCATGCCTTCGACGACGTCGACGTAGGTCTCAAACTGCTTCCCTTCTTCGATCGTGATGACTCCATTCTTACCGACTTTAATAAAGGCTTCCGCGAGAAACTGGCCTACAGCCGGGTCATTATTGGCCGCAATCGACGCCACCTGAGTCAACTCCTTCTTGCTCTTGTCATTGACCGGCGTTGCTGACTTGACAATAGCGTCGCAAACAGCGTCGGCCGCCTTGCGAATACCACGAGCCAACGCCATATTATCGGCGCCCGCAACCGCCATCTTCAGCCCTTCCAGATAGATCGCCTCGGCCAAAACCGTTGCCGTTGTCGTACCGTCGCCTGCCTTCTGATTCGTCTTGGAGGCCGCTTCCTTAACCAGCTGCGCACCCAAATTCTCCTCCGGATCTTCCAGCGTTATATCCTCGGCGACTGTAACTCCGTCTTTCGTAACCTTGGGACTGCCCCAACCTTTATCGAGAACCGCATTACGCCCACGCGGGCCCAGCGTACTCTTAACGGCCCTGGCCAGCTTACTGACTCCTGCGGCCAACGGCGAACGGGCAGCATCATCAAACGACATTTTCTTTGCCACTTGGAACTCTCCTCACATTTTGCGCAACGACAAGAGGGTGGACTCAACCAGCCACCGACCGGCTCTTCCACACAACCTCGTCCGTCGCACTCTGTTTACTGAATGATTGATTCGATCGTTGAACGGAACCCGTTCCTTCTCGATCCCCGTTACGCTCTGATCTGTTTAGGATAATCAAAAGCGAAACGAAAACAATTTGCTATTACCGGTTTCAACCTGTCAAAAGGGATCGGCCGAGTCTATTATATATAAACGGACTCACGCTTTACCCAATCGGGAATTTCTTTCGCACTCGCGGAACGTCGCTCCCCGAGCGGTCATGCGACCGTTCTGACAGGTTTCTATGACGATTCATGAGCTATATAGCAAAATACGTGCCAATGCCAGCGGTTTATCTTATCCCCTTGACCATAAATAAGATAAATCTTTCACGCCGTCCCCAAGCCCGAATACCGACTGCCAAAATGGCACCGGAAGGGCAGCCTTCACAACGACACAAAGACACCGTGTCAGAACTTTTCTCCACCAGATACCCCCGACCAGCAGCCCCGCCCGAACGTGACGCAGTGGCCAAGACCACTAGCAAACGAACGCCGCACGAGTTCACATCCTTACAGACCGAAAAAATCCCCCGCTACGCACTTACTCTTTACACTACCTTGCTTTAAAGACCGCTACAGAGAGGCCTTGAACTCATCGAGAGACCCACACGACGCCGCGGTAAGCAGGAGCCGCTCAAGCTCACCCAAGTCTGTCTTGCCCGCAAGAGCCTCTTCAATCGTGGCATCAACCGAACCAAATCGCTTTGTCAGTAGGGCCAGAATGGACGTACGCTGCTGGCGGACCCTCCCCAACTCAATCCCTTCCTCAAACCCTTCCGCGCGGCCTACCTCAAACCCTTCAG
>JAUNSJ010000086.1 GCA_030539295.1 Planctomycetia bacterium | reverse complement strand
CTTTTGAAAAGTCCCCCCACACCCCTTCAAATTCTTTTTAGTAGGCTTCGCCCTCGAATTCGTACGCGGATTGGCGGCGTGTGAGAACCGGGGGTTGCACTTGGGGCGAGTTGAGGTTATAATAAAAATGTGCGGTCTATGTACACCCCACCACGAGGCCGCGAAATGGCGATTTTTTCTGGAATTCGCCCCCACCTTCCTTTTACTTAAGGAGTTTTTTATGCTACGGTTCTGTCGTTGTGTGTCGGTTGGTCTACTGGTAACGCTTTTGTGCATGCCCGGCCTGGGTCAGGAGAGTCAGAGTAGTCCCGTTATTAAAAAGAAGATGATCGAGTTGGGCTGGGATAGTCCGTCGACGCAATTTCTACGCGATAACTGGCAAGAGATGGAGCAGAAATCGCCGTTCGATGGGGTCATCTTTCGACTGGCTCCGGACGGTAAGCCGTCCTCTCTTGAGCTTATGAGCGCAGCGAAGTGGAATAAGGAGGACTACGCAAGCTGTATTGACGATTTAAAGGCATGTCATTTCCAGCAGTTTACGGATAATTTCGTCAATATATTCTTTACGCCCGGTAACGTCGACTGGCAGGACGACGCCGGCTGGTCGGCCGTTGCGGAGAAGGCAGGGATCTGTGCCTGGGTCGCGCAGGAGAGCGGCTGCCGCGGTATTTCTCTGGACTTCGAGTCCTACGGCGAGGCCATGTTCCAATACAAACCGGAGAAGGGGCTTTCGTGGCAGGAGACCTGTGCCCTTGCTGAACGCCGCGGCCGTGAGTTCGTCGACGCTATTGCCTGTCAGAAGCCGGACGCCGTCCTCCTCTGCCTCTGGATGAACAGTATTAATCTGTCGGCTGGTATGTTGCCTGACCCGAACGTTCAGTTGCGGGGGGAGCATTATGGTCTGCTGCCTGCGTTTATTAATGGTATGCTGGCCGCGGCACCGAAGGAGATGACTTTCGTCGACGGTTGTGAGTATGGCTATTACTATAATTCGCAAAGTGAGTATCAGAAGGCGGCGTTGGATATGCTGCTGATAACCGGTCCGGCGACGAATCTGGTCAAGCCGGAACTTCGTGATAAATATCGAACGCAGGTTCAGGCGGGGTTCGGCTTTTACTTGGACATGTTCACGAATCCGGAAGGAAATGTCTTCTATCGGGGTCCGAAAGAAGGGGGTACACGTCTGGACCGACTTCGCGATAATTTAACCTACGCCTGGAATTCAGCGGACCAGTATGTATGGGTCTACGGCGAGAAGCATCGCTGGTGGAACGTTGCCGCAGGGGGACCAGACAGCCGACATTGGGATGAGGCCTTGCCGGGCCTGCTCGATACGCTCCGGACGATAAAGAATCCGGACATCGCCGGGGCGCGATTCCGCGAAAAGGTTACAAGCGACCCGAACGCGGTCAATCTGGTTAAAAATGGCGATTTCAGTCTGGGTACCACAGGCGAGGCTCCCTCCGACTGGTGGACCTGGCAGATAGAAAATAAGCCAGCAGGCACCCTCCTTTGGGACGCCGAGTCGCACTTGGCCGTGGCGAAAAATGTGTATAATGGCTGCTTTGGGCAGAATGTCCCGGTTAAGCCCGGCGAAGTGCATTATGTGCGCTGTAAAATCAAGTCGAATGAGATGAGTAGTGCCTCAATGTCGGTACGCTGGAAGTCGCCGAGCGGGACCTGGACGCAGCAGGCTTACGACGTCCGTTGTTATGTGGCCCCCGACGCACACGCACCGGACGCCGACGGCTATTATACGGTGGAAAAGGTCGTTATGGTCCCGGAGGAGACGGGCTTTTTGGTGATCTTACTCTCCGGACGTGCGCAAGCTCCGAACGATTGGGCATTCTTTAAGGACGTGGCGGTCTATTAGTCGGGATAACGGTCGGCCCTGCTCGCAGGGCCCGACCCAGCAATAACGAAAACGGACGCCCAGCACCGCCAATCTGCAACCGATTTTGAATCGGACCTCTGCGCTCCTCCGCGCTCTTCGCGTGATATATAACTCCTGAATATAGAACGGATTACGGACACCGCCCCCGGTCTCAAATGCCCTCTCTTATTGACGGATTATTTTTCAGCACGCAGGGTTCGCAGGGGGACGCGGAGGCGGACGTGCCCATACAATAACGAAAACGGACGCCCGGCACCGCCGATCTGCAACCGATTTTGAATCGGACCTCTGCGCTCCTCCGCGCTCTTCGCGTGATATATAACTCCTGAATATAGAACGGATTACGGACACCGCCCCCGGTCTCAAATGCCCTCTCTTATTGACGGATTATTTTTCAGCGCGCAGGGTTCGCAGGGGGACGCGGAGGCGGACGGGCCCGGGTTCGGAGGTGACCGGCCTGTGCTGCCCTTACAGGGCGGGGGTTCACGGCGATGGTGGGTAAATGGCAAATCCATCGCAGATTGGCGGTGCTGGGCTTCCGTTTTCGTTGTTGTTTGGGTCGTGACCTGCAAGCAGTCACTCCCTTACCCCGGGCTA
>JAUNSJ010000028.1 GCA_030539295.1 Planctomycetia bacterium | reverse complement strand
GTTTGACTGGGGGTCAAAAGGTCGCTGGTTCGAATCCAGTTGCCCCGATTTTTTTCGGCTGTGTAGCTCAGTTGGTTAGAGCGGCGGCTTCATAAGCCGTAGGTCACCGGTTCAAGTCCAGTCACAGCCACTTCTTAAGGGTTTTTGGGGTTCTCTCAAGGCCCTTTTTTTTTCGACTTGTGTCCCCTGACGGAGCAGGAGCACCCTACTTGCGTCAGATTTACTTTAGTCAGAATGGCAGGTTCCACATGATTCGCGTTTTCAATACATTATCCCGGTCGAAAGAGGAATTTTTACCCGTTCAGGAAGGCAAGGTCGGTATCTACCTCTGCGGGCCAACCGTGTACAAGCCGAGCCATATAGGGCACATGGTCGGGCCGGTCATCTTCGATACGATTAAGAAATATCTCGTTTATTCCGGGTTCGACGTTCGATTCGTCGTTAATATTACGGACGTCGACGACAAACTCATTGCGGAATCTGCCCGACGTGCGATTCCCATGGCCCAGGTCGCCTCCGAAATGACCGCCGATTACAAGAGCAATTTAACCGCGATGGGCGTCGACGGAATTGACGTCTTTCCCAAGGCAACCGAGTACATCGGCGATATTATAAAATTTACGCAAGACCTTATCGATAAAGACTATGCGTACGCTTCTGAAGGCGATGTCTATTTCGACGTGACCAAGTTCCCCGAATATGGAAAATTGAGTAATCGGACTCTTGAGCAGATGACCGGCGAAGGAGGCGGTACCGCCGACCGCAAGCGGAGTCCGTTCGACTTTGCCCTCTGGAAGCGGGCGAAAGAGGGCGAGCCTTCCTGGCCCAGTCCGTGGGGCGAAGGCCGGCCCGGCTGGCATATCGAATGCTCCGTTATGAGCTGTGCCCTGCTCGGCGAAACGTTCGATATTCACGGCGGCGGGCTGGATTTACAGTTCCCGCATCACGAAAACGAAATTGCCCAGAGTGAAGCCCGACATGGCAAGCTCATGGCTAAATACTGGCTGCACAACGGGTTAATGCAGGCATCGAGCGAAGTCGGTAAAGTCGGCGGCCGCAATACGCGCTCTTCCGAGGTCAAAGAGGGCGACCTGGCCTCACAAGAGGCTGGCAAAATCAGTAAGTCCAAAGGGGCCAGTGCCTTTCGCGATATGCTTGCCCGTATTCCAGCCGAAACGATTCGCTTCTTTCTGCTCTCGAGTCATTATCGGCGTCCGATCGACTTCAGCGAAGAGCGTATTGCCGAGGTCGGTAAAGGGCTGGAAACGTTCTACCGATTCTTTAAGCGTTTCGAGCGTGTGACAGGCCGTGATTTTTACGCGTCGATTTCGGCCCCGGCGACCCGTGCCGAAGGCGACGCCTTTCTCGCCGCAGCGTCTGGCCCACTTCTGGACCAGGCCAAAGCTCTTCGCGACCGCTTTCTGGAAGCCATGGACGACGATTTCAATACCGGCGGGGCCATCGGCACGCTTTTCGACTTCGTACGCGAATTGAATAAATTTGTGGAGTCGCAAAAGTTGGAATCGCCCGAACTTGACCCGAATCAGAAATCCGCTGATATTGAGCAACTTATTACTGCGGCTACGGTTATGAAAGAATTAACCGGAACACTCGGCCTGTTCCGACAAGCGCCGGCTGCAGGCGGTGAGCAAAAGAGTGAACTGACCGAAAAGCTCATTCAGCTCCTGATCAATATGCGAACGGCGGCGAAAAAGAACAAAGATTTCGCGACAGCCGATAAAATCCGGGCCGACTTAAAGGAACTGGGCATCCTTCTGGAAGACCGGCCAGGCGGTACGGTCTTCTCGGTGGAGTCATGACCCGGCGTATCCTTGGCGTTGACCCGGGCCTGAACATAACAGGCTACGGCGTACTGCAGTCCGACGGGCACGACGTTCGACTCCTGGAGGCCGGCGTGGTGACCTCGCATGCCCGGACACTTGCCGGCCGCATTAACGATATTTACACGGGCATCCAAGACGTCCTTGCGCAGTACAAGCCGGAGGCCTTGGCCCTGGAGGAACTCTATTCGCACTATAAGCGGCCCATGACCGCCGTGCTCATGGGCCATGTGCGAGGCGCCATCTGTCTGGCCGCCGCCCAGAGCGGGATCCCTGTCGTTCCGTACGCCGCGACGAAAATTAAACGCACCTTAACCGGTAACGGTCGCGCCACCAAAGAGCAGATGCAGCGTGCCATTACGGTCACATTCCATCTGAAATCCGTCCCGAACCCGCCTGACGTTGCCGACGCCGCCGCGATTGCCTTGTGTCATTACTACCATTCGCGCTAGTCGGTGTGCCTTGGCATTACCAAAGTCCCCCGGGCGGAATTGAGGTCTGCGTTTCCTCGAAAGTTGGTTCCGGTCGGAATTCGGGATCTTCTTGATATCGAATGTCCTTTTTTCCGAAATAACTGCCGTAGTATTGCCCGTTGCTATCGACCCAGGTCGTGAGCCGAATGCGATCTTCGAGAGTCATGTTCACGTGGCAGGGTGAGTTTGGATCTTCAATGCGTTTGATCAACCGACTGGCATGTGACCCGAGCGAATAGGGCGGAAGATAGTGAACGTTGCCCGATTTCGGGTTGTTCTCTCCAATGACCGGGAAGGAATTCCAGTTCATAAGTTCTTCATAAGATCGCGAGAAATGCCTGGTCAAATCGCCGGTCAGCGTGATATTTGCAGCGGGCTCCTGATTCCCGTGGCAAGAGACGCAGTATCGGTCAAGGACAGGTTGAACGTCGGAAGGAAAGTGCAGAGGGCGCTGACCTGTTGTTTCACCAGGCTGCGGTCCGGGCATAACCGGCGGCTTAGCCAAGGCAATCGGATAGTGCCGGGGTTTTGCCGCAAGTGTATCCGAGGCGGTTTCATGGCAACCGATGCAGGAACGGACTTCGCCAGGCCGATAATTCGTAAAGGTGCGTTCTCGCTGAACTTCCTTATAGTCGGCATCAAGAGCCTGAAAGAAAATATTTCGATCGGCTTTGACATAAAAATTCGCACTTCCGTCGCTTTCGACCGGAACGATTCCATGCTGTACCTTGAGTCCCAAATGGGCATAGCGCGTTATGACCGAATGCTGCTGGTCAAATTGGTCATGGATTTCATTCCAGGCAAGCGCATCGTTCCACCATCGCCGCGCGCTCCAGGGTCGCGCCACATGTTCGTTTACGCGAATGTATTTTATTGTGCCTTGCTCGACGCCGTCCAGGCCCTGGTAGATGTCGCTCACGGTAACCTGAGCCAGTCCTTTGGCCGCCAGGTCCGAATCAATTACGCCGTGCACAGGGGGAGGAACCTCGCGTTTATGGACCGGTATCGGGCACCAGCATGAGGTCCCGTCCGCTTGATGAAAGGGCAGTCGGAGTCCGCTACGATTGATGAGTGCCAATTGATAGGCAGCAATATCGTTCCACTCTTTGTCCTGATTAAAGGTAACCAGAAAGAGTTCTTCCGACAACGGATACGGGTCGCCATAAAGTGGCCCTTTGAACGTTTTGCCATGACCATCCCATTGCGTATCGTCGTGAAAAGAAGAGCCGGATTTAAGCGGAGGTTGAATTGGCTTGCTTGCCTCGTTGGGATAGTTATCCCAACCCTTTAGATGCCGGGTTTCGACTTCCGGAGTTATATAGGTCATAGGTTCGCCTGTGCGCCGGTTCTTCCGATTGTCGACCAGAATAACTGAACCAACCGCCAAGGGCATATGAGGCGTTCCGACGCAGACGAACAGGTGATTCGAGCCCGAGAGACATCGTCCCGCATAATGAACAGGCGGCCATGCGATATTGGCGCCGTAAACCTCTTCGGCACCCGTTCCATCGGGACGGACCGTCCATAGCCCTTTATTCGTAATCGAACCCTTATCGACGTACTCCCACCGTGTGTAGAGAATTCGGCCATCGTCCGTGACCGAGGGCGTCGCTTCACTTAAGGCGTTTTGTGACAGTTGTTCAAGTTCTGTTCCGTCTTCCTTGACGCGGTAGAGAACCGTTGTGGTAAAACGATCGCCGCCATCGCATAGAATACCTTTTTCACAACGTGTGGAAACGAAGGCAATTGTACCGTCAGGGAGCCAACATGGTTGCATGTCGTCTGTGTGATGTGAATACATTAAAGTGGAAACGTCGGTGTTGGTATTGCCGTAACGATGGGCGTAGCGTCTGATTCGTTCCGGTTCGTCATCGGGAGGGAACGTGATCTGACGCAGTCCGGATCCGTCCAAACCAACTTCCCAAAGACGAAACCCCTCGCCATATTTTCTTTTATAATCGAATACAACTTTTTTTGCATCGTAGGAAAGATCACAACGATGAATAACGCCTTCGGTCATATTCGGGATGAGAGAGCGCTCTTCTCCTGTCTCGACATTAAGAACCACCAGATCCGTACCGAAATAATGGATACCGTCAATATAATCAGTATAATAATGTGACCCCTGGTTCGTCTTGCGCTTGATAAACAAAATCTCATGGACGTCATTGTTCAAGAGGATTTTTCTTGCGAATTCCTTTTTTAAGAGGGAAATCTGCACGTCGAAATCTGGTGCGTCGACAGGCAACGAGTCGATTTTCCGTCCGAACTCCTCCGTGTTACAATCGGTACCCATGCTCCAGGTTTTAAGTTGGTCTTTTCGGAACTGGTTCTGCTGCTGACGAAGTGCGGCTTCTTCACGTTCGATCTGACGGTCAATTTCGGCAAAAGGATTATTTTCCGGCGTGACTTCCTGGCCGCTTCCGGAAATCAGAAAGCCACGGAAATGCGGCATGTGCGATTGCGAATCCAAACGAAAGTGATGGTCCCCTGGCAATAACTCAAAGGGGCCAACGACCTCCCAGCGAAGTCCGTCTCGAAAAAAGCTTCCGGTTATATTACCCAGAATTCCTCCCGGGGGCGACTTGACTTCCCCGTCGAGAGAAAACGAGACGGGACGACTTTGTGCCGTCGCGTACAAAATGTGAAAATAATAGAGGCCGCCCGGCTCCGGAATGCAGAAATTCCATTCCATAAAGCCGCTACGCGCGTTGAGCACGGTCAGCTTCGACCACCGAATTTCTTCCGGATTGACCTCAGGAGAAGCCTTTGCGAAATCTTTGGCCAAAATCACCACGTCAGTCAAATCTTCTTCACCACGCTCACCGGCAGTCACAAATGAAGGAAACAGGCATATCATAAAAATTAAAAGATAGTGAATCCTGTTTTTTCCCCTGGCACAAACTTGTTCTCTCAAAATAGCACCCCTTTCAAGTTAAAAATTCACTTCCTCACGCGAACTGTTACTGCCAGTGTCACTGCATGTCGATTAAAAAATTATTATCTCTTTTTGTAATGTCCAAGGTGAGTCCCGGAGTGTCTTTTCCGTATTTTTTGACAATCGCCTGCATGTCCCCGTCCAGTGTCTCGACGACGCCCGGTTCTGTCAAATCTCCCGCGAAGCTGACTCTCAATACCGTTTTCCCTTTTTGAATTCCCTTAATATCGTGTGTATATTGAGCTTCAAACCGGCCTTCACTATCCGTAACGGCCACACTGATTCTTCCAGAGGTGTCTTCCGGCATGAATTCCATCTGGCAGTGGGGAACAGGCGTTCCCTGCCAGGTAAGCGTCCCCTTAATGGGCACAACTTTATAGGCTTGTTTGGGGCCACATCCCACCTGAAAGACAAGCAGTGAAACGCAAACGATTAAAGTCAAAAATAAATAATATTTCATAATATGTCCTCCCACAATACCACGTTTCATCAACCGTGTCATAATGAAGTGTAATCATTGAAAAATTGTAACTTACGTTGTAGTATTGGCGAAAATTCGAGTAATCGCCGGAACGGGAACCCCGTCCATCGGGACTCCGCTCCGACTCAATGGAGAGCAGGAACGGAGTACAATGAAGCGAAAAGACAACTTCTGCTTCATCGAACGGTTTCGGAGCCGCCGCCAAAAGTGCCGTTTGCGTTGAATTCACAGTAGGCCTTTTTGGCGTTCAGGGTAAGACTACCTCTGTCTCGCGTAAAGGTTGCCGCATAAACACAAATGTCAACCAGGTCAGAGACAAAACAAACACTGCCATCGGCCATGGACGAGTTCACTCCACCAGGATGGTAACCACGCGCATAACGAATATTGAAACTTTCGTTTACCGGATTGGGACACAGAAAAGCTCGACCACATTCGATACTGGCAACATAGCCCTGACCTGCATGATTAACGAAGAAGAAGGGATTACTATAGTCATTACTGCCATACGAAGTGGGCTTGTACAGACTTGCGAAAGGAGGAATCACGTGACTCTGCTCAAGGAACATGAACGTGTGGGACGTGCCATCAATAATGTCGTTCAAGGCACAGCGACTATTGGCCCAAAAGAGTCCCCACTCGGCGGCGTGCGTATGGTGATCCGTTTTCACGATTTTTACCGTACGCTCCGGGTTGCCGCCTCCAGCGTTGCATCCATAGTCTTTTTGACCGAGATCCATGATGGGAGTCGAGGGACATTTAAATGCCGAAGGCGTACTCTTGGCCACCGAAACCTTATTCGCATCTTCGCTGTCACCACACGCATCGTCCGCTTCATGCGGGTTGTAAAAATAGCCTGTGTGTTCCGTATAGGCTTCAGACGTGAAGTCAATTAAACTGTGGATCGTTTGACCTTCCACATGCGGAAGAATAAACGCAGGCCAACCTATCATGCCACAATAAGCAGGACGGCCAACACCAAATATCGTGCCGGCGTTGCAAGCCGTTCCCTTGTTCGCCAGATGCGGGAACCACGTACTGCCCGGCGGGAAAACACCATGCACATCATGATAATTGTGGACCGCCAGCGTCAGTTGCTTGAGGTTATTCGTACACTGCATACGTCGCGCAGCTTCCCGCGCCGCCTGCACCGCCGGCAGTAAGAGCGCTATCAAGATGCCTATGATGGCAATCACCACTAAAAGCTCGACAAGAGTGAAGGCTTTTTTGGAAAACCTTCCTAAATCTCCCCCCCCCCGCGCTTTAACAACTCGAACACAAAAACAAACTTTCTCATGGTTCACTTCTCCTTAAAATAGTGTGGTTAATGCAACAAAACTACTCATGATTCCATTGCATTTTTGGCAAAACAGCCCCAATGAAACCCGACGCCCGGAGCCTGTCCGTTCACTCTGCCCTTATTGACTTTGGATAGAGTGCTCACAATTAACCCAAACTGTGAAACTTGGATTAACCCTCCGTAAGTAATTTACCGAAAACACTTTACTGCCGATCGAAACCGGCTTGAGGCAAAGGGTTTTGTATTACAAACACGGTTTTATATAATAAATTGCGTTTACTTTTGTATTTTTCTTTATTCTACCTTCGCCTGATATTTATGTCAATGACATTTTGTCTTTTATTTTATGTAAAAATACTAACGAAATGTCCGGGTAATTTTCGTAATATGTTACATATCAACAACTTGTATTAAAAATACTCTTTGTAATTTTTGGGCACGTAAAATTTTCCCGGCTAAATGGTGTCCCAAACGCTTTGCCTTGTGCCATTACTACCATTCGCGTTAGTCCACGTCTGGGCAAGATCCTGAAACAGTTAAAAAATGACCCGTTTTGGCACGCGGAGCACTTGCGATTTCGCCTTATTTCGACTACAATAGTACCGTTATGATTCTTGGAATCAGGTTTTTCGAACGAGGTCATTAATATTTTATTTATTTCGCAAACTTTGAAAGAGGCCAACAGGAGTATTGCTTATGTCACTCATTTTCCGCATTCCGAATAAACTCGCGAAATTAGTCGGTCTGAAGAATCTTCCAGCGTTGCCTGCATCCGAGAGTCCGCAGTTCGACTGGTCCGTTGGTCTTTTCGAATACGGCCGGAAGCAGTATCTTCTCCTGTTAAATACAGAATCGCTACTCGCCGAACTCATTCCGGTTACGCCACAAATTGCCCGTGACGTGGACCAGGCACTATTTAGCGCAGTTGAGAAATTTTATGTCGGTCTGGAGGAGCAAGGGATTTCGCCTTTCGGCCACGGCGAGAAAAACGCTCGCGACATGCGGGACAAACAGGAACTTTCCGGTAAGCGTTTTTTTGCGAAATACATTCAGCCGCAGCACAATCATATCGTCTACGCCAAGACACTTTCGCGGAGCTTGACCGGAGTTCTGAATCGAATAATCTATGAGATCCAGGTCCGCATGGATTATGAAATGACCGTGGACAAAATCAATAAACTTCTCAAAGAATCTGTTTACAGGAGCTTGCGTGACAGTAAAAATAATCAGCAAGCGACAGGGAGCGTGTCTTCCCAATCGGAATCGGCCGAAGACTCAGGCGGGTCCGACACCGCGTCCAGGCAGGCCCCGCGTACGAAGGACGAATCGAAAAAGTTCGTCTCAACCTCCTCTTCCAAAAAAGTGCAATCCAGCAGGAAGACAGCTCCTCAAAAGAAAGAGGCAGCGTCGGATTCCGATTCGCTTTCCGACGATGAACTGCGTCAGAAAACCGAATTCGTTATGCGTCAGCTGAGGAAAATGGTGAACCCCAGCGGTAAGTTTCGCAATCCCTTTGGTGGTATGATTGAGACGAATTTCTTTTCTGACGGCAGGTCGCGGGGCGAAGTCTTGCCCGACGACCTGTTGGATGAGGCCGAAATGACTCCGGATCCGAGAGAAGTGAAAAAACTCGTTAAAAAGGCATTGAAACTCGACCCGGATTCGTTCCGGGCTTATCATATTCTCGCCATAAACTGCGCCACGACAGAGGGCGAATACTTGAAGTATCTGCTCCTCGGAAAGGAAATCGGCGAGGAATTTTATCCGGAGGGCTGTCAAAATGAGTTTGATGGGAATTTATGGTATGATTTGGAAGCCCGGCCCTATTTACGAATCCTGTCCGACCTGGCCGATTACCATTACGCCAAAGGAAATTTAGACGAGACCCACGCTTTATTCGAAAAAATTTTACGTCTGTCCAAAGATGATAATCTAGGCATCCGATATGCAATGATTTTCCTTTTGATCGAACAAGGCCGGGACCTCGAGGCCGAAAAGCTCTATAAGCAATATATTGAACGAAGCGCCCAATGGCTGTACACGCGTGTTTTACTCAACTACCGCAAATACGGACCGACGTCACCGCGTCCGCAACAGACACTGAAAAAGGCAATAAAAGAAAATCCTCATTTCATCAAACTATGCCGCAGCACAGAGTTGTTTAACGCCCACAGCACGGCCGATTCCTACACACTCGGCAGTTTGGAAGAAGCCCGCACAATCCTGGACCAGGCCCGAGGGGCCATCGTTGCCACGGAAGGGTTTCGACTGTGGTGCGTACAGCAGTCGAGTTCAACTCATTGACCGTTGTGCCTTGGAGCAATAAACAGCAAAAAGACCAGGCCGGCTCACCTCCCCGACTGCTCACGTTCCCGACTGCTTGCAGGTCGGGAACCAGCAACAACGTTTGGGAACTGCCAACAACGAAAACGGACGCCCAGCACCGCCAATCTGCAACCGATTTGCCATTGCCCCATCACAACCACCTCGCCCCGGCCTGTAAGGCCAGTATATCATAGCCCGGGGCAAGGGAGCACAGCGACCAACGCCCCGGGTTTGCGGTAGAAAATGAAAATCGCCCTGTAAGGGCAGCACAAACAGGTTCCAACGACCAGTCGCACCCCCGCGTAGAGCGCGACCGATTTTGAATCGGACCTCTGCGGTTCTCCGCGAACCCTGCGTGATATATAAATCATTAAAGTAGAATACGTTACAGAAGCTGTCCTCGGTCTCTAATGTCCTCTCAAATCCCAGGTTTATTTTTTATCACGCGGGGGAGCGCAGGGGAACGCAGTTGTTGCTGGTTCCCGACCTGGCAAGTAGTCTCATTATTGCCAGGTCGGGAATTACGAGAATTACGGCTCCTCGAACCAGGGGCTGAGGACGTCCACGTCTTCGTCTTCCAGAGAAGCGAAGTAGCTGGCACTGGCTGTCTGGGCAGGCGTTGCCGTATTGGTACGAGGCAGAGCGGCAGCCGCGGTTGTTCCGAAGCTGATCGCGGCGTTCCGGGCAAGGACCCCGGTCCAGTCGCCATTTTCGTCCCACGACCCTTGCGCGGCATCGAAGATCTGGTCAACAGATTCCACAAAGCCCGTTGCGCCGTAATCCCAGTTCGCATTGTCCTTATTGCCGATCCAGTTCGTATCGCCGTTACCACCATGTCCGGTGAGTCGGAGATTTCTCGTACTTCCGAAGACGCTCTTATTACTCCCGGTACTGTTCTCGTTGCCGACCGTTTCGTAGTAGAAATCGTAATCGGCCCCGGTCGCCGTCGCGCGGTTATTGGCAATCCAGGTATCTTCGAAGAGGACCGTGCCGTTAAAGCTGGCCACACCACCGTAGTAGTTCGCCTTGTTACCGCCTATATTGACACCACGGAGCGTTAGCTCACTGTCGTGTATGTAGATGGCACCACCACTGCCGGAAGCCGTATTCCCGTAAATATCGCAGTCCTGGACAAAGACATTTCCCGACTTGATATAAACCGCACCGCCGTCTACCGACGAGCCGCCGGTCATATTCACCCCGTAAAGATAGACATTCACCTTGGTCGGAAGTGTCATATTATTGTACTTCGACTGGTCAATATCAACGGAGAAGATGTTACTCTTCTTGTCGCCGTCGAGAGTCACGCCCAGACTCAAGGCCCGCGCGTCGATCGTAATATCGTTCAGAAGATTGATCGTACCGTTCTCCAAGGTTATGGTCGCTCCGTTCAGGGAGGCGTCGAACGTGACAACCCGATCAATCTTAAGCCCGTTACGAACACTCGGGTCATACTTCATGTACTGATACTGCTCCGCATAGGCAATAGCTTCGCGAATCGAAATGAAACCATCAGACGGGTCAACAAGATCTTCGGCCGTCGTGACTACGGTACTCGGAACATCGACATAACCAATCAGTTCGCCTTCTTCCGTTATCTTACCGCTCATTTCGTAGCAGCCGATATCGACCACGCCTTGCAGGCCATTCCACGTTCGCGGATTACCATCCAGGTCGGTTTGCGCCTGGGCATGCGACGGACGATTGCTCGCCAGGAAGTCCGGATTGCCTGTATTAATGGCAAGCGAGTAACGCGACAGATGGTAGTCGTCGTTCGCCTGGTCCACGAAAAGCGGATCTTCAACGTAAATATTGGCTGTACCGTAGACGTCATAAGAAGGTGTAATCGGGCTCTGGCACAGGCAGTAGGACAGACTGACCTCCGCCGTACCGATACTCGTGCCATATCCGTTCAAGCTGAAGATGGAGTTGTAACCAAAGACTTTACCGTAATTCTCAAACGCATACTGGGCATTATTGGCCACCGTGCTGTTGTACACATGGGCAATACCATAATAGCGAATGTTATTCTCGACCATGCTTTGAATATAGAAGGCGTTTCCGTTGCGGTAAATGAGCGAGTTACGGGTTTCAACAACGCTGAACGGGTCAACGTGGAACGCGGCACGCTCCGCTCCGGTCACGCGAATACCTTCAAATTCCGCGTAGGAAATGGCAATAAGGTCGACGTCTTTCAGCTTGTCGCCAATAGCTTCGAAGGCATAATCGCAGCCGCTGGCGTCGATTGTAATTCCGCCGCGGGCCGCAATGGAGGACGCGTCCACCAGCCAGTAGTAAACCGTGCCAAGGACGAAGTTTTCCAAGCGAATCGAACCGAGAGTCGCGTCCAGTTTTATCGTCTTACCGGCCATATTATCGGCGAAAGTAACCGGACTGTAGTTGACCAGCAGACGCTCGTTACTATAGAAGTCCGACGTGGATACGGAATGCCCGTAAGCACCGCCGACTCCAGAGTAACCGACCGTAACAGAGCCGCCATTCTGCTGCGACTTGTAATAGGCCAGACGATTATTCGTATCGTAATTGATCAAGGCTTCACGAAGAGAAATGAGTCCGTCATAGGCGTCCACGACATCAAGTTCTGTGGTAACGACCGTCGAGCGTGCCTCACGCGTCGGCTGGTACGCACCCAAGGCAACCGCCGAGGAAAGCTCGTCACGAAGAATCTCTTTAAGCCCTTCGACCGTCGTTACTTCGCTGTGACTGGCCAGATAACTTTCAAGGTCGGCCACCGCTTCCCCATCGGTTATTAAAGTGCGGAAGTATTCCTGCAATTCAGCAAGATTAACCGCGCCACTGGCACTCACACTCGCGATAACAAAGGCACGCCGTTGCGGTATGTTCATGTTTTCAATATAAAGGATTCGACCGTTCAAAGCGGATTCCATGGCCGCCAGGTCCTTAATCTCCCAACCTTCGACGCCGGCCCGCTCCGCAATGAGGCGGTTGCACAGTTCAAGTTGGAGGGTAAGACCCCACTGCTCCAGATATTTGAGGTAACCGTCGAGCGAGGTTTCTCCCGTGGCCGAAAATACATAGAACTGAAGACTCGAAATCGCATTGTTGGCCGTGACCGCTTCCTGCTCCAGCTTGTTATAGTAGCTGTACAGCCCGGAAATACTGTTCACGTCGCTCGAATTACTGTCGTTCAGGACATTCTGCGCCATCGCGGCGCTCTCGGCGGCCGTTGCCATATCCGCTCGCAACGCTTCCAGGGTGAACGGAGCCACGGTCGCCCGCGCTTCCGCTCGCTCAATGTAGCTCAGCATGTTCCAGTATTCTTCGCTATCGTCGTTCAGACCGATCACATTCCCGTCTAGGTCATATTGCAAGCCGTAATTATGGACGAACTGGAAGTTCCCTTCACCGCGGCATGGACTGCCGGCATCCAACCGGAAGTTTCCGGTCGCGATATCGATAAAGTCGGGGTCGATCGAGTTATCGTCCCCGTAACCGACCTGGTTGTTATTTACGCCGTTGAGCGAACGGAAGGAATAGGCGTTGCCCAGGAACGAATGCTGTATGTCGTAACTCGCCGTATTGACCGCAAGATCAACGTTTGTCTTATCGGTACCGCCGACCACGAAGTTCATGGCCACAATGGAGTTGTACAATTTCAGACTGCCGCTGGAGACGTAGATACCACCGCCGTAGGTCGCCGTATTATTGGCTACCGTGCAGTTGACCAAGGTCAAACTCCCGGCCAGCGAGTAGATACCACCGCCGTACGAGGCCGTCGACGACGCGGTACTCTCGTACACCGCCGTGTTCGTGTGAATGAGCGTATTGAGCAGGATGAGGTCGCCGCCTCCGTGATAGATCGCGCCACCCTTACCGGCACTACCATTGCGAAGCTCAAGATTCAACAGCGTTACGCTTTGACCCGCGTATTTCGCGTCCGACGTATTGATACTCAAAATATTGTTCTTACCACCGGCGTCAATAACGAAACTGTGAATCATCGAGGCGTCGATTGTGATCGGGCGCGAAATGACCAGATTCTTTATATCCATGTTCATAACCGCGTTATCGGTCAGATAGACCGTGGAGAACGTGATGGTCTTGTTAATACCAAGGTCATACAAATGTTCCGCCAGGGTTATGGCTTCCCGGAGCGAGACGAGTCCGTCCGACGGGTTGACCACATCGAACTGCGTTGTTACGGTAATCTCATCGTGCGAGACGGTGTAGTAATTGTCCGTAACGACCTGGTTCTCCAGAGCACCCATGTCAACGGTCTGGCCCACAAGACGCCTGTTGCCAATCACGTCGTTTTCCGAGAAATTGATGATTCCGCTGAAAACGGCTTTCTTGTTCGCGTCGTACAGAACGTACGTATTGTCGCCGGCATTAACGGCAACCGAGCTGTTATTCAGCTGGAAGTTGTCGTTCGCCCAGTCGACGAACAAGGCATTCGCTTCGATGGTAAACGCGTCGGTCGCGCTACCGGTCACAGAACCAATGTAGTTACCATTTTCATACCGCTGGTTCGCGGCGACCGAGTTGGTCTTCTGGATGAAACTGTTGCCAACATAGAGATTGCCGGCGACCAGATCCACGTCCCGGTCGTTCGAAAGTCCGTTCTGCGCGATAATCGAGTTCTGAATATTGACCCGGCCGCTGCCTGCCTGGACCGTTGCCTTGCCAGCCAGACCCACACGGTTGTCCGTAATCGTCGAATTCATAATGTTCAGATTGACCGCGCTGCCGTCGGCCACATAGATGGCACTTCCTTCTACGGCGTAGTTGTCGTAAATCAGGACATTATACAGGTTCAACGTTCCTGCCCGCTGATAGATGGCACCGCCTTGACTGATCGAAAGTGTCTGGGCATTCTTAAGCCGCTGCGTGTAGTGGTTCGTGAGCGTAAGACCCTTGAGCGTTACTGTGCCGTTATTAACGTAGATAATACGCTGGTCCGTAACCTCATCCGCGACCGAAAGAACGATATTATCGCCCAGGGAAGCCCCGTCGATCGTGACCGTCTTGTCGATAAACAACTGACTGTCGAGATAGAACGTCTTGCCCGAGAGCGATTCCATAAAGGTGACCGTTGTCCCCAGTCCGTTCGTGCCCGCATACGCAATCGCTTCCCGCAGCGAGATGAGACCGTCCGCATCGTTGACTACATCGTCCAGCGTCGTAACGATCGTACTGGGCATCTCTTTCGCTCCGTACGCCGATTCAAAGGCTCCAATATCGACGCGGCCTATATAGCGTTCGTTCCCGGCAATATCCCAGGCAACACCAGGCGCTACGGTCACCAGCAAGGTACTGTCGCCTGCATTAATCGCCGGCGAATTCACGCCCGTTTCACTCTTGTTCAGCGAGAAATGATTCTCGTCCCAATTGACGAATCGGGGGTCAAGAGCGGCAAAAGGCGTACCCGCCAGATTGCCCTGTTCCTGGAACGCGGTCGTATTAATCCACGACTGCATCTTGCCAATGAGGCTGGAGTAGAAGGGAAGTTTCGAAGCGTTAACGAACATGTCGAGCGTAAAGTAACCGTGCTCGGACAGCCAATCGAAGGTGTACAGTTCGGAATCCGGCGTAATCTCGTGACTGTCGCCTTCATCGTCCGTGTACTTTGCGGCGCCGCTGGTATTCATGGCAATGAGCGTATTCTCCAGAGTCACCGTCCCGCGAAGTGCGTACAGACCGCCGTAACCACCGCCGGTACGAGTGTCATAAATGGCAGCGTTGTTCTTTGTAATTGTGCAGTTGATCAGGTCGAGTGAACTGCTGTTGCTGTCCGCGTCGTTGGTCGATATGTCAGAAAGGATACCGCCGCCCTTATTCGCCTGGTTCCCGTAGATGAGCGAGTTGATAATCACCAACCGGCCGCCGGTATGATAGATACCACCGCCGCCTTCGGTTCCCGCGTTGCCTCCGGTTATCGTCAGCGAATTGAGCGTGACCGTCTTGCCCGGAGCAGCCACGACAAAGACTCGCAATTTGCTGGCCTCGTCCAGGTCGGGCAACGTACTGTTCGCGTCCAGCGTTATCCCGCCGCTTAAGGCACTCGCGTCGATCGTGACCGACGTGCTGATCGTTATGGCACCGGCTTCCGGATTCAGGGTGATTGTCCCGCCTGCCAGTTCACCCAGGAACGTTACGGTCGTTCCGAGCGTAACTTTGCGGCCACTTTCGTCGATATAAGACATACCGGCGTAACTTATGGCTTCCCGGATGGAGATTTGGTTATCATACCGGTCGACAATATCGTCCAGTGTGGTAACAATGGTCGAGGGGACTTCCACGGAATCTTCCGCCTCCGTCGAGAAGTATTCGATAGCACCCATATCGACGGTACCGTAAAGTACGCGGTCATTACCCTGAATGTCGAATCGAATGTAACTGCTGTTGCTGTCGCGGAGATTGTCAGGCAAGCTGGCAATAAAGCCGGTATAGCCGACGAATGTATTGGCTCCGGAGTTAATCAGCAGCGAGTCCTTATCCGGTGTGAAATCGACCGTAGCCAGATTCGAGATCAGGCCGGTACTCGTACTGAAAGTCGGGGCTTCAACGAACCCGGCGGTTACCGGTTTCTCTAAGGTTCCGACGAACGAGGAAACGAAACCACTTTGACCGATACTCGTGTCGAGCGAACCGATCACACTGCAGACAACCTTGTCCGCGTCGGAGAGTGCCTTGCCGGCTGATACTCCTGTGATGTCATATCCTGTACCTGGCACCGCCGTTCCATTGTTATTATCGGAGACGACCGTATTGTGCAGAATGAGGTTACTGCTACTGCCCCCGACGTGGATCGCGCCGGAATTCGCACTCGTATTGCCCGCGACTGTGCAGTTAACCAATTCCAGTCGACCGCCGTCCAGATAGAAGGCCGCGCCTCGGCCGTTGTCTACCGCCTTGTTGCCGTAGACCATGGTATTGTACAGCTTGGCTTTACTGCCGCTCTTGAGGAGCATGGCCCCGCCGCCCAAGGCACCGTCGCCTGCGTTCCCTTCGGTCAGATTCAGATTGTACGCGGTCAGCTCGTCGTTCGCGTTCAGCTCGAACAGACGCGTATTACCCGCACCGGTGATCGTTATGCCACCGGTGAGCCATTCCTCGCCATTCTTACGCCCATCGATCGTGATATTCGTGGCGTCGCCCATCAGCAAGGGGCTCTTGAGCGTGATAACCAGCGGACTGATTCCGTCCCAACCGGTGGTTTCGAAATCGGCCGCAATATCAAAGGTTATCGTATCTGGGGCACTGGCGTCGGTACTCTTGGCGTAGATCTGATACGCTTCCCGCAGGGAAACAAGTCCGTCTGTGGGGTTAATTTCGTCCAGCAGTGTCGTAACAACCGTAGAGCTTGGGTCCTTAACGTTTTCATTCTCGTAGCAACCCATACTGACCAGTGTCATAAGGGGATTGCCGTGAAGATCGTTGGCTATGGCCGCACCGCTCGGATAGACCGCCAGCGACTTGGCGCCCTTATTAACAGCCTGCGAGTCGTTTTTAAGTGAGTAGTAGGTATAAGGCTTCTCGCCAGTCCTTTCAAAACCAACGTCGAGTGAATCGATTAAGGTTCCGACAATATTCCCATTGATACCGTTCAGACCGCTGGCATCGCCCATTGCGCCGATTGCATTATAGGCAACTCCAGAGTAATTTCGGGCATAGAAGTCATACAGCTTGGCACCCACCTGATCCGTATTATCGGCCAAAATGGAGTTGTACATGGTTACGATGCAGTCGGTCGCGTAGACCCCGCCGTAGTTCGAATTCTCCGCCACATTGTCGGTAATGGTCGTCTTGACAATCTCAAGCCAGCCGTCCACCGAACGAATCGCACCGCCGCCGTTATTGAAACTGCCAGACGGCTTTCCGAGTGCCTTATTATCGTACAGCAGTGAGTTCGTAATGACGACCGTGCCCGCACGCTGATAGATGGCCCCGCCGGACCCTATCGCCGTGTTGTCGTGCAGGATGCAGTCCGAAAGTTTGAGCACGCCTCCCTCGACCAGGAAGGCACCCCCGTTGGGGACGCTGCTACTACCAGCCTTCGTTTTCGCGTAGCCTTCGGTAAAGGTCAGACCCTTAATCTCAACTTCCGTTCGATCCAATTCTTCCTGCTTCACCAGGAAGAGTCGATCCTCACCCGTTCCTCGCACCGTTATGTTCAGGTTGTTACCCGTCGCCGGGTCGTATCCGTCAATCGTAAAGACACCCGACAGATTGATCGTCCCGCCGTGTGCTATTTCATTGTCACCCAAATCATCCTGACGATCTTCGAGCTGAACGATCGTAGTGCCCATGCGGTCAACGTCAAAGGTAATCGTCGACGTTACATCGGGATACTGCGGGTCATCCGCAAATTGCAAAGCATATTCAACCGCCTCTCGCAGCGAAATCAAACCATCGGTTGGGTCCCAAATATCGGTACCTGTCGTAACGATCGTCGAAGGAATTTCTTCATCGACTGACGCCTCGTTCGTATAGGCGCCCATATCGGACAGTCCGTTATAAACGCGGGCACGAGTACCGCCGAAATCGAACGAAATGGTAACTACAGCGCCTGTCAGATCGGTGTACGTTCCAACGCCATCGCCCTGACCAATAATCATATCATCGTTCTTGGAGTGCAGGTCCCACGAAATGCAGTCTGACTTCATAGTCGTCACGTCAACGGAAATTTTCACGAATTCAGCATCGAGCGGAGCAATGGTAGTACCAACATGGCTGTCCGAGGGTATCGAACCGGTAATACCCTCGGCCGAGCCGATAAAGCTGTTGTTGAGCGTGACCGTTGCCCCGGTACCAGCGACAACGTCCGGATAATCCAACCAACCATCCTGGTAGTTTTGGGCAACGACAGAATCCTGGAGTTTGAGGGTTCCGCCAGCGACGTAGATTCCTCTACCAGTGTCAGACAGGTTACCGGCGACGGTCGTGTAGAGGAGGGTTGCCTTGGCTCCGGCTCCATTAATAGAGAGACCACCGCCCGAGCCGCCGTCTACATAGTTCCCGCGAATGAGCGAGTTCACCACCGTGACTTCCGCTGTGCTGGAAACGGCAATACCGCCTCCGTTACCGCCCTCGACCGTATTGCCTGCCACGTCCGTCGTGTACAGCAGGACCTTGCCAGCCGTTGCATTTACGGCAGCCCCTTGATTGGCTGTACCGAAATAGAGCTTCGAGTTATTAAACGTCGCTTCCGCTTCGTCCGCGTCCTGGGTCAGGAAACTGCCTGTGTTGCCGCTCGTCGAAATGTCAGCCGCGTCTTTATCGTACGTCCAGACATAATTGCCGGTCAGGGTGCCACGGTTGACCACGATCCCCTCGGCACTACTATTGCCGTAAATGAGGACCGGTGCCTGCTTCGTGCCGGTCAGGGTTAATGTGCCGTCATTGGTAATGGTCGTTTCGGCCACGTTATTATAAATGGAGGACGAAGTAATCGTCATTGTGCCGGCGACGCCTACGGTAATCGCGTTGTTATTGGCGTAAATATCACTCGTGACAACCGTCAAGTTGGCATCGGCCCCAACGGTAATCGCGTTTGCATTGTCATAAACGACACTGTCGGTTAACGTGGCTGTTCCGCCGTTTACCGTGATTGCCTGATTACTCTCGTACAGGTCCAAGCCCGTTGCCTGAAGTTCACCATTGGTCACTGTAATGGCATTGGCATTGTCGTTACCGTCGAAGGAAAGCCGGTTCAGCGTAATGACCTCGCCCGCGCCCGCATTGACTTCAACGAGACTCGTCACATCAACCTCGTCCGACGCAATTATAAAACCTTTCCCGTTAAGGAACAGGCTCTTATCGGTTCCAATCACATTGGCGCCGTCAATGGTCACCGTGGAACCCAAGCCCAGCGTACCACCAAAGGCACTCTCAAGATTGAAGATCAGACCTTCCTTAAGCACCTCTTCCCAGTCGGCGCCGGGATTCTCTTCCAGATATTCCGCTTTAATCGCGTCCAAATCGAACTTGACATCCGTACCGAGGACAACCGTTTTTTCAATGGCCGTTTCGTCCTTATCATTCTTGGTGATAATGCCTGTACTGCTGTCGGAAAGACATTCGATCAGGTCGCCTTCGTTGTACTCGGTAAAAGCGACGGAAACGTGCTTGCTGTATGTTCCGACGGTAAAGGTTGCCCCTTCCGGATTCACATAATATTGAACGGTCGTGCCTTCGGCCAATGTTGCCGCGTTGCCGGATTCGTTGGTGAATTCGCCATTTCCCTGATAGAAATAGACCTTGCCTGTGGCGATGTCGATCAGCTTGGCACCAATGGTCATGGCTGTTGGCACATTGCTCGTAACGACAAAATCGCCGGCACTGTGGGTCACGAATTGGCCCTTTTCCGCGTAGACCGTCTCGCCGTTGAGAATGAACTGCTCGCCTTCCATTGCGTTGAGCGTCTCTACATAAACGACCGTTGTCCCAGCGTAACTTATGGCTTCCCGAAGCGAAATCGTTTCATCAATCTTACCGTTCTCATGCAGCGTATTGACGATTGTACTCAACTTGGTGTCTTTACTCTGCCACTCATAGGCACCCATATCCACGCCGCCGGAACTGCGACGGTCAATGCCGTTCAGGTCCGTACTGATACTGCTACCGTCTGACCAGCGGGCATAGCCTTCATTCGCCTTATTAATGACTTCGGCCTTGTCTGCAATGTTATAGGTGAAATTAACACAGGCATCGTCGTGCTGGTAAAGGTCCAACCTGGTAATTCCGGCACTGCTGATATTGCCGTTGCTCGTGTCCGTATGGGCATTGACGAGAGAATACTCAATCGTCGTCGTTCCCGTACCGGCAATCGGGTCGGTCGCAATCTGCTCGTCAGGCGTGTCTTTATCGAACAGGAGACTGTTGTAAATCGTCGCGGTTCCGAGATTGTACAGACCACGACCTTCCCCGGCCGTATTATCGGCAATAGTGGAGTTGACTATGGTCAAGAAGGAGCCTTCCCCGTTATAAATAGCGCCTCCCTTTTCGGCCGTATTGCCATAGATGAGCATATTGACCAGATAGAGTTTGCCTTTAACAACAGCAATGGCGGCACCCTCTTTCTTGTCCGCGTTGTTCAGGTTAGCTCCGGTCAGTTTCAGGCCAGCGAGCGTAACCTCGGCATTAGCCGAAATTGTAAAGATACGTCGAGCGTCACCAGGGCCATCTTCGGTCTCGGCCTCATCAACCGCAGTGGAATCAATGAGTTTACTGCCGTTGATCGTGAGCGTACCCTTTAAGGAAGACGCGTCAATCGTAATCGTCTCAAGGCCCGCTTTCAGGCCACTGTTGTCGATTTGGATATCGGACTTATCGAGTGAAATCGCCGCATTGGCCAGCGAGGTATCGAAGACAATCTTGTCCAGCAGGAGGGACTCAATGGCCACGCCTGTTTCCGAAAGACGGGCCGTCGAACCATCTTCCAGAGTCACTGTGACCGTCGTGTTCTCGGCGAACAGGTCAACAGGCTCCTCTGTGGCCACGTCGGTAAATTTATTTTCGCCGTCATTAACAAGTTCATAGCGAATGGTCTTATCGTTCCAGGTAAAGGTCGCCTGGTCGTTGAGCAGGGCTATATTCCCATTGACGTTGCAGCGAACGCCTTGACGATAGGTATAGTCGACGCCGTCCATGGAGAATCCGTCGCCCGGGTTAAGTCCGAGGGTAGCCGCTTCACTAAAGCTGAATTCGACAGGCGTTGTTGCGCCTTCCAGCGTGATT
Organism: Planctomycetia bacterium; assembly: GCA_030539295.1. Lineage (GTDB taxonomy): Bacteria > Planctomycetota > Planctomycetia > Pirellulales > Thermoguttaceae > JAUNBG01. The sequence continues at coordinate 28,933 of JAUNSJ010000028.1, read as the reverse complement.
TCCGTTCGGTCGGCCAGAATATTTTCCTTATAGAGCGTATTGCCGAGATAGTTGACCGCTTCCCGGAGCGAAACTTTGCCGTCGGTACTGTCGACGATATCCTGTGCGGTCGTGACAACAATGGCTTCGGCGTCCCACCACGGCTCCGCGAAATGTTCGAAATTATCGGCCGTCTCTTTCCAGTCGCCTTTAATAACGATCGATTCCGGCTGGTTATCGGGATAGAACTGCGGATTCTGCTCCGATCCGGTCAGTTCGGAGACGTTGGAATCCACATATTCGTACAGCTCCTGCATGGAGACCTGACCGTCGCGATTCGTATCGGCCACGTACCAGGTCTTGCCTTCGAATTCGTACGTGTTGGACAGGCCGTCGGTAAAGAAATGACCAAACGCGTCGTCTTGCCCGTCGTACATCTCGCTGTTCTCGCCGTTATCGGCCCCGGTGATGACCGAAACGGTCGTGTTCTCGTCCTGAACCTTATTGACGATACTTGTGGCGAACCGGTCATAATCGAAGTCAATATAATCGGTTACCGACGTATTGACATAATACGGATTCAGAACCACCTGAAGCTGCGCAACGTCCAGTACGGAGAACAGGTCCGAGAACTGCCCGGACGTGTAGGAGTCGCTATAGGTATGAATGAGCGACTTCGTTTCGCCCCCGGCGTCGACCGTCGTGCCCAAACCCACATAATAAACAAAGACGACATCGTTCGCGTCGGCAGCTTTATCAATCGCGTCAATGGCCGCTTGAATATCGGCTTTGGAAACGTTTCCGGTCAGCAGTTGCAGGTTCCCGTCCTGCCCGTCGTGCCACTGCGGGGCCGCCTTGAGTAAGGCATTGTACGCGTCTTTCGCGTCGGTCGACGCAAAGGGAAGCGCGTCGTAATCCCGATACAGCTCCGCACCGATAATCAGCCCGAAATATTCCGTCTCTTTGTAGAAATCGTCGGTTTTGAAGGTGCTGTCAAACCAATCGGTATAGCAATATTCGCCCGTTTCGGTAAGGCCGAACGCGTTATAGGCACTCACGCGATAGTAATAAGTTGTATCCGGTTCCAAACCGGTCAGCGTCAGTGACGTCTGATAACGACCAACAGTGATTGTTTCTGTTTTCTCTGGGGCGAAGTCGGGATCCGTCGACCATTCAACAACGGAACCAAGGAAATACTCATCCGCGCCGCCAAAGACGTAATCGGCGTCCGCCTCGGCCTTATTCCAGGAGATCAGGGCCGAGGAATTAATTACGTTCGGGTCGCCCAAGGTAAGGCCAACTTCGGAAATATCCATCGGCTCAACACCGACAATGGTCAGGTCGTAACTCGGATTGACTTCCTTGCGGAACCCTTTAACCTGAATGTAGTAGGTTCCTTCATCAAAGCCTTTTAGAGAAACGGTTTCCGTACCCGAGAGCGTGGCACTTCGGCCGACCAGTTTATAGCCGCCGGGATAGTCCTCGTCCTTCTGATAGACGTAAAGGTCAATATCGCCCAGGTCCGGGTTGAACGTGATTTCCACCTTGTTCTCTTCAGCCGTTTCCCCTTGAATTTCGAAGGAGAACCAGTCTTCCGGGGTGACCAGAGCCAGACCCTTAACCGTAAAGGTACTGGTAATTGCGCCCAAGTTCGGATTGTATTCCGAATTGGCAACCTGAACCGTATCGCTTTCGTAAACGTCCTTGTTTTCCGTCTGGAGCATTTCGTCCAGCGTCTGGTTCGGAATGAAGAAGTCGTCCTGATACCGGAAAACATTGAAACTGGTCGACGCCTTGTTATTCGACTCGTTGTACTCCGGATATTCGTTATCGGGGTCGACGACCATATCAATAACGTTCGTATAAAGCCCGAATGTGGCCGCGGTAATCGCCGAAGGAGTAATATAAAGATTGCTCGAGGCGAATGTGCGCTGGCCGTCCACGTCTGTATCGTTATACAAGACGAATCGCGTGCCATCGGCAAAGAAGTTTTCGCTCGTATAGGTGTTGTACAAACCACCGTCGCGAACTGTATAGGCCGCGCCGTCTTCCGTCTTAACCACCGGATCCGCCTGCTCATACTTATAGAACTCGCCATCGCGATACTCAACCTTGCGCACCGCAACCGTGCCGGCGTCCACGGTCAACTTCGTCTTGTTGTCAATCGTGCCATCGTTATACAGGGAGTAAAAGGCGTTCTCTTCATAGACCACCTTATCGTCGGTGCCTGTTGTCAAGGTTTGATTTTCGGGCGTATTGAGTCGCTGAACAAAGAGGTCGTCGCCTCCGGTCCCCTTACCGTCGAAGCGAACGAAGGTATCGGTCCCGGAAATCATAAATTCGTGACCGATCAGGGCCGGGTCAAGATTACCGTCGTAGGTAACGACGCTTCCGTCCCAGAGGTCCTCAAGAATGTCGTCTATCTCAACGGTAACGCTTTCGCCATCCTGTTTCCAGGAGGTTACCAGTTTTGAGCCATTGTACCGAACGACTTCGCCGTAAGCCTTGTTGCCCAAGGTCGTACTGCTCAACAGAGAACCAGCGGTAATATTAACCTGTGTGGTCGTGCCAACTTTGGTGAATTTATTGTCAACGGCATCAAAGGAGACTTCCTCGGCGCCGTACATAAACGTTTCATCACTCGCGGCGTTATAATCGGTCAGGAAGAGACCATCGCCAATACCCATATAGGGATAAAGAGCCGTAATACTTTCGGGGGTCGCAACACCGCTAAAGACGAGCTCTTGCCCATCGTCGAGCGTAAGCGTTTCGTCCAAAGCCACATTCACCTTGCTGTAGAACTTGCCATCGGCCCGGTAGTAGATTACAGAGCCATCGGCCAGAGTCAGCGCCTTACCGGTTACATAGGGATCAAGTTCACTCGTTTTGGTCGCCGCGTAATCACTCAAGTCGACAATCGTATCGTAGAAGACGACCTTGGTGCCTGTCTTCGTATAGGTCAAATATTGTGTATTCTCGCCGGTCCCGTAGGTGTACAAGGCACCGGAAGTCCCGGTTACGTTCATGCCCGAACTGTTCTTAAAAGTCCGCGACGTCAGATTATACGTGTAGGTCGCCGGCTCCGTCGTATTGTCGACCAGCGTCAGATCAATCGCTGTGCAGTATGTGTTGTTCCCCGTCGGAGTCAGAGCGCCCCAGTCATAGAACGTATCGGCCAGATAGGCAGCCCCGCCGTCTGTTGTAACCAGTTCCGCGTCATCATTGTACGTCAGATAGTGGTCTTCCGTCCCATCATTCCAAACCAGTAGTGAACCGGTTGCCACGGTAAGGGCACGACCCGTAGCCACGTTCGTGAACACGCCTGTCGCTGTATCGTAGCTGAGTTTCGTTCCATCGGAAGTCCCGGCAACGTAGGTCAATTCAACCGAATCCTCGCCCGGCCAGAGTTCCGCCGCCGTCTGACCACTTTCGCTGGTGCGGTAGAGGGCCTTCAGGTCAGAAACAACCTTGTTCTCGTTCACATCGCGCGAAACAAGTTTGTAATCGACTTTGTAGTATTGTACTTTTGTGCCATCGGAAAGCGTCAGGAGAGTCCCGTTAGCCACGTTCGTCGCGCTGGCCACGGCGACCCAGGAACCGTTATGATAGGCATAGCACCCGGTGACCAGATCCTGACCATTAACAATGTTCAGGACCATGCCCTCGCTGAACTGATCCGGTTTGTATTCCTCAATTCCTTCCCAGAGCTTGCCATCGTTGGCCGTCAGCCAGGTCTCGCTGGTCAGTTTCGCCAGGACAATGTCCTGAAGTTGTTCCAACGAAAAAGCAGACTGGCCAGCGTCAAGAGTAATCTCAAGGTCTTTCAGGCGAACGCCATTGACCGTGACCGCTACTTTCACCGTTTCGCCATCTTCACAACTCGCGGCCGCCGCCAGGTCCATATTAAGATAAATCGTATCCTGCGTGTACATGACCGGCTCGGTCGTGAACTTGTCGGTTACCGATTTTTCCGGGTCGTAACTGGCATAGGATTCACTCGTGGCAACAACGGGACCGCTCCACTCTTCCGGTGTATCGACGTAGTAGTCGGGTTCCGAGGTAATACCAATACCCGGCAAATCGCCTTCGTCTCGCAGATGAATAATCATCTTGTAGTTCTGAAGGTTTTCCGCATTAACGAATCCGCCCACCTTAATATAGTACGTGCCAGGAGTTAAGCCGTCCAGAGAGATGCGTTCGACCCCATTATCTTCATTGTGAACACTTTGAGCAACCAAATCACCCCAACCGGTCGTGTAGCCGGCCCCCTCGGCGTAGTCCCGATAGAGATAAAGGTCAAGGTCGGAGTCGTTCGGACTGTTATCGTGGTTCGTGGCGTCGTACCGAATTTCAATCCAGGAATTTTCACCGCCATAGCCTGTCATAATGAATCGGAAACCGTCCACCTCCGACGTTGCCCCGGAGTAGACACTGGCCTGCTTCAGAATGAGGTCGGACACGACGAGTTCCGGCACAGTAATCTGGCCCAGATTCGGGGAAGTATCCCCGCCTTCCGCGTGCGCAAGGACCTGTTTACGCGTATTATTGAGTTCGTAAGCGTCGTCGGAACAGGTCTGTATGAGCAGTGAATAATCTTTGCAATCGACGGTGCTCTTGGCCCGCTCGACACAGACATAATAATATTGGCCGTCCTCGCACGCGGGAAGACCAGCCAGCGAAATGGCCACTCGCCACGTATTGGTCCCGTTCCCATATTCATCCACCGAGGAAATCTGCGTGCGCGTCATGGTGAAGCCCTGGTCCCCAAGGTCAACCACGTTGCCTTCAGTGTCACGCGTGTGCAGCGAAAGACGCAGGTCACCACTGAAAAGTGTCGTGTCGTACTGAACCGCAACGTAGTCCGCAATGGAGCAGCCCTGACGCGTTTTAAATTTGAACCAGTCGCACGGGTCCGTTCCGGCCACGTTCAGGTCATCAATCTGAACCAGACCACTGACAATACCCAGATTGGGACTGTCGGTCGCGCCTTCGACCGCACTATCGACTTCCACCATCGTGTCGTTCGGCTCGTAACGATCCTGCTCGACCGGGGCATAACCTTCTGCCCGAGCCAAATAGACAAACGAAGTCAGGTACGCCACAGACGAAGTCGTTACGTCGACATAGGAATCTTTCTGCGTTATAACGCCTGTCTCCGTATTGACTTCCTGCGTGCCAGGGGTCACGGTTTGTTTGAAATCCTCGGTTCGGCCATAGCCGTCGAACTCGTAAGTATAGAGAGGTCCGGCGTCGCCCAAAGTATTCCAGGAGACGGAGAGATATTCAAGCTGATTTTCGGCCAGGTCGCCACGCGGATCGTCGTCGGCCACGGTCGCGAACAGACCCACATAGTAATCGGCCGTGTTTTGTGTGGCCGTCTTATTATATTTATAGCCCCAGATCGTAACAGCTCCGGTCGAAGATTCGGTTTTCTCGTCCTTCGTTTCGGTGGGCGTGCCTTTGGTGGGAACGCCGCCAACGGTCGTAACGTCGTACGACTCCGTGAGCGTTGTCACCGCGGAACTCAAGTTCGCGCCTACGGCATAGCCGGCTTTGAGTAACTGGTCGATTCCGGCTAACGGAGAACGACTGCTATTCATCATATAATAGGAGTCGGACTCAAAGGAGCCGCCGAAATCATTGAACTGATATTTTCCGTCGAACAGGTTGCCGGACCCCGCGGTCGCCGTTGCAAAGTCTGCGTTGGAACTGTAGTAATTCTCCAGCCCGTTCATGAACCAGTTCAGGCCGTATTCCAAGGAACCTTTTCCATCGGTAAAATTGTCAACATAATAAGAATAGACAGCTTCCGGGTTCGTCGCAATGGCATTACCCCAGCCGGTGTAAGAAAGCATATCGGAGGAGATTCCGGCCCAGGCCAGATTCGAATCGCGACCGATTGTGTCGTAAATATCGACGTCAACGAAGTTTGAGTCGGTATAGACGACATTGGCCTCGTCGTCCTCGTGATAAATCCCCTCTTCATATTGGTTCTCAAGCAGCTTATTGACCTGGTCCAGTGAGGTCATACCGGTTACGTAAGAACGGTAAACGGAAGTCGGGTCGGTCGAAAAATCAACGGAGTAGATGCCCTCATTGTACATGATCTTCGCATCGCCACCGGCCGGAAGATTCTCCGTCCAATAAGTCGCGACCGACAGAGTCACGTCCGACTGCGTCACTTTGGCACTGCGGCCAATGTCAAGAATAACGCTCTCGGCGGCACCCTTCTCTTGCGTTCCGACCAGAGTAAGATTACCCAGATTGACTGTTCCGGCGTTGACCTTCATGACAACGTCGCCCTCGGCACCGACTTTCGGGTCAACGGAGCCATAACCGACAATCGTCAGCGTACCAGACGCCGTACTGTTAATGTCCAGGGTCAAAGGAGTCGAGCCCAGGTCCAAGGCAAAATTCTCGGCCGTCGTCTTCAGCACGATAAGGTCGTCGGACCCGGTCGCCATGGCATCGTTAATCGCCGTCTTCAGATTATCGGCCGTTAAACGCGTACCAGACAGCACCATCGTATTGGCCGAACCGTATTCGCCCAGATTGAACTCCGGATGCGCCGCACATATGTCCTCGTAAACATAGTACTCAAGATACTCGGAATAGGCAACCGCCAAAAGCTGCCGATCTTCCAACGTCTCAAGGGCCAGATGCTTGGCCTTGAACTTGTTTTGCCATCCGCGGTCAAACCAGCGGGAATTTACTAAAGAGCGCGTAGTTACCTTGTCCAAAAGACCAGCCAGAAAATTCTTCCCGGTGCGTGACATATCAAAATTCCTTCGTTAGTCAAAAAACTAAATCCGTACCCGAACAGCAAAAATACTCTTTGCCCCAATCAAGGCAAAATTACACAATCCTTATTATAATCAAATTACCGGATACCCGCAACAAAAAGGAGAGGAAAAACGAACTAAATTGCTCTTTTTCCTGTCGTTTTGCGCTGTATTAAAGGTAATGTAACAGTTGTAGGGCCTTGCGAAAAAAAACTAAACTGGAAAAAAGACAGCCAAGTCCGTCTCCAGCCGCTCGCTAATCCTTCCCCACGCATAAGGAGCGCCTCCTGCCCTGAATGATAAAAACGATTCAAATATTGAAAATAAAAAATTATAATCAATTACCGAAAAACATTTTTATGTTGTGTACACTTACCGAATCCCGGTTTTTGTATTTAGGGCAGTCCCACACTCCCTGTTAGACTAAGTAAGAGGGTGTTTCGTTCTAAAAAAACATCACAATTTCTATTTTTTTGCCAAGAAACAGGTTCCCCCTTGCCAGTCCCCCTCTTTTCGCGTAAAATGGAAGGTACTTTCCGCCTTAAAACCGAAACGGACGGAAGGCGTACCCGCACTCAAACGTTGCCTGCGATTTGTGTACATTGTTGCGTTTCGGTGGCCTTTTGACCACGCTCGTTCGTCTCGCTCCCTTTACGGCTTGAGCTGAAACGTACCTGCACCTACAGGAAGTCGATTCCATGAAATCACTTAAGGTTTTTTCGGGAAATGCCAATCCCAAGTTGACCACGAAAATTTGCGAATACCTTGGCCTGCCCTTGGGTAAAATCAACCTGACCCGGTTCCCCGACGGCGAATCCTTCTGCCGCGTCGACGAAGACGTGCGCGGAGTCGATGTCTTTATCGTGCAGCCGACATGCCGCCCCGTTAACGACTCCTTAATGGAACTTCTGATTATGATTGAAAGTTTCAAACGAGCCAGTGCCGACCGCATTACCGCCGTCATTCCCTACTTCGGCTACGCCCGGCAAGACCGCAAAGATGAAGGCCGCACGCCCATTACGGCCAAACTCGTCGCCAATCTGCTCACCCGCGCCGGCGCCGACCGCGTTCTGACCATGGACCTGCACGCGGCCCAGATTCAGGGCTTCTTCGATATCCCCGTCGATCACCTTTCCGCGTCCCCCATTATCGACGCCTATATCGCTTCTTTGGGTTACGAGAACAAGGACACCGTCGTCGTAAGTCCCGATGAGGGAAGTATTAAACGAGCCGCGCGTCACGTCGCCGCACTCGGGGGCACCCTCGCCATTATCGACAAACGTCGTCATGGCAATATTGTGGAACAGGCCAACCTGATCGGCGGCCCCATCGAAGGTCGCGTTGCCTTAATGTTCGACGATATGATTAGTACCGGCAGTTCCATCTGCGGGGCAGCACACCTGATTCGTCAGATGGGTGCCTCAAAAATCTATATCGCGGCCACGCACGGCGTCTTGTGCGGCAACGCCGTTGAGCAGCTTTCCAGCGCACCCATTGAGGAAATTGTCCTCTCCGATACCATTCCGCTCCTGCCGGAACACGACGTACTCAAAAATATTAAGGTCCTGAGTACGGCCAGTATTTTCGGCGAAGCCATTAAGCGCATCCACCACGACGAGTCCGTGAGCCAGATGTTCCAGGAAAGTCGAACAAGCTGGGGGCAGTATTTTTAAGTGGCCCCTTCAAAAGCGACAGAGAAATGCAACCGGTAACAGGCACGGGAAAAGGAACAGGAAAAGGAGTAGAGGTGTAGTATGACAGCACCGCTGATAATCAGTGTCTCCGGACTTCGTGGCACGATAGGAGAGACGTTAACGCCTTGGGTGGCCCAGCATTACGCGCTGGCGGCCGCGGCAGTTATGGGACCTGGTCCCATTCTGCTGGCGCGTGATTCGCGCTCCAGTGGCGCTATTTTGGCCGACGCCATAACGGCCGTACTCACCGCCACCGGGCGAAGCATTCTCGACGCCGGTGTCGCCGCAACGCCCACCGTTGGCATTCTGGTACGCCGTCATCAGTGTGCCGGTGGTATCCAAATTTCCGCCAGTCACAACCCAATTGAGTTTAACGGGTTAAAGATTTTTGCCAAGGAAGGACGCGTCGTTCCGAAACTGCTCGGCGAGCAAATTCTCGCCAAATATGAGCAGCTCTCCGGCTTGAACGCGAGTCGCTGGCATAAACTCTGGGTGCCTGTCGACCAACTTGGCAAGCGAACCCGACTGGCCGATACGCTTACCGACCATCTCACCACCGTACTCAATACGGTCGACATCTCGAGTATTCGATCACGGAAATTTCGTGTGCTGCTCGACTCTAACGGTGGCGCCGGCAGTCTGCTCGGGATTCCGCTCTTGCAAGCGCTCCATTGTGACGTTCTCACTCTCGGTGGTGAACCGAACGGAACCTTTGAGCATACGCCGGAACCCCTGGAGCAAAATGTACAGACCGTAGGGGAAAAAGTACGCGAACTCGGCTGCGACCTCGGTTTCTGTCAGGATCCTGACGCCGACCGACTGGCCATAATCGATGACCAGGGCCACTATTGCGGCGAGGAGTACACCACCGCACTGTGTGCCTGGAATCGTTTGGAAAAATTCCAGCAGGAGCATTGCCAGGAGCAAAGCGGGCAGCAGGAGCAGAGTGAGGGCCGCGGGGCCTGCCAGGGGACACTGGTCATAAACTGCGCGACCAGTCGCATGACCATGGACCTGGCCGAGCGGTTCGGATTTAAATGCCTGGCCGCTCCGGTCGGAGAAGCGAACGTCGTCGATTGCATGCTCGCCCAGAACGCTCTTTACGGCGGTGAAGGCAACGGAGGTCCGATCGACCCGGCCGTGGGCTATGTTCGCGACAGTTTCGTTGGCATGGCGCAAATTCTGGAACTTGCTGCCCGACATCGGACGTCCATTGCCTCGCTCGTGGCCGGACTTCAGGGCTACGCCATTGTCAAGCGCAAAATTCCCACGGAACTTGCGGCCAGTTCCCTGCTGCTCGATAAGCTTGCGGAACGACTCGCCTACGAAAAACTTAACCGGCAAGATGGACTACGCATCGATTGGCCCGACCGCTGGGTACTCGTTCGCGCCAGTAATACCGAGCCGATTATGCGCATTATTGCGGAAGCACGCGACCAGGACACCGCTCTGGCTCTCTGTCGCGAGATGGAAGAACACCTTATTCAGATTGGAGAAACAGGACAAGATGAAAATCATGATCGGTAGCGACCATCACGGAGTGCGAACCCGTCTTAATCTGGACTCGTTCGTTAAAAGTTTGGGTCATGAGGTGATTGATATAGGGCCAACGTCGGAACGGCCGGAGCCGGTCGACTATCCCGACGTGGCGGCCGCCGTCGCCGAAGCCGTTTCCAACGGAACGATGGACCGCGGTATACTCATCTGCGGTACTGGTATTGGTATGAGTATCGTCGCAAATAAATTCCCCGGCGTTCGCGCCGCGCCAGTAATCGACGGGTTCTCCGCCGAAATGAGCCGCCGACACAACGATTTGAACGTGCTCTGCCTCTCCGGAGATATGCTCTCGGAGGCCACAATCGACCGCCTCGTCGAAATCTGGCTTAATACGGAATTCGCCGGCGGGCGACATGAACGTCGCAAACGAAAAATTGCACAAATTGAACAAGAGCAAATGGAAGCAAATCGCAAGCGGGATATCCCATAAGGAGTGAAGTCGACTATGCATGGCACGCCGTATACGAAAGAAGATTTCGGCCGGAATCCTCTCATGTTTTATTATGAGATAACTCGCGCCTGTGACTTGGTCTGCAAGCACTGCCGGGCAAGTGCCCAGTCGACTCCCGCACCCGATGAACTCTCCCCGGAGCAGTCGCGCAAGCTCATTGACCAGGTCGCAACGTTTCCTCGCAAGCCCACGCTCTGCTTCACAGGCGGCGATCCGCTCAAGCGGGCCGACCTCTTCGACTTAATTAAACTTGCCCATTCGCACGGAATTCAAACTGCTTTGACTCCGTCTGCCACTCCGCTGGCCACTCGCGAAAAATTTCTACTCGCAAAAGAAGCCGGTGTAAACGCGATCGGATTGAGTCTCGACGGCCCGGACGCCGACTTGCATGATTCGTTCCGCGGGTTTGAAGGAAGCTTTGAACAAACGCGGAACATGCTCGCCTGGTCTCGCGAATTATGCCTGCCTGTACAGGTCAATACGTCACTGACAGCGAGCAACGTTGACCGACTCGACGAAATTGCCACCCTGCTGGCACACGAGGGAATCGCCATCTGGTCCGTCTTCTTTCTCGTTCCCGTTGGGCGAGGGCGGGACGAACATCGCATAACAAAAGAACAGTATTTGCACGTTTTTGAAAAACTTTTTAACTTGTCCCGGGAAATGCCCTACGCAATCAAGACGACCGAGGCTCCCCATTATCGACGCTACGTCCTGGAGCATGGGGGCGACCCGCTGGCCGTTCCGCAAAAAGTCACACGCGAAATGTCCGCCGAAGCGGTACACAGGGCAGGCGAGCATCGCGCTCCCCTTGGCATTACCGACGGACGCGGAATCATGTTTACCGGGCACAATGGCGAAATTTATCCCGCCGGATTTCTCCCACTCTCCTGCGGTCAGTTTCCACGGGATTCCGTCGTTGAGGTCTATCAGAATCATCCGTTATTCCGGAAGTTGCGAACGCCATCGCAGTTCGGCGGTATTTGCGGAACCTGCTCCTGGAACGACGTCTGTGGCGGAAGTCGTGCCCGTGCCTTCGCGACCTGTGGCGACCCGCTCGGCCCGGAACCTGACTGCCCCTTCTTTTAACCGGTGTGGCCGGCTTTTACCGGTACGGCCGCCTGCGCCTTAACGCCCCTACCGCGCCTTACCGGCCTCATTACGCCGCTGCCCCACATTGCATTTTATTGAAATTCCATTTATTGCAACTCAACGATAAGTTCAATGCGGTCGTTGCGACAGACGCCCGACGTCGAGCGGGCTATTACATTGTGTGCGCATCCGCAACCGGCGATCTCCAGTCGGTTTGACGGCACTCCGCACTCAACGGCCAGAAAGTTTACCGCCGCCGCCGATTTCCGCAGCGATACGTCGATCGCCCTGTCATTGCCCGAGGCGTCGCTCACCGGGCCATTAACGTGCCCTTCCACACGCCAGGTCCCCGTCGGACTGTATCGCCGCAATTCGTTGGCTATACGAAGGAGCCGCGCCTTGCCCTGCTCCGACAGCTCCGGCGACTCATGACGCAGCGGCTGGGAAAATAGCAACCCGTCCGATATTTCCAGTATGATTTTCCCCTCTTCGAATCGCGGCGGTAATAGTTCCGGGTCCTCAATGACCGGTCGAAATCGCTTTTCACTATTATTTGGAACAATGGTAAGATCGGCCGGCCGCTCCCAGGCAGCGTTCCGAATAACGGACGGTGCCGTCGCTTCCTCATACCGCAGCGCGAGCAGATCCCGCTCCTGCGCAAGGGTGTCCCGCTCCTGCAAGAGCAGGTCACGTTCACGCGAGAGTTCCTCCGTCTCTTTCCGGAGCGAAGCGACCACGTTTTGGATCTGACCTTCCAGCTCTGCCTGTACCCGCACGAGTTCTTCGTTTCGCGCATCCTGCTGACGCACATGCTCACGCGTCGCCGCAAGCTCCTGGGCAAGTTCATCCTGCGCCGCACGCGAGGCGTCCACCTGACCTTTCAGTACCTCACTGGCACAGCCGGCGGTCAAGAGGAGTCCCCCGGCAATCGCAACCAAACAGATCTTTCGAACAGTAACAAGAAACAGCAACATTTTTTCCATGGCATAGTCTCCCCGACATAATCTTTGACAGGCTGCTCTGGCAAGGTTCCGGAGCAGCGGCAAACGAAACTGCGGCGAACACGGGTGAATCATGCCGCCGCGACGGCTCTAACGAGAAGTCTAGGCCGCCCCAGGCAGACTGCACCAGGCGCGAAAATTTTACCAGGGCCTGTAGAAAGCAGGGGAAGAAGCTGCCGGCTGTCCCGAATTCAGCCCATAAAGACGACAGACGCTTTTGTCACAACCAACTCGTAATCAATTTGAGTCGAGGTTTGCCAGCCAGGATAATATCAAGCAAGACGATATCCCTGGCTGGCCGCGGGAGAAAACCTCACCTCCAGTGCAGAAGGCTCAACAGCGGTTTATTTTTGATGTTCGCAGCGCAGCGTTCGCGCAGCGGCCACCATATTCTCAAGCGAAGGAACGACTTCGTCCCAAGATCGCGTTTTCAAACCACAGTCAGGATTGACCCAAAGACGCTCCGCTGGAATCCATGCAACGGCCTTGTGTAACAGGTCAATGATTTCTTCCTTGGACGGAATACGCGGGCTGTGGATATCATAAACTCCAGGCCCGATTTCGTTGGGATATTCAAAATCAGCAAACGCTTCCAGAAGTTCCATTTTACTCCGGCTCGACTCAATACTGATAACGTCTGCGTCCATATCGGCAATAGCGTGGATCATTCGATTAAATTCGCTATAACACATATGCGAATGGATTTGAGTCGAATTCTCAACTCCGGACGTTGTCAAGCGAAACGCACCGACGGCCCAGCGGAAATAGTCCGGTCTGTTTTTCGCTTTAATGGGACACCCTTCGCTCAAGGCCGCTTCATCAATTTGAATGATGTGAATACCGGCCTTCTCCAGATCGCACACTTCATCCCGCATGGCCAACGCAATTTGTTGACAAACTTCCGAACGATCCAAATCGTCGCGTACAAAACTCCAGCAGAGAATGGTAACAGGGCCGGTCAACATTCCTTTGAGCGGTTTCTTTGTTAAAGATTGCGCGTACTGAATCCATCGAATCGTCATGGGATGCGGGCGGGAGACGTCTCCATAAATGACAGGCGGTTTGACACAGCGGCTGCCGTAACTTTGCACCCAGCCATTTTGTGTAACACAAAAACCCGCCAGCTGATCGCCGAAGTATTTCACCATATCATTACGCTCCGGTTCTCCGTGAACCAGAACATCCAGCCCGATTTCTTCCTGTTTTCGAACAACCTTGTCGATTTCGTTTTCAATAAAGCTGTTATAGGCCTCTTCTGTTATGCTTCCTTTAATGAAGTCGTTTCGATGGCGTCGAATTTCATCGGTTTGAGGATAGGAACCAATGGTTGTCGTTGGAAACAAAGGGAGATTAAGCCAGCGCTGTGCGTCCTTGCGCAGAGCGTAGGAGTCCTTGCGATGTTTCATTTCGTCTGTAATTTCAGTACAGCGTTTTTGAACGGATTCATTGTGAACCCGGCGACTCTGGCGTCGTGATTCGATGACAAACTGATTGTTCTGCAAGGCGTCGCAGGCAGCCTCTTCTGTAACAAGAGTCTTCAGTTCCATAATTTCCTGACATTTTTCCGAGGCGAATGCCAGCCAGCTTTTGATCTCGGAATCCAGTTTCGTTTCGCACTCAAGTGTCTCCGGACAGTGCAGCAGTGAACAACTTGAAGCCAGCATCATGCGGTCCCTGCCAAGCTTCGCCTGGATTTTATTAAGAATGTCCAGAGAAGCCGCGTAGTCATTGCGCCAGATATTGCGTCCTTCGACAATGCCTGCCGATAAGATCATGTTCTCCGGGAATCGGTTGAGTATCTCGTCGAGATTCTTTCCACCGCGAACAAGGTCAAGATGAAGACCTGCGCACCCGGAATCCAGAGCCACATCAAGATTGTCGTCCAATTCATCAAAATATGTGGTCAGAAGAATTTTGATATTAATGTTGCTCGAATTCAGAAATTGATAAGCCGTTGTAAAATGATTTCGCTCCTTCTCTGACATGTCAGAGCAAAGAACAGGCTCGTCCAATTGTACCCATTGACAATTCGCCGAAAGTATCGTCAAAATCTCTTTGTAGACCGCGAGTAATTGCGGTAAAATCGACCAACGGTCAAAGCCATCGACATCTTTGGCAAGAGCGAGAAAGGAAATGGGGCCAAGAAGGACGGGTTTGACGTCAAAACCGGCCTCGACCGCTTCTCGTGTTTCCTCGAAAATTTTCGACGAACTCAAACGTGGCGAACAATCGGCCTCAATTTCCGGAACTATGTAATGGTAATTCGTATCGAACCATTTGGTCATTTCCATGGCCGGAATATTCTTCTTCTGGTCCCCACGCGCCATGGCAAAATACAGCTCGGCACCTCCGGACGGCAGGTCACGAAACCGCTTGGGTATGACTCCCAAAAGAACAGCCGTATCCAAGACATGATCGTACCAGGAAAAATCACCTGTTGATACGCAAGACAGGCCAGCTTTCTTTTGTACGCTCCAGTGGTTCAAACGCAATTCACGACTGATCTTGCTCAATTCGTCAAGAGTGGAATTGCCTTTCCAATAAGATTCGAGAGCAAACTTCAGCTCTCGTTGGACTCCCATTCGCGGAAATCCTAAAACATGCGTCTTCATTTTGTTACTCCTTTTTGGTAAATTCATCAACAGGAGCAACGACAACTCGATACAAAAATGGTGTACCCAGGATGATTCAACTTAATATGTCTTATGAGGATTAAATCGAATTCCCATTACAACACGCTCTTTCCAATCGCGAGACAGTCGTGCTACATATTTTTTCCACGACGTCTTCTGACTTCCGATCCGTTATAATTGACCCTTCCCATTGGCTTCAGTGGATCAATCTGGAATAAATTTCGGTTACAGCGGCGCGTCCGCGACGGATTTTCACCGTCTTCCGTTTCGTGGAAACCGTAATGATTCCGCCTTGTACGCACGGAAATAGAACACCATGGACCGTCCGGCAAAGGCGAAACCTTCTATAAATTATACCGGATGCCCCGACTTTGTAAATCCCCCGTAAAAACAACTTACAGAAGGCCCGCCCACAGACAAAAAATCACTCGTGACGCAGGAAACTTTTCAGCCCTTCGATGATGCCCAGCAGGATCATGAGCATGAGCATGCAGAAGAGGAAGAGTCCGCAGATCAGGAGCGGGTCGAGAAAGACCGGAGCAAAAAGGTCCCAGAAACGACATCGGGCAATGAGATAGAAGACAGCGGCCAGGCACAGGAACGGTCCGTACGGAATTTCCGCGTGCGGCTCGTAGTCGTCGTCGGGCGCATCGGTCGTTAACGTTGCAAAGACGCCATAAAAGAAGGTAAAAAAGAGACCGGCGAACGGGGCGATAAAGAAGGTCACCAGCGCGCCATGCCAACCGATCCACGCTCCTATAAAGCCCATGAGCATAACATCGCCAAAGCCCATCGACTCGCGACGTATCATTATATAGCCAATAATGCGCACCGTCCAGATCAAGAGCATGCCAAACGCCATGCCAATGAGCGCATTGAACAGGGCATTACGCGGGGAAACGAACCCGACCGGGAGCGGCTCATCGGAATAATAATCGTACTCCGGATTCATTTGACAGACCGTCGTCTCAGGGTTCGGATTGCCAAAATACAGCCAAATGATCAGGCCACTACCCGCAAGAAACAGGAGCAGAGACAGCAGTGTCATAGGCGAGCGGAGCAGACGACGCAGAAAAAGATAAAAACCTATCCGAAAGCCAAACTTCATATTCCAGCAGCGGTCAAGCAAGGCAAAGCACCAGAAGGCCCAGCAGCAGATCATAATGACCAGTGACGTATGCTGCCAGCCGCCCATTGACCCGAAGTAGGTCTCAAAGAACGTGGCCAGGTCCGTCGTCGCAAACGAGTCGTGCGGGCCTTGCGGTATGTACCAGAACAGCGGCGCAAAGACCATAAACGGAAAGGACGTCATGGCGATGAGCCCAAAGAGCGTGCCGGGCACATTGACCTGGTCCGGAATGATATGATCGTCCAAATCCGTTAGCGCCGCGCACAGCATAATAAAGCAGAAGCCAATCGTAACGCCAAAACTGATTAAAAGCTCGCGAAAGCCAAGTTCGGGCACCTGGAGCGCTATCCCGTGAAATTTTACTCGTATCGATTCCAAAAACGTTTCGTTATCGACCACCATCCAGCTATAGAACCAGGCCAGAAAGAGTCCGCAAAACAGCTCGACGAACATGGGCCGAATCCAGAAAGTCGACGAATGGATACCCAGCTTCTCCGCAATTGTTTGCTTCTGCAGAAAGGTCAGCTTCGACAGGGTATGCCCCGCGGCCACCTTGGCTGGACGACGAGTCCGACTCGTCGAAGTAAACAGAACACGTCCGAACCGGCGCATGAATATCCAGCCGAGAATCGGGATATAGTCGCGCGCTTTACGTGAAATGACCTCCGTAAGCGGTTCGGGCAAGCCGGACCACGGACTCCGATAGCGGCGGCGAAGCCCCCAATGGTCCGCGAGCCAGTTCGCCAGTACGCCGAGCATGACACCAATGAGAAACAGCACGATCGAACGATATTCAGGAGGCAATATTTCGCAAAACTCAAAAAACATGGTCTTTTTTCCAATTCAGGGTGCATGGTAACAACAAGCCCGACGGAGCGTTTTGGGCCAGGCACGTAAAAAACGCGGCCCTACCCTGTGTTGCCCTCGGTCTTAATTGCTTGTGGTGTAAACAAGACTCCACCTTTGACAAATTTATCAGAATTCCACTCGCTCGTCAAGCGCCCTACAAGAAAAAAAGCTAAAATGGGCGTTCCGCGGGAAGATTTCGTCGGTTTTTATCGCTTTTTTCCTGAAATTTGCCCCGTTCCCCCTTCTAGCCCCTTAAAGCTTGCCCTTTTTTTGGTAAAATGATGTTTTTGTGGTTGGAGGCTTGTTCCTCGTTAAGAAAATGCTGAAACCCGGAAAGGTGAATGTTATGTACGATCCCATCCCCATGACCCGTGAAGGTTATAACCGCTTAAAAAAGGAAATTGAGCGGCTCGAAAATGAAGAAATGCCCGTGATTCTTGAACGCTTGGCGACCGCCCGGGCAGAAGGCGATTTGAAAGAAAACGCCGAATATCACGGCGCTCGCGAAAGTCAAGGGCAGCTCCAGGCGAAAATAAACGACCTGAAAAGTCGCGTGGGCCGTGCACAGATTATCGACCCGTCTATGATTCCTCACGACGAAATTCGCTTCGGCGCTACCATCGTCGTCAAGAACCTTAACGTGAACGAGACGATGGAGTACACCCTCGTTGGCGCCGGCGATGAAGATTTCGATACGGGCAAAATCCTCGTGACCTGTCCGCTGGCTCAAGGGTTCCTTGGCAAGAAGGTAGGCGATATTGCCGAGATTAACGTTCCGGCCGGCCTTAAGCGATTTGAAGTTCTGCAAATTTCCTATAAAGACTGACGACTAAAAATTGACGACCAATGGAGGTCTCGTGACACAGCCAACCGACCTGTACGCCCTTGTGGCTCCCTTCGGACAGGAGCAGCTCCTTACTTTTTGGCAGGAACTGGACGCAACGCGTCAAGTCCGTCTGCGTGAGGAAATTCTCGCGACCGACTTCGATCAGATTGCACGCTTGTTTCGCCACCGAAATGACCCGCCCGCGGCTGCCGCTTTGGCCAGCCGGGCGAAGGAGCCTACCGCTTTTCGCTTAAGTGACCAGCGGGAACGGGTTACGCCGGTTAAGCCGGGCGACTACTCGGGCTGGAGTATTACGCCGGCCGAGGCCATAGCCGCAGGTGAGGCCGCGCTGCGTGCCGGGAAAGTTGCCGTTGCCGTCGTTGCCGGCGGGCAGGGTACGCGTCTGGATTTTCCGCATGCGAAAGGGATTTTTCCCATTGGCCCGGTCTCTAACGTCTCGCTGTTCCAGATTCATATCGAACGCATTTTGGCCATGGGGCGCCGTTACGGCGTTCGCATTCCGTTCTGCGTTCAAACGAGTCCGGCGACGCACGAAGAGACGCTTGCCTATTTTCGTGACAATCACAATTTTGGCCTGGCCGAGGATGACGTCTTCATCTTCTGTCAGGGCACAATTCCTTCTGTGGACGGGGATACCGGCAAAATTCTGCTCGCGGAAAAGGACGTTATAGCCCGCAGTCCCGACGGGCATGGCGGGTTCCTCGCCGCGATTAACATGCCGCTGCCCCAGTCTGCACTCGCGTCGGTCCGGGAAAACGGAATCCTGGCCGAGCTACAGAATCGTGGTATTGACGAACTGTTCTATTTCCAGGTCGATAATCCGGTCATTGATATTGCTTCCCCGGAATTTTTAGGCTATCATCTGCTCGCCGCGTCCGAATTTTCCAGTCAGGTCGTGCGTAAGGAGCATCCGCTGGACCGCGTAGGCAATATGGTCATGGTCGACGGCAGTCTCCATGTGATTGAGTATTCTGACCTGCCCGAGGAGGCGGCGAATCGGCGTAAGCCGGACGGGTCGCTTGAAATTTGGGCCGGGAGTATTGCGGTTCACGTTATGAACGTTCCCTTCCTGCGTGCCAAGGCGAATCTCGCCGGCTCGCTCCCCTATCATGTGGCGAAAAAGAAGGTTCCCCATATTGTCCTCGACCCTGCCGAAAAGACCGACGACGGCGCAACTCTATTCGGGACCAAGGTTAAGCCGGACAAGCCCAACGCCATAAAATTTGAAAAATTCATTTTCGACCTACTGCCTCAGGCAAAAAATCCCATTGTCGTCGAAGTGGACACGCAGACCTGCTTTGCTCCGCTTAAGAATCATCCGAATCAACCGACGGACAATCCGCAAACGGTCCAGGCCGGTCTGGCGAATCTCTATCGTCTCTGGCTGGCCGAACTTGGCATAACCGTCGCAGACGGAGTAACGGTGGAAATTTCCCCGCTCTTCGCCAATAGTGCCGTTGAGCTGAAGGAACGTCTGGCGGGAAGTGAGCTTGTCCCGCCTGACCGTGTTATCCGTCAATCGGTTTATTGGTCATGACCAGCTCTTTCGACCGGTTAGTCGAGAGTCAGCTTGTGGACAAGGTTTACCTTTTCGAAGAGTTGGCCTCGACGAATACGGAAGCGGTCCGCTGGCTCAAAGAGAAGCGGGCACTGCCGGAGCGTCTGCTCCTGATAGCCAGGCGTCAGGACCAGGGCCGCGGTCAATTCCAGCGGGTATGGTGGTCTTCCGAGCGAAGTCTGACCTTTTCGATTATTCTGCCTTGGCGTCGCCTTCCTTACGAGCGCGACGCGAGTGCCCAGCTGTCCATTCATGTTGCCAAAGCGGTTCTTCTGGCCATTAGACATTATCTTAACGCTGCCGGAGTCGATGCCACGCCACTTCGGGTCAAACCGCCGAACGACGTCTATTTCGGCCCGAAAAAACTTGCCGGTATTCTCATTGAGTCGCCCTGTCCCCAGTCCGTTGTCCTTGGGATCGGCGTGAATTTGAATAACCGTCAGGAGGAGTATCCGCCGGCGCTAACTGACTGTATAACATCGGTTTACGACCTGACCCAGTGTGAAGTCACCCCGGTCGATTTCCTTCAGATTTTGCTCCAGGACTTGTTACCTTCCCGACTGCTTGCAGGTCGGGAACCAGCAACACCGAAAAAAGAACAGCCAACCCGCGTCACCTCCGAGGGCGAAGCCTACTAAAAATGTTTGAAACGTTCCCGACTGCTCGCAGGTCGGGAACGCCGGCCGCCGGTGAAAGGCGATGAGGGGGGAGTGGCGAATCCAAGGCTGGTTCGTTGTGGGAGCAGATTGTTTTCGGTATTGCTGGGTCGGGCCCTGGCGAGCAGGCCCTCGGAAACTTCGCAAGAAAATTTGGGGTGCACCCCCCCTCTGGGGTGTTGACAAGGGGAAAAAACTTGGTAGAATAAGCCTTGTTACTTGATTAAAGCAGGTTGCATGACGCGTTCATGGTCCTCTTGGTCAGGAGACGGTTGCCTTGATAGCTCAGTTGGTAGAGCAAGCGGCTGTTAACCGCTGGGTCCTAGGTTCGAGTCCTAGTCGAGGCGTTTTCCCATGAGCGGATTATGATTACCTTTGATTTTGCGGATTTTTTATTTCGGTCGCACTCGAACATTCCCGCCCGGTGGATTTGGTTTTACCCCCCCCGGTTGACGTTGGTATCAGGCGAGCCCGCTTGAGCGAATGCTGTCGCGATTGGCTGTAATGTTCGCATGAGTCAAAGGTAATGTTCTTTCTTGCCAACTTCCGCCACAACCAGGAGGAGCGTGTTAAGTGCCGAATTTTGAGGACTTTTCCAAAAGGGATATGAGCTTCCTGCTAAAGCAGCAGAGTGAGTGGCTCCGTGGAGTCGGGCCGAATTCCGATATTGTTGTTTCCAGTCGTGTGCGTCTTGCGCGTAATCTGGAAGGTTATCCGTTCACGAATCGTGCCTCGGAATCGGAGCTTGAGGCACTCTTGGCACGCGTTGCCACGACCCTCACCGAAGAGTTTTCTCCGGAGACGACCGCTCTTTTTTCTGTGAATAATCTGACGGCTGTGGACAAGCTCTTTCTGCTGGAGCGGCAGCTTATCAGTCAGGAGATGATCGACTCGGCGTGTCCTCGTGCCGTCCTGTTCGATTGCGACGAGCAATTCAGCATTATGGTGAATGAAGAAGACCATCTCCGGTTACAGGCCATAACGAGCGGGTTCGACCTAAAGACTGCCTGGAAACGACTTACGAAGCTCGACGACCAGCTGTCGGAGCGTCTTCCCTATGCCTTTGACGAACAACTCGGCTATTTAACCGCATGTCCTTCGAATATCGGAACCGGCCTGCGCGCCAGTGTTATGCTTCATTTACCCGCACTGGTACTCTCTTCGGAAGTTGAACGCGTCTTTCGGAGTTTTCAGAAGTTGAACTTAACCGTACGCGGAATCTATGGGGAAGGGTCCGCCGCGGAAGGCGAGCTGTTTCAGCTTAGCAACCAGACCTCGCTCGGACGCACGGAAGAGGAGCTTCTCGACCGCATTAGTGAAGTGGTCCCGCTGGTCATAGGCTATGAGCAGAAGGCGCGTGCCCATCTCCTGGAAAAAGATCGTGAGAATCTCCTCGACCGCTGCTATCGTGCCATGGGCATCTTACAGACCGCGCGAACGATCACCTGTGATGAGGCCATGGAACTCCTGTCCAGTGTGCGACTTGGCATAGCCACCGGCCTGATCGACTGTTACAAACTCGACGTGGTAAGCGATTTACTCCTTCACATACAGATCGCCCATCTCGAAAAACGGGCCGGGCATCCGCTGACCCAGGACGAAGAGAATATCTATCGCGCTACCTGTCTGCGAGAAAAACTGGTCGGGTAGTACAAAAGTATAAAAATAGTGGTATAATGGTTCTTGTTGTTCCATTTGACCCTTTTGGCCGTTTACGCGGGAGTTACCATGTCTACCGATAAAAATCCATCACCGACCAATTCGCCAGCCATTCATCTGACCGGTTCGACCATTCTTGCCCCGGAGAAGCGGGCCATGCTTCAGAAATGTTTTGAAGCGGGCAATCAGAAAATGCAGACCGGACAGCACGATTACGCCGCGCAAATGTTCATACAGTGCGTGCTGGGCGACCCCGGTAACATTATCTATATGCAATCTTATATTGGTAATTTGAGAATAAAATACGGCAACAACAAGCGGGGAGCCAGTTTCGCCTTTCTCAAAGGGGGCGGTGCCAAAAGTCTGCTCAAGACGGCCGAGGTTCGCAAAAAATGGCTCGACGTGATTAAAGCCGGCTGCGAGTGCCTCAAGACGAATCCCTGGGACGAAAGTGTCTTTTTCGCCATGGGTAAGGCTGCCTTGGCTATGGACTGTGCCGAGACCGGCCTGGCTTACCTTAAGCACGCGGTCGAGTGCAATCCAGACGATCTGGAAGTCAATCGGTACGCCGCTCGCGAACTGACCGAGCGCCACATCTACGATCAGGCCATTGTCTGCTGGCAACGCATTATCAATAAGAAACCCGACGACCTGGAAGCGAAGCGGAATATTTCCGACCTGCTCCTGGAGCAGACGATTAAAAAAGTCGAGAAGGCCCCGGAAAACGCACGCGCCGAGGCCGAACTCGCCGCCGTGGAAGAACGTAAATTAACTCCGGAAGATGAGTTCGAAAAACGCCTTAAAAAGAACCCCGACGACCGAACCATCTACGAAAAAATGGCACTCTACTTCTTTCAACGCGGCAACTTACGCAAAGCGGAAGATACCTGTAAACGCGGACTTAAAGTCTTCGAAAACGACGATGTCTTTCAGAACCAAATCTTTGAAATCCGTAAACTTCGCGCTAAAAACGACGTCGAGCAGACCAAAGCCCTCTACGAAAAAGACCCTTCCCCCGAACTCAAGGAACGCTTCCTCAAGGAACGCGAACTTTATGAACAGTGTAAACTTGACCTCATTCTCTGGAAGCTCAAGAAGAACCCCGAAAGTCCCTCGGCTCATTTTGAATACGGAAATTATTTAATGCAGCATAATAAGCACCGGGATGCTATTAGCGAATTTCAGGCCGCACGCGCCGATGTCTCGATTCAAGGCGAGTGCCTTCTCGCTCTGGCCTTCTGTTTTGAGCAGATTAAGCAGTACAAGTTGGCCATGATGCACTACGACCAGGCCCTGGGCGTTCTCAAGGGGACCGGTGAGTACGTTAAGCGAACATTGTACCAAGGGGCACGCCTGGCCTACCAGATGGCGGACTTTCGTAAGGCCGACGAATACGCGAATCGTCTGGCAGCGATAGATTTTTCCTATAAAGATTTGGGGGTACTACTGGACAAAATCTCAGAAAAGGTTAATAATAGCTAATGGTTGTCTGCTCCTTTCGGGATTGCCCCGGGGGACCCTGCCGTCAGCCCTCGCGTTTTCCGGTGGAAATCAGACCGAGATCGCGAAACAGAGGGTGTCGTGCAGCTGGCAGATATTGTAGTTGCCCCAAGTCGGTCCGGGCGTAGCGTTCCGGGCGGCCCCTAACCCATTATTTTTAGTGAAGAACCATGCCGAATATTCAAAGTGCAAAAAAAAGACTTCGTCAGAACGCGGCCTTACGCGAACGTAATCGTGCCGCTCGCAGTATCGTCCGCAATCGGGTTAAAAAGCTCATTCGCACGCTCAAGGAAGGCGATATAGCCGCCGCCGAGAGTCAGTTCCAGACCGTATGCAGTGCCTTGGACAAGGCCGCAGCCAAAAAACTGTGGCATCAGAATACGGCCGCGCGTAAAAAATCACGTCTGTCCCGCCTCATTGTCAAGGTAAAACAGGCCCAATAACTTCCTTTCCGAGCGCCACTTCCGTGGCGAGGAGCGACCATGGCATCCATAACCTTGCGCATCGTGGATGGCCCGCAACGTGGCAAGTCCTTTGCTGATTTGCCGCTCCCGGTTACTATTGGCCGCGAAAAGGGTAATACCATCGATATCGACGACGTACGCATCAGTCGATTCCACCTCAAAATCTTTCAAGAGGAGAATGTTACCTTACTCGTCGATTTGGGGAGTACAAATGGCACCAAGGTCAATGGGGAAACGACACAGATCTGGGCACTACGCCCCGGCGACCTTATTCTCCTCGGAAATTCTCTGCTCCTGTTCGGGACTCAGCTTGAAATTGCCGCTCGGTTACGCGAGGTTCGTACTCGATATAACGGGGACGAGGCTATGCTCATGGGCGTTGTCCCCTCCGAGATTAAAGAATTAATCAAGCCACGACGCGCCCCGGATTTCGCCGCCATGCCAACCGCCGCTCTCGTCCTGGAAGAGGAGTTCTGCCGGCAGAGTGCCATGACGTCTGAAGACCTTGCTCTTTTACGTGCCCTGTTCCCACCGGAACTCCCGAAAGGGTTATCTCCCGGCCAGGAGGCGGCTCTCTATAAGTATCTGCTCTACCTGTCCTTACGCTTTCGTATGATTCTGCACGACGTCCAGTGTGATAGCGACGCCAAAGTCGACGTCCGGTCCGTTGCCAAAATGATTCACGAAGCCCGCCAGAGTAAAGGCAACCCGTCAAAAGAATTGGAAAAAGCGGTCGCTAAGGAGACCCGGGTCACCTTCCCGACCGCTCAATGGGAAAATCTGCTCGACTTATTTGCTCTACTCGGCGAAAATATGGAGCAGATTTCGCAAAAGGATTAATTAGTTCCCCTTAATGGCTTCTACGGTTTTCGCCGCTTCCTGAAGAAATTCACGGAGGTCTTCCAGACCGTCGGCCAGCTCCGTCTGCAGAAAGACGTCGACCGCTTCACAGGCCATCCAGTTCCCCCAGATCATTGCGCCCAGGCAG
The DNA here is from genome assembly GCA_030539295.1 of Planctomycetia bacterium. Classification (GTDB taxonomy): domain Bacteria; phylum Planctomycetota; class Planctomycetia; order Pirellulales; family Thermoguttaceae; genus JAUNBG01. Next base: position 4,094 of record JAUNSJ010000028.1, on the reverse strand, counting down.
AGTACGTTCGCTTCATTGATTGCCCGGCACATGCGTGCGGCGAAGACCGATTCCACAACTGCGGCCCGAACTCCGTCGAACCGATTCGCAACGACCGACATACCCATTCCGGTCCCGCAGAGCAGGATTCCGCGGGCGGCCTCTCCCTTCTGAAGAATCTTGGCCGCGGCCTGGGCTCCCTCGTAATAGGGAATGGCCTTGTCCGCCGACGACCCGACGTCGATCAGTTCGTGACCCTTTTTGGTGAGATGTTCTACGATAGCTTTTTTAAGATCGACGGCAAACGGGTCCGCAGCGACGACAATTTTCATGGGATTACCTCTCTTCTTAAAGATTTAGATACCAACGGCACTCCGGCCTTACCGGAAGCCAATAACCTCCGGGAAAGATGGACCCGCAATGGGGGCCTCTTGGGCAAGAATCCTTCCGCGCCCGGCCGGTAAGAGCACACCAAGCAAACAAGCGGAGGACACGGGACTCGAACCCGCAACCCCTTTCAGGGCACCTCATTTCCAATGAGGCCGCTAGCCATTCGCTTATCCTCCAAACGTCATGCATGGTATTATAACCGAATTTCCCAACGTGACAAGAGGGAGGGCCTGCTCGCCAGGGCCCGACCCAGCAATAACAAAAAAAAGAACTGCCAAACCGCCACGACTTGTCATTTTACCCTCACAAAACACCCGCCCTGGATTTGCCCCACTGCTATCACAACCAAGAACCGGCGGCCGGCGTTCCCGACTGCTCGCAGGTCGGGAACCAGCAACAACGTTTGGGAACTGCCAACAACGAAAACGGAAGCCCAGCCAATCTGCGATAGATTCGCCATTTACCCAGCATCGCCATTCACCGGCGGCCTTACCCCGGGTTTGCCGTAGAGAATGAAAATCGCCCTGTAAGGGCGGCAGAAACAGGTTCCCACGACCAACCGCTCCCCCACGTAGAGCGTGACCGATTTTGACGCGGACCTCCGCGCTCCTCAGCGAACTCCGCGTGATATATAAATCCTGAACATAGCACAGGTTACGAATACTGCACCACGTCTCTAACTCCCTCTCCAATTGACACATTATTTTTTAGCACGCAGGGTTCGCAGGGGGACGCGGAGGCGGACGGGCCCGGGTTCGGAGGTGACCAGCCCTGTGCTGCCTTTTGTTATGGGTGGTTCTTGTTTTCGTTATTGCTGGGTCGGGCCCTGTGAGCAGGCCCGACCGTATCGCCCTGTAAGGGCAGCAGAAAAAACAGACATGATCTTCTTCTGCGATGTTCCGTCTTCGTTATTGCCCCGTCGCGGGCTAGAGGTTTTTTTCGCAAAGGTTGGCGAGGAAGCAGGTTGCGCATTCGGGTCTTCTTGCCTGACAGGGGCCGCGGCCGAGCAGGATTAAACGGTGACTCAAGTTGACCCATTCGTCTTGCGGGAAGAGGGCCATGAGGTCACGCTCGACCTTTTCCGGCGTCTTTTCCGTGGAAAGTCCAAGTCGACCGGCGAGTCGCAGTACGTGGGTATCGACCACGAAACCGGCAACAATACCAAAAGCATTACCAAGCACGACGTTGGCCGTCTTGCGCCCGACGCCTGGCAGTGCGGTCAGCTCCTCCAGCACAGGCGGGACCTGACCTGCGTAGCGCTCGACCAGGACGCGGGACAAGGCCTGAATATTTTTGGCCTTATTGTGATAGAATCCAGTGCTCTTTATATCGGTTTCCAGTTCGGTCAGTGGGACCTTGAGAAAGTCGGCGGGAGACCGGTATTTTTTGAACAGGTCCCGGGTCACCAGGTTAACGCGCCGGTCTGTGCACTGAGCCGAAAGCAGAGTCGCGATAAGGAGTTCGAACGGATTGGCATTATCCAGAGTGCACTGGGCATCAGGATATTCTTTTTTGAGGCGTCGCAGCAGGGCCGACGCTCTTTTGTGAACGTTATCCATAATTCAACCTATCGAAAAATGTATTTTAGCAGGGCCGCGCCTTGCTCGTAGGAGGACGAAGGCGGACTGGCCTTGGCGGAGACAGGACGGGCCTCGCTGGTGGACTCCTCGGCCGGTGCCGGTTCCGCGTCTTCCGGCGCATGCCGACTGTTCCAGTTAATCTGATCGAGGAATGAGAGTCCGGATTGTGACGCTGGGGAGACGCCGGACGGCGCAGAAACCGAATGATAATAAGGCGAGGTGGGACCGACAGGGGCCCCTTTCCCTTGCGGAATTCCATGGTCGTCGACGGTGTGTGAGCCTTCGAACAGGGCTTCCAGTTCCGCCCATTTCGGATTATTGGCCCTGCCGGGCTCCAGTACGAGTCGATTTTCTGCGACCCATTCAACGACCGCCAGTTCAAACTGGATGGGGCATGTCTGCCGCATTACGTTCATGGCCTTTTGTTTATCCAGGTCGATCTGCTCCTGCTGCGTTCGGGCAAAACTTTCGGTCCATACCGGTTCATTTAAAGCCGCTTCGGTCAGGAACCCCAAAATGACAAAGAAGACGATCGTGGCCTTAAGATTATCGAAGTCGATGATTTTCAGTGCCGTTCCGAACGATTTTTTTATATAGGGCCCTTTCGTCCCGGTTACCTGAACGCTGTAGAATTCGTCGAGAATGAGGTGGACCATAACGCCCAGAAAGATGGCAATTCCTTTAAAAAGGCGGTCGGACGCACTCCCGGAGGATAGCAGGAAAATAATTTCGGCGGCAATTAAGGCCATGGGGATACTGTGGCACATACCCCGATGACGCGTCAGCTTTTTAATCGCACCGCCAAAGAAGGTCCAGGTCAGGAGAAACGCCAGTCCGCCAATAATGACGACAGCTTCCGCGGTGAGGGGAAAATCGCGCAAGCGACTGACCAGCATGAGCGCCGTAAAGCCTGATACAAGCGACATAACGCGTTGAAAAGCCGTACTGTTCTTACTGTCAATATCAGGCAAAATCCCGCCCAAACTGCACAGGCAGCCGGACAGAATGGACAGCGACAGCGTCTCGTGACACAGGGCGTGTGCCCAGGTCCCTAGCGCCGCTCCCGCTACCGAGGAACAGGTTATATGTGTTCGATATCCTGCCATGTGCCTTTACTCTTCGTCTGCCGTTCCAACATTGCAGCCCGCTCCCGTGCGATAGCGACAGACTATCCCCCACGACAGCGATTCCTACGTGATTTGTAACGTTTTTTCCCTCTTGGGCCAAGAGCAAAATGGCAAAATTCGCGTTTTTTTATAAGACGAGGTCCATACCGAGACACGCAATAGAGCACAAGTGAAGCTCGCCCGGGTACCATAGCGGCCAGCGGGCGAGGGTAATATTCGGAGTGGGTATTTATAACTGGAAATACGTTAAGGAGTTACAGTGCCGCCGAATTTCTCGTGGCAGGTCGTATTACACGTAGCGTCCACGTCGTGGAAGGCGGCGGTCAGATCGGCGAAGGAGCGAGTTCCCTCTTGTACCGCGTGCGCCGTCTTGTTCAAGGCCAAGGCGACCGCGTGCAGATGGTCACAGTATTCCTGCCATAAAGCCTCTTCGTTGGGCGCGAGGGTTTCCGCAACGTTCGGGCGACTGCCCAGGGCAATAACGGCCAAGGCGGCACTGGCACCAATGACTTTTTCGGCGTTATTAGGTCGGGTAAAGGTCTTCTCGTTGCGTGTCAGACGCTTGATTTCGGTAGACATGGCGGGGAGTCCCTTTTTCATAATGGGGGACAGATGGGCAACTTTACTCCATGCGACGATGGGATTACCGGTTAATTTTTCCGCGGCGAGGAGTTCCGCGTACGCGGCTTTCGCCTCTTTGAGATTGGTTACAGCGGCGAGCTTTTGCGCGGCCAAAATGCGAGGCTCGGCCGAACTCTTCACAGGACTCTCGTCCGGCGACATGGCTATGGCCATCGTCAGTAAGAGGTAAATATTGGCGTCGCGATAAAGAGATTCGACGCCATCGCTAAAGTTCGGATTGATCTGGAGATCCTCCAGGTCGTTAGACAGCTTCTTCGTATAGACTGCCAGTTGCGATTCCAGGTCTGCCAAAGGCGGCAGCTCACTGGAGAATTCTGCCGCAAACCTTGGCGCCGTATCAGCTAAAAAAAAATTGCCGCTGTCGTGGTCGGCTCGG
>JAUNSJ010000027.1:45358-51679 GCA_030539295.1 Planctomycetia bacterium | reverse complement strand
GGAGAGGACAGGATTTGAACCTGCGGAGCCCTTACGAGCTCACGGGTTTAGCAAGCAAACAATAACAGCGTATTTTCCCGAACGAAATTAAACAAGTGGCGGGAAAAGTGGCGGGAATCAGTAAACTACCCCGGGGGATATCGCCGAAAGGCGGTATTTCCCGGGGGCTTTTTTTGTGTCTCAATGGGAACATGATAAACAGATATAAAAATCAAAAGTGTATCATTTTAAAACATTAACGTACTATATAAGGTACTTCCAAACAAGAAAATGCTATATATGGTACAAGAACCTCTACAGGGGGCAAAAAGTCTTTCTTTCCGTGACGAAAACTTTTAAAAAGTGCTTTATTTTGATACATTTTTTAACAATTTGAAGGGAAAACAATGGGAAATACTTTTGTTATCGATTTTAACGGGCGGGGTTGTGAAGCGGAAATTCCCGGTAAACTGGAAGTAAGCGAAGAACAGTCAAGCGAAGACGAAGCCTATTTTCTTCTTACTGAAATTTACAGTGCGGGAGAAAGGGAAGTTACTGTTTGCGTTTATGCGTCAAGACCGTTTGCCGATATCGGTTTTAGGCTTTATTGCCCAACGGCGGAAGAATTGCGGCGGGTTGATACGATTCTTTATAACTTCTTTGGTCCAAAGGCTTATAAGGCATTTTTTAAAACGTCAAAGAAATAACGGGGGCTTTTGTTCATTCTCCCCCGTTGGCCGTCTTCCGGGGTCTTTTGTTATTCTTCCCCCCGGGGGCGGCTGTTTTTACCTATCTTACTATTTTCGTTTTTTTTGGCTAAAGTCTGATTTTTCCTCTTGACGATATGTAATTATGAGGTATATTTTGAGGTATAGAAAGGAGGGAAAAAGGTTTGAATATCAAATATAATTTTCTTATTCCTGAACCACTCTTGAAAGAATTTCAAGAGACAGCGAAACAGGAAGGAAAAACAGTAAGCGCCCTATTAAAGGAACTTATTACAGAACGTTTAAAAGGGGACTTGCGGAAAAGGGTTGACGAACTTGAAAAGAGAGTTGAAGCCCTTGAAAAAAGAAAGTAAGTAAGTAAGAAAAAACCCCGGAACCGTTTCTAAACTTGGCAGTACGAACGGAACCGGGGCAGGAATCGCCCAAAAGGGCAACCACTATCTTTTATTATACCATAAGCCGGGGGAAAGATAGGGGGTATTTTAACCCGGTTTTAGAGGTTCTAAGAATGAACAAACTTATTTATCTGTTGGGTGAATACGAAACAATTACAACGGCGTTTGAAGGACTCTTGGAAGCCGTTCGGGAGGGAAACGTTTCGGAAGACAGCGCGGGGCTTCTTGATTCTGTTTTCTCTCCGGTGATAGAAAAAGCCAAAGCAACTATTGAAGCGGCAAAACAGCAGCTTGACAATTAACAAAATATTCTACAGTTGAACCCCCTGGACTCTTTCCGGGGGCTGGTCTTTATTATTGGGGTTAAGCGTTTTAACCCCGTATTTCAGGGGCTTAAAAAAAATGTTTGGTGAAAGTGGAACCCCCTGATATACTGTTTTCTGTTGGTTGCAACGGAAGTAACCCAACAACAAAAAACCCTTGAAGCGTCTTCAAACTTAGCAGAGAGAAACGCAACAAGGGCAGAAACAAGGGTCAATTAGACCGCTTGCGGTATCTTTTATTATATCCTTTTAAAAGACGCTTACAAGCGGGCTATGGACCGAATTTAAAAGGATTCTATTGAATGGATAAAAAGGACGATTCTACTAAACTGCTTGAAAAAATTATCGACAACGCGCTTGAATTGAAGTTTTGGGCGTTTAAGTTGCGGGACTATCAAAGAGACAACCGGGCTATCTTTGCGCAAACGTTAGCGAATCAACATGACCGCTTGACACTTTTGCTTGAACTGTTCGACAAACTTTATGACGCATTGCAAGAGGAAGGAAGGCTAGAAGAATGAGACAATTATTTTTAATCGTTTCGTTGTCATTGGTCTTTCTTTCCGGCTGTATTTCTTCCCGTCATGAAACGGGAGTACAAGCGGTTTACAAGCCCAATGACAACGACTTACAAGTTATTATAACTTTCAAGTCGGAGTCCTTATAAATGAACTCATTGTTAAAGTCTGAAATTGTGCAATTGTTTGAGGCTGGTCATTCTCTTTGTTCTATCCACAAACGAACGAAGGCAAGCAAGGGAACGTTAAGCCGGTTGAAAAACCAAATTGAAAACCCCTATGAGGGGAGAACGGCGAACCGGCATAAATGCCCAACTTGCGGGCGGGCTATCATTACGGAAACCTGCCTTGCCTGCTCGCTGGTCCCGGTCCCGATATCGGAAGAGGAAGAGCAGGAAAAGCCGGTTGAAATTTCCTTGCGTCTTCATAACGAAGACAAAAAACGATACAAGGCGTTAAAGGCGGCGAAACGCCGACACGGGGAAATGTTTGACTTAAATACTTATTTAAACAGCAGGGAGGGCGAATATTAACAGCTTTATATTTATGGGCAAGCAAGCGAATGGAAATAGTTATAACTATGTTGACAAGTGGGAATTAACTTTCAGAAACAAGTTATTTAACCTGTATTGTAACAGAGGGTTTTTAATACAAAAACTTCTTTACAATCCGGGTCAGGTTTATCAAGCGGAAGACCTGCTTGACCCGTTCGAATTTGTATATTTAACCGTTTACGGGCGTCAAAACATTATCGACGACATTTATTTTCATCAGGCGGTAAAGCGCATAGAGGAATTAAAGGCTTTTATTGCGGAAGAAAAATCGAAAGAGGTTCCCAACTTTGAAATACAGGTTGCTATGAAAGACGAACTGAAATTTATAAAACGGCTATTGACCCAAACGAATTATAACGGGCGTCCAATAGCATTTAAGAAAGATTGTGGTAATCTGTTATATACAACTTTTCAGACGTTGCAACGTTCCTTTTTTGATATGATAAAGGACGACAAGGAAACAACGGATTATTTCCGAACGTACATAAAAATAAACTGTCGGGGTTGTTGTTATACAGGCCCCGAACTATTCGAATAAATTTTCTTTGTTCCTTTTTGTGTTTGGGACAATGCGGGCCCCTCTTTAAAACTCACTTTTCAGGGGGCTGGGCTGAAAGGCCCCATTGGTAAGCCGTCAGAGCCTGCGCAACTATCGGCGGTCTTTACACCTCGTAACCCTCCCGGGGCGGAAACGTTCCGGGGGGTGTTTGCTTATTCGGCGTCGAATAAGCGTAAAAGCGAACGGGTTTTTATACGTTCGGTAACCATTTTTAGAAAGGGTTTATATGCCGGAACAAGAACAGATTGCTATGCTTGGTATGGAATGCGTACTTTCCATTGGCGGGGCGGAAGTCAAAAATGTACAGGACGTAACAGTAACATTAAGCGCGGGCGAAGCGGATATTACAACAAGAGGTAACAGGGGCTGGCGGCAAACGGTCCCGACCTTGCGGGAATGTACCATAGAATTTACTATGCTTTATCTTCCCGGTGATACAACGTTTGACACCCTTCATGAGGCTTTTGAGTCGGGCGATACAGTAGCGGTTTCCGTCGAAGGAATAAGCGGACAATTCGGGGTTACCAATTTCAGTTATGAACAGCCCCTTGAAGACGCTGTTAAAGTGAACGTTACCTTGAAACTGGCGAAGATCGATAGCGCAACAGGGGAATAAAAATGACAAGGCGGGAACAGGTTAAAATCAACCGCGCCTTAACTCTTGCAAGAAGGGCGGCTCGCCGGGCCGCTCTTGTATTGCCGGAAAGAGTTTACAACCAAACGGAAGCGGCGGAATTTTTAGGCGTATCGACTCCAACGTTAAGACGTTGGACCAATGAGGGGAAAATTAAAGCCCGAAAGGCAGGGCGAAAAATTTTCTATACCGAAAGTAACTTGAAAACATTTTTGAAAGGAAAAGAATGACGGAATTTATTAAGGACTTGAGTAAACGAACGGAAGAAATTTCCGAACAGGTAGAAAGGGACAAGGCGGAGCTTGCCCAATGGCGAACGCAAAAGGAAGCGGCGGAACTGCTGGGAGTTAGTCAACATACTTTGATTGAATATCGGAAAGGTTGCTTGATTCCCTCTTATAAAATCGGGAAACAGTGGCTTTATAAACTTTCGGACATTGAAAAGCTGAAAGACTCTATCAACGAACGGGACAGGGTTATTAAGGCGGAAACGGAACCGGTCAAACTGGAAGACTTTCCGAAGTCGTTCGACGATATTGAATTTACGGGCATTCCGGACGAATTTGACGCAACGTTCGGAAGGTTTGAGTATTGTTTTGACAATTTTAATAAAGCCATTGACGCAATGAAAACCGCTTTTCAGAAATTGAAAGAAAGTAACAATGCCCGATAGTTTCCAAAACGCGAAAGACTTTTTAAACAGCGTTCCGGGCTGTTGGGTACTCCCTGCGGCGGCTGATTATGAAGTTCCGTTTTATATTTATGACGGCTTGGGTTGTGGCTTTTTTATGAATAGCTGGCCGGAATACCGAAAATTTTCGACGTTCGACCCGCTTGAAATTGACCGCTGGCCGAAAGGCTTGGAAGACTGCTATTTAATTGACCTTAAACGTTCCGGGCTTGTCGCCTTGGAATTTATGGACACTCCCGGCAATGAAAAGCAGTTTGAAAAGTTTCTTTCGGAATGGGGAATAGAATTTAACCCCAAATTCGTTATCGAAGGGGCAGAAAATATCTTTTACGTTTTTCGTTCGGACAAGGATTATAAAAACTTTTCCGGGCTGAAATGGAAAGACGGAACCCCCTTCACGGCGGTAACCCTCCAAAAGGACTTTATACCCGGGCCGGATACCTGTTTTCTTGACGGGGCTTATTCGTACCCGAAGGAAGGGTATCAACCGGAAATAACTGATTTCCCTTTTGAAAGTTGCTTGCTTGAATTACAAGGGCCGGAAATTCAAGACCGTTTTGAAAGTGTTGTATTATCGGACGTCAAGCCGGAAAAAATTAACTGGCTCTGGTATAACAAGATTCCGCTAGGAATGGTAACCGTTTTAGCCGGATACGGGGGAGAGGGTAAAAGTTATTTTTCCGCCTATCTGGCGGCGGAATTATCAAAGGGGGACGGCTGGCCGGACGGCTCACCCTGTCCCCTCGGGGGAACCGTTTTCTTTCCCGGGGAAGACCCAATTGAACAAGTCTTCAAACCCCGGCTTGAAACGCTTGGGGCTGATACCCGCTTAATTTCAGTCTATCAGGGAGCGAAAACGGAATTTGAAATTTATAACAAGGAAACAAAAAAGAACGAACGAAAGGAGATATTTTCAGAGGCAGGATTAAACGACCTGAAAAGTTTAAAACAGTTCCTTCATTATGAACGGAAACGAACAGGAACGGCGGTTAAACTGCTTGTTATCGACCCGGTAACGAACTTTTTGGGAGATACGAAAGAGAACAGTAACAGCGAAATAAGGCAGTTATTAAGCCCCCTATGCGAACTGGCAAGGGAAGAAAATATAGCGGTGTTACTTATCTCCCATTTTAAGAAAGGCGGGTCAGAAGATAACAGCGCGGGCCGGGTCTTGGGTTCAGTTGCCTTTACAACTATTGCCCGGGCTGTTTGGTTTCTTTATGCCGACAAGGAAGACAGAAATTTAAAGTCGGTTGTTTTCGCGAAAGGAAATATTCTTGTCAACCCCTCGGGAATTGAATTCAGGATTCTCCCGAACGGTACCCTTGAATTTACCAATACCGAATTAGCGAAGACAGCGGAAGACATTGAAATTGAACAATTCCGACAACGGCGAAAGGAAGAACAAAAAGCCCTTTCGGAAGTAAAGGAAGAAACCCGGACAAGGAACCGGGGACCAAAGGCAGAAAAACGGCAGGCGGCTGAAAAATGGCTTATTGACCAATTGAAAGCCTACCCAAACGGGATAGAAGTTAAGGAATTGAAAGAGGAGGCGAAAGACGCCGGGTTTAGTTGGGCAACTATCCAACGGGCGGCAAATAATATCGACGTTCACCGGGAAAAACTTTTGACCGGCTGGTATTGGTCAACAACGTTTCAGGATACGTAAAATATGTTAAATAACTTGATTACTTGAAATGTTGAACGTAACCTCTTTAAATATAAGGGGTTACAAGATATCAAATAAGCCTGATAACTTGATTTTCTTGAAATGTTAAACCTGATTTTTAACATGTATCAACAATTCAAGATATCAAGTATTTTAATAAATATGAAATCTTGTAAGTATCTATTTTATAAGTACTTACAACCAACATTTCAAGATATCAAGTTATATTGACACTTTACGTATATACCTGATATTTTGAAATGTTGAAAAA
>JAUNSJ010000027.1:0-45258 GCA_030539295.1 Planctomycetia bacterium | reverse complement strand
ATCAAGTTATATTGACACTTTACGTATATACCTGATATTTTGAAATGTTGAAAAAACTTCATTAGAACAGGTGGGCGAAGATTCTTCACTACCTGACACTTGAAAAAAATGTTTGGTGAAAACGGAACCCCCTGTTATACTGTTTAACAAAGAAAGGAAAATGAGATATTTAACTTTTATGTTTTTTATTCTGTTTGCGTCTTTCGGTTGTAATTCAAAAGCTGTTCCCGTTTTCAACGGGGTAGCCTATTCACCGAATGAAATATTAGTGGCGAACGAAAAAGATTCTTATGAAATATCGCTTATTGACCCGGACGGAATAGTTATTCCGAAAGAAACTCCGATACCGCTTTTATGGCAACATGACCAAACGAAAATAGTAGGACATTGTGAAACGGTTTTTATCAACGGTGAAAAACGGTTACAAGTTTCGGGGGTTATCAGTCAATATAACGAAATGTCAAAAGAGTTGCGCGAAAGTATTGACGGCTTAATCAATAGTCAGAAATACGGCTTTAAATACCAATTATCGGTAGGCGGGGTAACGGCAGGTCAAACGGACGCTTTTAAGGAAATTCCTTGCGGACAAAAAATAACCTTTTACGGCAAGGAATATGAAGGGCCGTTACTGCTGATAAATAAATTTGTGTTACGGGAAATATCTATTGTCCCTATCGGCGGCAGCGTCGAAACGGGTATTAAAATTGAAAGGAAGTAATCTGAATGATATTACAATTTTTGGAAGCCGGGCCGGATAAAATACCCCGGTTTCGAATGGTGGCGAATAATGGGGAGCCTATGCGGGTAAGCGGGTTTTCCGCCCCTGTTGTCGTTGACTTTACGGGGCTGTCGTTTAATCAGAAAATTCCGATCCGGCTTGAACATTCACCGGAAAAGGGGATAGGGCATACAACCTTAATAAAGATTGAAGCCGGAAAACTTTATGCCGAAGGGCTGATAAGTCGAAAGACCCCGTTTTCCGTTGACGTTACCGCCGCCGGGCTGGCGGGGTATCCTTGGCAGGCGTCGATAGGCGGACCGGTGATAGAAGCTGAAAACTTGGTAGCGGGGCAAACAGGGACGGCAAACGGAAAAACTTTTTCCGGCCCCGTTACCATTGTTCGAAAAATGGAATTGCGGGAAATAAGTTTTGTCGAACAAGGCGCGGACAGTAAGACAAGCGCCATTATTGAAGGAAAGGAAAATGAAATGCAGGAAAAAAACAATGACCGAAAGGAAAGAGAAAAAATGGCTATTGAGGCTGAAAAGTTTGACAATGAGAAGGCGAACGAAATTAAAGCGGAACTGGAAGACCTGAAAAAGTCGGTTGAACTGCTGGCCGTTCGAAGTGGCAGACCGAAAACCCCGGAACTTTATCTTGAGAGTAGAGGCGCGGACTTCGCACCCCTATTTGAAACCGCCTTACTGCTTAACGCCGGCATTGACGGAAAGACCCTTGAAACGTTCGGATACAGTCCCCAAACGATCGACGAAGCAACCCGCCGGGAATACAGGGGCGAAACGTTACAATCAGTGGTAAGACGTCAGGCGGGCGATACAACGGGCCGATTTTCGGACGGTACCATTAAGGCGGCGTTTGATAACTCGCGTATCTCGGCAGGTACTGCGCAGGGCGCGTTTTCAACTCTGTCCCTTCCCGGTCTTCTTTCGAACGTTGCCAACAAGATACTTGACCTTGGCTATTCTGAAATTGAAGACCCAACCGCGAAACTTTCGAAAGATATTTCCGTTAAGGATTTTAAAGAGGCGTCCTTATATACTTTGCTTATGTCTGGTGAAATTGGACGTTATGCCGAAGGGGGAGAACTGGAACATATCGGGCTTAAAGAAACCGGTAAAACAGCGTCAACGGAAACCCGGGGGGCTATGCTGGTATTAACTCGCGAAATGATTATCAATGACGACTTGGGAGCGTTTGGTGACCTGTTCCGGCTGTTTGGTCGAAAAGTCAACTTGACCCGTCAGAAGGTTTGGTTTGATACCCTTATTTCCAACCGGAGCAAGTTTACAAAGGTCACCGGAAACCCTGCTTTTAACTTTGAGTCACTGTCAACAGCGTTTTCCATATTCGATACGGCGAAAGACGAAACGGGCGATTTTATCGCGCTTGGCGGGCGTTTCCTGCTTGTTCCCCCGGCACTCCATACAAAAGCCCTTATCATTGAAAAGTCGACAACGCTTGACCATGTTGAAGATAACGTTGTTCGGGCCCCCGTTCCCGATACAATTATGACCGGAACGGTCAACCCATTTTACAGCGCGTTTAAAACGGTCTATAGTCCGTATTTTGGCGCGGCAAGCCCTGTTAAAAATGGAAGTGATACCCATTACATTTTACTTTCGGCTCCGAATATGGCGGCGGTTATGGGCTCTGTCTGGCTTAACGGAATTAAACACCCTTACCTTGAAACGGGCGAACTTAATTTTAATACTCTGGGTATTGGTTACCGCTGTTATTTTGATTATAAGCCGGTTTTCCTTTCGGGAGTTGGGGCGGTTTACAGTGCTGGCACGGGGGCTAACTAATGGAATCTGATATAAAATGCTTGTCGTTCGTATCGTTACCGGCGGCGGCAACGAAACCGGAACACGCTGTAAGAAAAGCCGAATTTGACGCGCTGGCGGCGGCTGTTGCGGCGTTAGAAACACGGGTGACGGCGTTAGAACCTGTTACAAGCTTGGATACCCCTGTTATTTCTGTTGTTTATAAATCAAGTACAAGCAGACAAGGAAAAATTGAGGTTACTTTTGATAATATTGCTAACGCAACGTCTTACAGTTTGTATATAAAAAACGAATATGGCGGGATTATATGCAGTTTTGAAGACTATTCAAGCGGGTCAGAAGGGAGCATTGACATTGAAAATTATAAACGTTCAACAGCTATCGTATATTTGATAGCCAAACGTTATGAAAACGGGGTATTAGTAGTTGAATCAGAACCTTCTCAAGGTGTTTCAATTGTCTTATAATGTGCCTTGAAACCTACTGAAGAACGGTTATAATAAGAGGCGGTTTACTGATTCACGCCGGAAAGGAAAAAGGAAAAATGGCGTCAATCACAAAAGTTAAGAGAAAAAACGGAACCGCCTTTAGAATCGAATTTTTCGACGGTAAACGGCAATTTATCAGACTGTCAACCCATTACAACGAACGAACGGCACAAGCGGTAAAAAACGTTGTAGAGCGTATTTTGTCAATAAGGGAAAACGGACTTCTTATCGACAAGAAAACCGTTTCGCTTATTACAAGTCTTTCCGAAGAAATTCGGGAAAAACTTTCGGAAGTCGGACTACTGGAAGAACGGCAGAAAATGCCCTGTCTGGGCGAACTCTGGGAAAGATACCTTGAAGCGAACAAAGACAAGAAAGCGTCAACCCTTGTAACCTACCGAACGGCAAAGGTAAGATTTTTTACTCTGTTTGACCCGAACGAAACGCCGGACAAGATAACCCTTGAACGGGCGCAACAGTGGCGGGCCGGACTGGTGAAAATACTTGCCCCGGCAACAGTGGCAAGCACGGTAACAAGAGTTAGAACCGTTTTTAAATGGGCGATTGAAACCGGACTGTCAGAAGATAACCCATTTCTGAAAGTGGAAAAGGGCTCTTTCGTCAATAAGGATAACGAACGGTTTATTACCCCGAACGAATACGAACGACTTTTAACCGCTTGTCCCGGGGCAGAATGGCGGGCCCTGCTTGCCTTGTGTCGTGTCGGGGGACTTAGGACCCCCTCGGAAACAATGGCGTTAAAATGGGCCGATATCGACTTTGAAACGGGCCGTTTCTGGGTTACAAGTCCGAAGACGGAACGCCATGAAGGAAAGGCCGGGCGGCTTGTTCCCCTCTTTCCGAAATTAAGGGAAGAACTGGAACGACTCGCCAAAGAGCGGAAACCGGGCGATATTTACGTTATTACCTATAACAGGGGCGATAACCAAACCTTGCGTTTCCCCTTTCGGAAAATTATTTCCCGGGCCGGGTTGGAACGCTGGCCGCGATTGTTCCATAACTTGCGGGGCAGTCGGTCTAATGAACTGTATCGGGAATATCCGGCAACGGTTGCGGCTTACTGGTTGGGGCATTCACCACGAACGGCGATAAGTCATTATTTACACCCGCTTGAAAGCGATTACCAACAGGCCATTAAAGATAGTGGCGGGGAAAATGGCGGGAAAGGGAGCGAAAAAGAACGAAATTGAAGGAAAATAATTCATTCAGTATTCAAAACAGAAAGGAACAGATTAAAGCAAGAAATAACAAAAGCCCCGTAAAATACAGGGCTTTTAGAGCGGAGAGGACAGGATTTGAACCTGCGGAGCCCTTACGAGCTCACGGGTTTAGCAAACCCGCGCATTCGACCACTCTGCCACCTCTCCGAGTGCAACCGACCAAAGATATACGTAGTATATCACAAGATGCACTTGTTGACAACCCCCCAAGGCCTATTTAGGCATTTTTTGCTTTCGACCCGGAAGCGGTGGATTCATTTTGGACTTTGTCTTCCATGTCTTTACCCGCTTTAAAGGTAACGACATTACGCCCTTCAACCCAAACTTCAACGCCTGTTCGCGGATTTCGAGCGGCACGAGACTTCCTCTGACGCACTTTAAAGACGCCAAAGTTACGGAGTTCTATATTGCCTTCATTAGCTAATGCGTCAATAATGGCGTCAAAAGTACGCTGGACCACTTCTTTCACCTTTTGTTGGGGAAGGTTCATTTCTTCTGAAATAACGCGTACAATGTCTTTTTTTGTCATGATATCAAAATCCTTTAATCTTTGAATAACACGCATACCAGCCGGAGCCGGACAACGGGGAATCGCCATTCCAAGGAAACTCTGGTGAGGTATCACACCAAAAATAGGGGCGGACAACTTCCTGAGGGAATATCGGCACATTCATCATAAAACGGTGCGTTCATTGTAACACCTTTTCACATCAAGTCAACCGTCCCTCTGAAAACAATCGTCAAAAAGTTTCGCGTTCGCTTCGCCCGCCCCATCTGTACTCACGGCCATCGCTTCCCGCACGCGGTTTTGTCTGCCAAAGACGGCATAAAAGCTTGCCGAAACTTCGATATTAGAAAAATAATTTATATTTATATAATCATAACTATAAATTATTTTGCATAATTATTACAAAAGATAGCGTAAGCTCTTATTAGTTAATGTTCTATTATCATAACTACTGTCATATTCTCTTAATTACGTATCTTATATTAAATAAACACACAGCATACGTTTATTAACTTGGGAATTGATATTGCATCGCGAATTATGCCCGTAGCCTGTAGTGGTTCTACAGTCTGAAGCGTGACCTCATAGCGTGGTAAAAAGGCCGAACTTTGCAGACCCTTCTTCCCCTTATAATAAAAGAAAACCATGAGAGAGAAAGCCGACAAAGAAGAGTCAAAAATGGAGAGTGGCGGAAACAAGTATGACGGGAGAGATAGTCGTCTCAATTTCGCGTCATGCGGTAAATATGGTGTCGGACCTGGCGTTGGTCAAGGAGATGATTGTACACCGGAGTTGGTTCGGCGGTGGGTGATCTGTTGGTGGTTTGAAGAACCTCTAAAACCAACGTGATTACTGAAACGTTAAAGCCGCTATCGACCTTCACGATGAAAATCCGACGGATTGACCGTGCAAGACGACCGAGGCGTTCAATCTACGTCGAGCGAGTTCTGAGGTTGTCTTGAACGGATCGAAATAGCGTTAAAACGTGAGTGTAAAGGAGCAATATCAGGATAGAGTACTATGCGAGAGTTTTTGATACAAACTGAAACTCAAACTACAATGACTTGAGCAGCAACCACCGTTGAAGGACCGCGAGGAAGTACACTTCGCGGTTTGAGAACCCATTGCGACTTATTATTACAAGACACGTTTCCATTAAGGGACTCAGTCGCAAAAGGTCGCAAGAGGTCGAAGAAGAGTTTTCGAGAAAAAACTCCGAAAAATATCGAAAAATCCTTGACAAATGAAGTCGTTCTCTGCTAAAATGGGATTGTTCGGAGAAGTGGAGAGGCAGGCTCTGCTCTTAAGCAACCTGTCGAGGAAGTTTTAGGCAACGGAGTCATCTCCCAAGTTTTTGAAAGAAGCCGTGAGCCCTCCTCATCCACGAAATGACGCGGCTGTTATGCCTTAAAAAACCATTGTCGTCTCGCTACGTGGCGTCGACAATCCGTTTTTTCAGCTGCGTGTTCGATTTAACCAGCAAGGGAAAGGGAAAAGCAGCACATGGAACGAATCACGCTATTGTTGTTCAGATGCACAAGTTGTTTTGCTCTTGCAATAATCAGCTATGTTATCGCCTTTGCGAATATATTTGTATATAGCGTATACAAATGGGATTTCAGACTATCTCACTGTATCCTTTTAATAATTCTTATGGGTTACTCTATGTTCAATATTTTACTATATATCCCAGGCATGGTTTCAAATAAATGGAGGCTCAATGATACAGGCTCGATGCCGTCTCGAATGTGGTACTATTCCATACTTATTTTAAACCTGCTTACTCCAATACCTTTTCTGATGCTTGCGTGGCATTTTCGAAAGGTTTTCCCGATTGATTATCCAATCGGGATGATATTCCTATTTGCCGTCACTGGGCTATTCCTGGTTTTGATAGACACAGCAATAAAGTATTGTTATTCCCCAAACTTGCTAAAAAATGATCGCAGTTTCTTGTATGCGTTGTTATTTCATTCGTTTTGTTGTGGTGTTAGTTGCGGATTATACAGTATCTGTTTGCCTTATGAAACCTCATCGCTATGTTCCCGTCTGCCCTATCCCGTCTTACTTACAGGCATCGTCTTTTTTTACGTACTCCTGTACTCTTTCTATATGTACCGAATCATTCAATTCATTACATCCACAATACGATTCCTGTCGAGCCGATTATTGAAACGTTAAAAATCAAAACCCGGAATATCTTGAATGCTCTCGTCTCCAACGTCCCTTGGTGAAAGTTGGGGGTCGACGAGAGCAGTCCCGAACGCTTTCATGCATCCTTATTGGATGCTTCAAAAGGACCATAGACAGCCTTTATCTTCATGCTTTCGTCGTCGGCTGTCAGGTAGTAGACCTTGTACTTCCTGCCTTGGTCATAAACTTTAATAACAACGTGACCGCCTTCTGTCGCGATCGAATTGAAAAAGGGCATCGTTTCGCAGGCTGCCTTGCGACTGGAAGGAAATATGGTCGGGCAGACGAGCCGCGGACCGGAATAGAGTTCTTCCGACATCATTGTTCTTAAGGTATCTTCTCCCGTGTGAGTCTGATCGTACACATTCACCGTATACACGCGAGGTCGAACCGCTTGCACAAATTCCGGAGGCATTGCGTTATTGCACCCATGGTGATTCGCTTTGCAGACGTCGACCGGTCCCGTTGCCTGACCCACTATCGCTTCGACTGGCAGAGCCCTCATGTTCGCGTCAAAACAGGATTGATCAATATCGCCCGCACTGAAATATCGAAACGGACCATAACAAAAGAGGATCCCTATACTAAGTGCGTTCTCATTAATATTCCCTGACCAGCCTTCAAAAAGATTGCGCGTTTCCATATCCTTACCTGTCCAGACGACACCATTGGCACAAAGATTGCGAATGTGAAAATCATATTCGTCCGTGCCTGTTCTGCACAATTTTATCTGATCGCATTTTCCAGTCTCAAATTTCTCCATTTTGAGTCCTTTTTCCTTCATGGTCCAGCGAACGAATTTACAAAAATTCGACTCCGTTGCCTCACAACCCGGCGCATGAAAACTGTAATCGGGGTACCCACGGTCAAAGGCTTTGTCGAAATGAAGATATTCTCCAACTTCAGAAAGACCGCTTATACAATAGTCATCGCCCCGACCTTGCGTGCGACCAGCGCTATACTCACAGCCTCCTGAATGATCTTCATGAAAATGCGAAAGCATCATATAATCCACGTTCACACCGCGCGGATTGACTCGCTGGATATATCGGGCAATCCATTCTCCAGGATGACGCGTTTCATTGGGCAAAATGTCTACCTTAATATCTTCGTTCGCACGCCATTCACCCGCATCAATTAGCATGGTCGTCCCGTCCGGAAGAATATGAAAGATGGATTCGCCACAGCCCGTGTAGATCGAATGAATTTCCATTTCGCCTTCACGCCAACCGGACCACGTTTGCCCGATTTCCGAAGCTTCTGCCACATGATATCCCCTCGAAAGCAGGAAACCACTACAGGCAGTGAATACACATTTTTTCAAAAACTTACGTCGCGTTTCTTTTGTGGTCATGAAGGTACTTCTCCTTTGCCAATTATGTAATTATTCCAAAACGTCCAGCATTACAAGCCAGGCGAAACTATTGTCCATTCTTATTGCAGGTCTATTCTGATTTCGTTTCTGCCGCGATTGATTGTGTAGGTCAACCCGCTCGTTTGCACCGTGTTGTATTTAGTCGGAATAACTGACTCTGTTACATCCACTTTATAGGTTTCGTTTGGGTTCTTCTCGCCACGCACTTCCCTTTGCCCGGTAACACGCACTGAGGAAACGGCAACACGAACGTTACCAGGCGTTACGCCATCGTTCGCCTTAAACGTCGATACATTGACAATTTGGCCATCTTTTATTTCGGCTGTCCCCGATCGTCCCTGTTCCGGCTCAAAAATAAGCGTTCCTGTCTCCAAAGGTTTGCCCTGATAAGTAACTGTGCCTGTTACACGGGACAACGCATACTTTTCACCACAACCGGGAAACAATGAAACCGCAAAAACTGCAAATAACAAACTTGTGTATATTCTCATTCTCTTTATCCCATAAATTGTAATATCGTGCTACAGAGCTTGTGTCTCGCCACCATTTACTGAGGCATAAGCGCGATAAACATCGCCGTTCACCGTTTCACTTACGAATCGGACAGAAGCATCGCCAAGGAGGAAATTCGCGCCACCACTGTGCTCGCTGGAAAACGAAGCCCCGTAGTTCCGCATCTCAACCAACTTCGCATTTAACGTTGCAAAACTATAGGACGACCCCGTCTGATTGCCCAGCACCCAAAGGAATTGCTCTTTAAGCCATTTCTTCTCCTTATTAATCGGCCAAGCCGTTGTTGCCCAGGATTCTGTAGGAAACGCATTGTGCGGATTGCAGCCACCAATGGATTCACCAACACAGAAGGTATTCGACAGCCCGTCTATTACCGCCGCGAAATTATGCGCGTAACCGCCACGGGCAAACATGCCTCGCGTCGCATAGCTGTACAGCTCAACACTGCCTCCCATATCAAGGAAAGCGAACGTTCCCAAGTCCGTTATGGAATCATACGGATGGCCATAATTGGGGAAATTCGTTCCTGTTCCGCCCGCCGTGCCCGGATTGGTAAAGGTGCGGCCCGCGCCACTTCCTGAGACGACGCCGTTTCCATAATCGCCAATACACCCGGCGTAATCTGAAGGCGAATTGTAAAGATAGGCATTGCCGTCGTCGTCAAATCTGTTTTTTGCATATTTATCCCTACCGAGTGAGCGTGACGGGCAAATATAACCTGGCATTGTTTTGATCGTCTCTGTCACGAGAATTCTGTTTTCTGCAGTAGTCCATATTTCACTTTGGCTGAAGTCCAGAGCATCAAAGATGGGCGACTGTTCCATTTGCGGCAGGAGTCGGAACTGCCAACTTATCCAACCAGTTGCGAGCGGACAGGAATGAACCGCCCCCATCACACGGTGCCCGGCCACAGTCGAATGCGGCAATCTGCCATTAACATCGTGATAATTGTGGAGCGCAATACCAATCTGTTTGAGCTTATTGGTACACTCCATACGTCGCGCAGCTTCTCGCGCCGCCTGAACCGCTGGCAGGAGCAAAGCGATTAATATACCAATAATCGCAATGACCACCAGAAGCTCCACCAAAGTAAAGCCAAGCCGTTTTCCAAGTCGTGTTCTCATCTCGTTTTCTCCGTTGAAAAATTGTTGTTTTTCTACAGAGCCTCTTTAAAAAAGCCTCTGCTACATTTTTTTGTTCCGCATTCGCGTGGTCCTCAATCACGCACTCGAAACACCCTTAGTTTTCATACACGGCAAACCAGTCCATCGCTCCGGTAAGGAACCGTTGATTACGGGAGTCCGTACCGGTTTTAATATCACCCAGCAGGCAAGTACCGGGGTCAAGAGGAATCGGATTTCGCCAAGGCAGGATGGCCGCAACCATACCGTTCACGAGAAACGTTATTTGTCTCTTGTCTCCGTCAAAAACAACGGAATACGTATTCCATGCCCCGAATTTCTTTCTTAATAAGGAAGTCGGAGTAACAAAGGTATCCGTCTTGTTATCGGCCTGCTGCAAAATAATCTGTAGACGCCCGTCTTTCAGGAACTGCCAGACGAAGGTACCCGACGTCCGGTAAAAATCGTTACTGGCCAGAATAACATTCCCCTCGTTTTCCAAACGATCAACGCGCAATGAAGTCTCCAACCGCAACGACTTGTATTTCCGTTTAAGTTGCAGTGACGCGGACGTCTTGCGGTCGCCAAACGCCAACGCTGTCGTCCCGAAATACGGTCCTTCCGAAAAGCTCGAAGAAGAGCGAATTATATATGGGGCAATGGCGTCCGTCTCTTTTACAAGGTTCGGAATCTCCCGTCCTTTGTCGCAATTTTCCATATCAAACAGGGCTATAATCCCTTCTTTACCTATTCGTTTCGCAAGCTCCGCGTCTCGCTCGCTACGCTTGCTCCTGGAATATTCTACAACCTTCTCTTCAAACTTTTCTTCGTTCACATACCCCGTTTCCGTAATTCGTTGCGGAGCATGCAACCGGTTTTCCGAAAGTCGCGTGCCGAAACTTGTCGTTAAAAGAATACTCTGTCCCGTTCGATCCGCCAACGTCACTTTTCCCTTGACAACGTCCAATCGCGGGTGCTCTTCCGAGACGTTCAAAAAAAATTGCGTGCCAAGGTCCGTTACCAGTCCGAACGGCGTCTCGACCTGAAATCCCGTTGCCCGACGCGGTACCGTAACGCTCATACTGCCACGAGAGCAAAACATCTTACCAGGGTCATGCAAAATCACGTCACCAGGCCCTTCTAGCAGGACGCGAGTACCCGACGCAAACTCCAATGCGAGCAGACCTTCTTTTATCGAAAGCTTTTCCGACTCCAAAATCTGCCCCCGAGCAAATGATTCCTGCTCCGAAGACCAAACCACATCTATCGATTCCTGAATACGAGCAAGACCGTCGAACGGTGTACTGACTCTCCGATTCCAATAGCGTTGCACTCCAATACCCACAACGATGGCCAAAACCATCAAAACCCCTAACGCCGTAAAGACAGGGAACGTCGATTCCTTCCACTCACGACGCATCGGCCACCGGCACCAGCGCCACAGACAGGCACCAGCCGTAAAATAATTCGGACTCGCAACCGGATCCGACGTCATTCTGAGCGGAATCCGGCGATTGCTCTCGAGCAGCGTTACAACAGTACTCCAGTGTTCAGAATTCACCGCAAAGGGTTTTTCATGCCGCTGAAGTCGAGCCAGTTCATCCCACTCTCCTGCCGAGATGACCGCCGAGGTTGCCGACTGTATTACAGGCAGCGGAACACCCGGACGTAACGCCTCCAGTTCTTCGGACCGGGTAGCCTCCGCCGGCATTTCCCCTTTCTCCGCCTGCTCCACTTCCCGAAGCAGGTCATATTTCTCGCGAAGGAGAAAGTCGCAACGCGAGTTGAGCAGAAATTCCCGACGCGCCGACTCACTCTTCCGAAGCAGTTCCAGGAGTTCCTCCGCCTCGGCCTCCGTTAAGGTCCCGGAAAGACTTTTGTCCATGAGAATATAGCGATCAAGAGGATTATTCAACATGAAGGACTCCTTCCTGAATCGCCTTTTCAATGCACTCGCGAAGTACAATGCGAATGCGGCAGATCATCTTCTGAAGCGTACCCAATTTTATATGCATCTCTTGTGCTATCTCCGACAACTTCATGCGGCGATAATAAAAGGCCACGAGAATCTGTCGGTGCTGCGGCGAAAGCTTGGCCATGCACAGTTCAAGAGCCGTCTCTTCCAGTTCTTTGTGCGAAACGGACTCGTCCTCCTCACTACCATTCTCATTCCGAATCAAAAAACCCGCAATTTCGCTCAACGTCTTCGGCAACATTTGTGTGTACTTCCGCCAATGTTGTAACGCGATATTATGTGTTACCCCCTTAATGACCGGCCGCAAATCCCGCGTGTAGTCCCACCGGTCCGCGTGCTCAACAAAGTAAATAAAGACATCGTTAACGATATCCCCCACCAAATCACGACTCGGAGCCTTCTCATACGCCACAAATCGAACGTACCGCGTCAGTTCCATGAACTTCGCCGTCGCCTTATCTTTTAGCGCCTGATTGCTCTTGGTGTCTTTTTCCATCGGAAATATCATCTTTCACGCCTTGTCAATAGAGTATGTTATCCCCAATTCTACCCACACTCCATAGATAATAAACACAACCCGCCAAAAAACGGCACACTTTTTCCCAAAAAACCAGAATTTTTCCAAAAAAGGCACATTCTTTCAAAAAATGATTAAATTACAGAGAAAAAATATTCAATTTTCAAATAAAACAATAATGGTGGTATATAAATATATTATTGTATTATTTAACAAATCCTATTTTGTCTAACAGACGGTCTCTATTTCACCTCGTTCAGCCAAGAGAGATAAAAGGAACATCATGCCAAAAAAGGACAACACATCTAAAAGAAAACACGCTTCAGATGCGGAGTACGGCTGATTCGGCCTTCACTCTGCTCCCTCCTCGCTCATAACACGATAAAACAATCCGGCCCATGGCGTTAGAAATATGTCATCAATTATATAAATTGTTCTATACTAACGACTTATACATCAATAGAGGCTACATGGATCGCCGACCTCCGTTTTTAAATCGGTTGCAATGTGTGCCAAAGCGGGTAAATTTACCTTGTTTTCACAACACAACAAGGGTATGGTACGCGTCCTACTTCAAAACTCTAATGAGGCTCTCTGAATGCATCTTGACAAGAAGTTCAGGCGTGATTAAAATATAAAGAAACGCTCAATATGTGGGAAACGAAGAAATATCAAACTTAAGGGTGGGGATGTTATGGAAAAAAACATTTTTTGCATCGACGTAAGCGGTACCAAATGGGGTCCTATTGCTCAGGAAGAGATTGCCGAGTTAATTAAATCAGGCAAAATCACACCCGTGACTATATTTGCAAAAGAGGATAAATTCCATCGGGCCGGTGACGTGCCGGGGCTCTTTAAAATTGACAAGAATATTGCCGACATATTTTGCATTGATAAAAGGGGGCACAAGACAGGGCCTTTCTCGTCCGTAGAAATACGAAAAATGGCTCGTTTATCCACAATAAAACCAGACACAATACTCGAGCAAAATGGCAGTAGATGCAAAGCGTTAAGTGTTAAAAATATTGAATTTCTATCAGTCCAAGACAGAATCGCGAATACCGCACTTCTAACAATACTTGTTTTAGGTGCTATTGCACTAATCTGTCTGTTAACCGCAAATATTGAACAAACCATCACTATTGTAATTATTATTGCCTCATTGCTTACAGGTATTGGTGTTCCGGCAACAGTCATCTACCTCCTCGTTCGCATCGTAAAGAATCAAAATAAAATCCTTGAACAAACAAAACCGAAGGAGTAAGTTATGGATAAAAACCTTTATTTCTATGACAGTAATGGCACAAAGCAAGGTCCTGTGAATGCTTCCGAATTACAAGACTATGTAACCAAAGGCCACATAATTCCTGAAACCATCCTCGAAAAAAACGGTAAGCAATGTAAGGCGGCAGCCATAAAGAGTCTGCGATTTGAAAAGGATTCCAATAAGGAAGAAGGATCACCTGTCGTTGCTTTCGTGATCATTGGCATTATTGTCCTCGTTTGCCTATGGGGCGGAAGCGACGAAAATGGAAGACTACAACTTTTTGGCGCCGGCTACAACTTACTGTTTTTAGCTGTCGTCATTATTGGCATCCTATGCGGAATAAAATACTTAAAGCGTTAGATTCAAACAGCATGTTGGTGTTGGCAGCCGGCAGTACCATGCACAGACAATCTTTGTCGCTTTCTGGATTCCTTCCATATTTCCGACCACGCGGCTCTGCCAGTTTGTCGCGACTCCGGTCACAACTCGCCTTTAAAGGGCTTTTATTGTAAGGCCTGATTCCTCGCCTTTCTTGTCTCGTTCCTTACATGTTCAATTTTGTAGTGACCACGTCAGTGTTCGTCGCCCGCTATTCCTGGCCGCGCAAAAGCAGGTCAATTTCGGGGTTGTGGATACTGTCAGGTTCAAGGCTTTGAAAATAACGCAATTGTACCGTCGCCTCTTCGAACCGGCCTTGACGATATAAGATTTTTCCCAATTCAAAATAAGCTTCCGCATTGTCCGGACTGTCCGCTAAAACACCTTCCCAGGCGGCGGTGCTCTCGTCCAGTCGATCAAGCTGGGCAAGGACTCGCGCCAAACCGATACGAGCGTCTGTATATTCCTCATCCAGTTCCAGGACCATATAATAGCGTTCCGCGGCCGCTTCCAGTTCATCTTGCTGCTCCAGAAGTTCCGCCAACTGAAAGGATATGCCCGAGTCTGCACCCCCGGCCATGAGCGCCGCGCGATAGCAGTCGATCGCCTTCTCCAGGTCTCCTTCCTTCTGCGAACGCCATGCCTCTTCACACCAGCGAACCACCTGACGACCCATTTGAAACTCGAACTCACGCTCCCCTTCCTGCTCTAAAAACAAGCCTTCTAAAGAAAACGCATTCTCGCTCACACTACCGACGATTCGCTGGCCCGCAGCGGCCGATGCCTCCGTGGCCCGCTCATGCCCGCTCTCCTGCTCACGCACCGCGATCGTACTCGGCTGAACCTGAACATCCAATCCCAACCGCGGCTGACCACGCCAGTCATAAAGCACATCCCCTTGACGATAGTAGACGTCTTTTCCATCCACCGCCAGCGAGAGTTTCATTATCACACGTCCATCGGCACCGAAACGCTTTTGAAACGCCGATACCCGTTTCGCGAGTTGATCGACCGTTAATTCACCCGAAAGCAGAGTCTTGATCTGACGCGCAACGAGAAATTCAAATGCGTCGAAATACGGCAATTTCGCCATGCGACTGACCGCTTGCAACAAACCACTGCGATACCAATGGAGTATGACAGGAACCGGCATTGAAACGAGTTCGGCCAGCATGGAGGGCGTGTATAGCGTCGATTCGCCGCCATCTTGAACAAAAGAGCTACCCGACTCCGTTACATCGTCGAGTTCAGAAACGGGAAAACATTTCCATAATCGACTCTCGGTAACGATTTCCATGGCACCCCGTTCAAAGGCCGTTCGGGCAGAGGCGTGCGATTGCAAAATCAGTTCGCGCCAGTCGTTATCCAGAGGCCGACCTTCCCCGAGAACAATCAGATTGACTCCCTCATGCAGCTCGGATGCGACCCGGCCACCTGCTCGCCGGACCAGACCTGATGCCTTCTTACGCGACATGCCGGCTAACTGGCCGTAAAAACAGACCGTCTTACCCTTGACTTCAAGAGCTTCCTCCCGCGTTTCGTCGCCAAAGTCCGCATCGCGTGAATCGGCACTGTCCGAAAATCCTTCTCTTGGCACGTCCGCCATGATTCCTCCCTAGACCAAAGGGTCGTTGGCATAAGGAGCCGGGTCAGTCAGGCCCGCGTCCCGAAAACCCGCCAGTCGCAACAGGCACGACTCACACACGCCACAGGCACGCCCCTGCTGGTCCGGGGAGTAACAGGTTCGCGTCGTGGAATAATCGACGCCCAGCTCAATTCCCCGGCGGATAATCTCGCCTTTTGTCAAGTCAAGTAAAGGAGTTACGATAGAGAATCGTGTGCCATTTTCCACGGCCGCCTTCGTCGCAAGATTGGCCAGGTTTTCAAAAGCGGCAATAAATTCGGGCCGACAGTCGGGATAGCCGCTGTAGTCGATCCGATTGACGCCAATCCAGATTTCCTCCGCGTTTCGCGTCTCCGCAAAGGCCAAGGCAAGCGAAAGAAAAACGGTATTTCGGGCAGGCACATAAGAAGAGGGAATATGCCGGCCAATCTCTTCCAAGGGGACCGTCCGCTCAACAGGGAGATTCGGATCGGTCAGAGAACTG
Source organism: Planctomycetia bacterium (assembly GCA_030539295.1). GTDB lineage: Bacteria > Planctomycetota > Planctomycetia > Pirellulales > Thermoguttaceae > JAUNBG01. The sequence goes on along the minus strand of JAUNSJ010000027.1, from coordinate 29,048 downwards.
CCACCAAAGAGGGACAAGTCGATCGGCAAAACGAGGTGCTCGGCCACCTGAAAAGCCTTCGCGGCCTCACGCGCCGCCTGCAGCTCGACGCGGTGCCGCTGATTGTAGTCGAACGAAAGCGCAAAGACGCGGCGATTCTCGTGACAGGCCATAGCACAGACCGTCGTCGAGTCCAGTCCCCCGGATAACAGTACCACCGCGTTGCGTTGCATCAGCATTCCAAATCAGTTCCCTCCGCCGAAATCGTCGAAGAAGATGCTTTCACGCTCTACTCCGAGATTATCGAGCATGGTCAAAACGGCCCCGGTCATCATGGGCGGTCCGCACATGAAATATTCGCAGTCTTCCGGCGCTTTGTGCTCCTTGAGATATTCATCGTACAGCACCTGGTGAATGAACCCGGTCGGACCGGTCCAGTTGTCTTCCGGCAACGGATCGGAAAGAGCCAGATGCCATTCGAAGTTCGGGAATTCCTTCGCCAAGGCTTCAAATTCATCCACGTAAAACGCCTCACGAAGACTTCTCGCTCCATACCAGTACGAAATCTTCTGGTCCGATTTGTGGTGCTTGAGCAACTCAAAAATATGCGACCGCAACGGAGCCATGCCGGCACCACCACCCACGTAAATCTTCTCCGCAGGCGTATCCCGAACAAAAAATTCGCCGTAAGGACCGCTTATTGTCACCTTGTCGCCCGGCTTCAGATTGAAAATGAACGACGACATGATTCCCGGCGGAACGTTCGTCGCTTTCGGCGGCGGCGACGCTATTCGAACGTTCAGCATGATTATCCCCTTCTCTTCCGGATAATTCGCCATGGAGTACGCTCGCGTTACCTTCTCTCGCACAACACTCTTATAGCGCCAGACATTGAACCGGTCCCAGTCGCCCCGATATTCCGGCGCTATGTCGAAATTCTTATACTCAATCGTATGCGGCGGGCATTCGATTTGAATATAACCTCCGGCCTTGAAGTTAACTTCTTCGCCTTCCGGCAGTTCCAGAACCAGCTCCTTTATAAAGGTTGCCACGTTATTATTCGACCGAACGGTGCATTCCCATTTCCGGACCGAGAAGACTTCCGGCGGAATCTCTATCTTTAAATTCTGCTTGACCGCAACCTGACACCCAAGACGGGTCCCCTGTTTTATCTCTTTGCGGGTCATGTGACCACGTTCTGTAGGGAGTATATCGCCGCCTCCTTCGAGAACCCGAACTTTACACTGTCCACACGTTCCACCACCGCCACACGCCGATGGGATGAATATCTTCTGATCCGCCAAAGTGCCCAGCAGTTTCCCGCCTGTCGGCACACTTAGCGTTCGGCTTGCATCGTGGTTGATCTCAATCTCAACGTTACCCGACGGAACCAGCATCTTCTTGGCCACCAGAATCAGGATGACCAAGAATAAAATAATCGTTGGAAACGCTGCCACACCCGCGATGATTTCGATGTTTTCTATGATGTCCATAACACCCTCTTTTTATCTCGTCCGCGGCAAGCCAGGCACTGCCAGGCCGCCTTCTCGGTTCTTCTGTTCCTCTTCCTCGCAACGATCACATTCCGGAAAAAACCATATAGGCCATGGCCAAAAGGCCCACGGTCATAAAGGCCATTCCGATTCCCTGCAGGGCCTTCGGCGATTTACTGTACTCAAGCTTCTCGCGTATCCCCGCCAGCAGAACAATGGCAAAGGCCCAGCCCATCCCGGAAAACAGGCCATACATGCAACTGTCGGCAAACATGTAATCCCGCTGCTGCATGAACAGAGATCCTCCCATAATCGCACAGTTCACCGTAATGAGCGGCAGGAAAATTCCCAACGCGTTATACAACGCCGGTACGAACCGGTCCAGAAACATTTCCAGAATCTGCACAATCGCGGCTATTACACTTATAAAGGTTATGAACGCCAGAAAGGACAAATCAAGATTCGCAAACAGTTCCACTCCCGTCCACGACAACGCACCTTCCCTTAAAAGGTAATTGTAGATCAAACAGTTCACCGGGACCGTTATGGCTTGGACAAAGACAACCGCAACGCCCAGCCCCAAGGCCGTCTCGACCTTCTTGCTCACCGCCAGAAACGTACACATACCCAAAAAGAGAACCAACGCCAGATTCTGCGTAAAGACTCCCTGTATAAACATACTTGCTACGTGTTCCATTGTCGTTCCCCTTTACTCCTCGGATATCAATTCTTTTTTCCACGTCTTCAGGCCCCAAATAACCAGTCCGACAAGAAAAAACGCTCCTGGCGACAAAACCAAAAGACCATTCGGAACGTACCACCCGCCTTCGTTCACCGTCTTCAGAACCGTATAGCCAAATACCGTTCCGAACCCAAACAGTTCCCGAAAGAAGGCAACAACCAACAGTAACATACTGTAGCCAATACCGTTCCCGAACCCGTCCAGCGTGCTCTCTATCACATTGTTCTTAATGGCAAACGCCTCGGTTCGCCCCATAACAATACAGTTCGTTATGATCAAGCCGACAAAAACCGACAGCTCCTTACTAATCCCGTAAGAAAATGCCTTAATAAACTGGTCCACCACAATAACAAGCGTCGCAATGATCGTCATCTCAACAATCATACGTATGCTGCCGGGGATCAGCTTGCGGATCATCGACACCCCTATATTGGCAAAAACCGTAACAAAAATGACCGCCAGCGACATGGTCACCGCCGTTTGCATCTTCGTTGTGACCGCCAAAGCCGAACAGATGCCCAGCACCTGAATGACCACCGGATTGTTTTTCACGATCGGATCGGTCAGTGTTTTCTTCAACTTGGAACTCATCTTACTACTCTCTTTTATCTTGCGGTTGTTCGACTTCTTTTCAACTTGTCACGGTCTGCCGTCTCGGCTGAAAGTCGTCCCCCCGGTTACTCTCTTTGTTTTGCACTCTATTTATACTCTATATACGCTCCAACCTCACGCCGCTCCTATTGACGACCCGATTTGAGATTCTTCAAATATTCTCCAAATCCATATTCGCCAAGCCAGTAGCGGATTGTCCCGTTCACTCCATTACAGGTTAACGTCGCGCCAGATATTCCATCAATTTCCTCAGCCGCGCTGTCCGACGTCGGGTCTACGTTCCCCTTGATAATATGAACGACTGGAAGACCTTCGCCGTCAAGAGCGGTTTTACCCGTCCATTTCCCGGTCCAGGACGGATTCGAAATCTCACCACCGAGGCCCGGCGTCTCTCCGTGGTCATAGAACGTCACATTCTTGACCGTCGTGAAATCTCCGGACAGCGCGAGAAAACCATACATAACCGACCACAAACCTCGCCCGTAGATCGGCAAAATAACCGAGTCGATTACCCCGGAATCGTTCTTAACCAGATAGACCACAACTTCGTCCGGCCGCTCTTTAATGCCCGCGAAATCCTCCTCTTTCGGAATCGGATCCAGCCGCTCTCGAAGCTCCTCCGGCTTAACATTCTCACGCACGCGACCGCTGTCCAAATTCACCACGACCGCGTCCACCTTGGCAAACAGTTCCTTGACCTTCGCCGCGGACGGTGATTCTTTCGCGTCGACCAATCCGGCAGCCTTAAGTACGTTCGTCTGCCGGTCCAACATTTTATTCTCTTCCTGACGCGGCTTAAGCTTCGTCGCTGTCCACGATACCGTTATCGCACACAACAGGCAAATGACCAATGCCACGATAAATGTCTTTAATATGGAATCCTTTGACATGTTCCGTCTCCGTTTATTCTCTGCTTCTTCCGCTTGTTCTTTTCTGCTTCGTGCCAGACTGCAACATCACGGTCGTCCCGCAATTCGATTCTGACGACGCTCTATGTTCGACTGAACCACCATATAGTCAATCAGGGGAGCACAACAGTTCCCGAACAGAATGACCAGCATGGTCCCTTCCGGATAGGCCGGATTCAAAACACGGATCACGATAACCAGTGCCCCGACGAGCAGGCCGTACAAGTATTGACCCGTTCTCGTCATAGCCGCGGTCACCGGGTCGGTCGCCATAAAGACCATACCGAACGCAAAACCACCCAAGACGAAGTGCCAGACCGGCCCGATTCCCATCGCCGCATTGGACTGGCCTCCAAAGTACCAGAACAAAGTGGCCAAGCCCATTCCGCCTACGGCCATACTTGCAACAATACGCCAAGAGGCCACACCCACAAACAACAGGAACACCATTCCAATCAGACAGGCCACCGTCGACGTCTCTCCAAAAGAACCCGGCACCAGACCAATAAAACTGTCCATTATATTATAGCCCGCGCTGTGAAGCCCGTGCACTCCCCCGGTCACCATATCCGAACTCGTCGCGTACGACAGCGGCGTCGCTTTCGCAATGCCATCGACTCCGGCCGTCGTCCATACCCGATCACCCGAGATTTGCCCCGCATATGCAAAGAACAAAAACGCTCGCGCTACCAATGCCGGATTCAAAAAGTTACGACCCGTACCGCCAAAAATCTCCTTGCCAAAGATCACACCAAACGTGATCGCCACCGCTACCTGCCACAGCGGTACCGCCGGCGGAAGTGTCAACGGGAAAATCAACCCCGTTACAAAGAACCCTTCGTTTACGTCATGCTTATTGACCATCGCAAACAAGATTTCCCAACCCAGTCCGACGATCATCGTCACCGCGTAGAGCGGAATAAAATAGACCGCACCATGAATCAGATTACCCAATATATTCAACCGGGACGGGTCATAAACATTGATCTGCAAAAAGGATGGCAGCCACGTATTGCACATCGCAAATAACTGATTCAACCCGTTCAAAATCCACCCGTGCCAGCCCGTGGATGCGGTCAAACCATTCTGCTCCAGCAAAACGTTCGTCTGATAGCCTACGTTGTACATACCCATAATCACGCATGGAATCAACGCATAACAGACCGCAATCATCATGCGTTTGAAATCGTTGCAGTCGCGAACGTGACATTTTCCTGTCGTCTTGAGGTCCGGCGTAAAGAAAAATGTATTCGCCGCCTCAAAGAAGGGATAAAAGATGGAAAAAGGCTTGCCAGGAGCAAATAACTTTTCTTCCGTCTTGTCCAGCAGTCGTCGAATGAATTTCATTTTCATCCCTTTACTCCTCCTCTTTCATCATGGTATTCAGCATGGCTCGCAACGTCGTCGTGTAGTCGTTCTTCCCGAAATCGACCAGCGTGCAAAGTGCCACGTCCTCTTCGTCCAGCTCCAAGGCACCCAATTGTTCACTCTTCTCTATATCGCCTACTTCCAGAGCACGGAATAAAAAGACCGGTAAGAGGTCCAGCGGACAGATCTTCTCAAACATGTCGTTCGGGAAAACCGCCCGATGACCTCCATGCATCGCCGTATTCATCTTAAAAGGCCACGCCGGCAAATACCGGGACGCCACCGTCCTCGCAAGAGAAAACTTACGCCAGCCAGGCAACGCCCAACCAAAAAATTCTCGCGGGTCACCATCATCTATAGCCGAAACCTGATTCACATACGGCCCCAGACAGCACATGCCATTCTCTTCCACCGCGCGGCCGCACAGCACCGAACCAGAGATGATTCGTGACGGCCCTTCTGATAGTTCGCCCTTACTCAATTCATACAGACACGCGCCAACGCGAGTTCTCAAAAGACGCGGCGCCTTGACCTTGGGGCCCGACAGTGCAACAATTCGCTCCGTCGGCCATACGCCCGTCGTAAACAACCGACCTATCGCCATAACGTCTTGGTACCCAATCGTCCAGACCGTCTTGCCGAGGCCTACCGGGTCTAAATAATGAATATGCGTCCCCGCCAGCCCCGCAGGGTGCGGCCCGTCAAAAACAACCGTCTCCACACGCTTATGCCGGTATTCCGGAATATCACTCTTCGGCGCGCGGCAAACCCAAACCTTCTTGCCAAAACAGCTTAATATCTTTAGACCATTTACGAAATCTTCCGGCGTTTGCTCTATAATCAGTTGCGGGTCCGGGGCTCCCGGATTTGTGTCCATCGCCGTTACAAAAATCGACGACGGCGAACTTCCCAACTTCGGGATACGACTGAACGGTCGCGTTCGAAAACAGGTCCATAATCCAGACGCCACCAGATTCTCACGCACACGATCTTCTTCAAGCGATTCCAACTCCGACTCGTCATACCGCTCAAAGGCTACGGATTCGTTCCCCAGCTCTCCCTCATGCAGCTTGATCATTAGAGAGCGAAACGACCTCTTCTCTCCTCGATGAATCCCCTCGACAACACCGGCTCCCGGGGAGACAAAGAGCACTCCCGGATTCTTCTTGTCCTCAAATACTGCCTGCCCTGCTTTGACCTCGTCCCCTTCTGAGACCAAGAGTGTTGGCTTCATTCCAACATAGTCCGGACCCGTCACAGCTACGTGCTTGATTTCCTTGACTACAGGGTCGATCCGCTGATCCGGACTACCCGCAAGACGAAGGTCCAGACCTCGTGTTATTCCAAAGTACTTCATTGGCGTGTCACTACCCTTCCCGTATTTTGTATACATAAAACCTGCCCCGACCTGCTATCTCTCGACAGGTAAGTTCAGAATGAACTTTTTGGCGGGTCATTAGCTGGGAATCGCTCCGATTCGCGGCTCTTTCCGACCGAAAGATTATCCAAGGTGCCGAAATCGCTCACTCCCCGATTATACCTCCAAGTTTACAAGAAAAAATCTCTTTGTCTAGGCCTGATATTAGATAAAAATATATTTTTATCGAAAAATCCCGTTTCCTTCCCTTTGCACCACTTTCTTCGTATCAAATGCAACTCAACTCGCCCTTTTTCTCCTCCCTTTCCGTCTCTTTTACCACTTTCTGACCTCCTTTTCCTCATCTGGCCCTCGTTCCCCCCTTGCACATTCCGCGTCTTAATAATAAAATAGGTACTGGTTAGTAGTATGTTCGCTACTTTAGCCCAGTACACCCCGAATTCATTGACTAAACCGGCTCTCGAACCGCTCCGGCCACATCACAACCGGATCAGGACGGGTCGATAACCGGTGAACGTGACCTGTTTCCGTCGTCACAAAACTATTCACGAAAGGTTTTTTATTATGGCTCGCCCTCTTAGCAAAGTCGCGCCCGATTGGTGGGACTACACCACACTCGACCCGGAAATCCTGGCCGATGCCGCCAAGCTTACCGAAGAATCTCTCTTCAAACTCTCTCGCCCTGGATTCACCATCCACTACTACGAGACAATCGAAGAATTTTACTGTGCCGAGGCACTCGAATACATCGAAGCCTGGCAACAGGCAACAGCCGATAATCCGGTCGGCATCTGCGGACCCATCGGCCCCACCGAACAGCTCCCCATCGTCGCACGCATGGTCAACGCCATGAACCTCAACCTCAAAAACGCTCATTTCTGGGGTATGGACGAATGGGTCGAAGAGGGACAACCGGTCGGTATGGACCATCCGCTCTCCTTCGCCAAGGCAGATTTCGAACTCTGCTTCAATCGCATCGACCCCAAACTGCGTATGCCGAAAGAGAATATCCATTTCCCGTCCGGCGACCTGGCCGCCTACACCGAAACCTACAACCAGTTCCATTGCGCAACCATGCAAGGAGGTCAAGGCGACACCAAACACTGGGCATTCAACGACCCGGTACGCCGGGAAGGTCAATATAAAGACGCGCCGCCTTCTCCGGAAGAATATCGCAAGCTCTCCGCTCGCGTAACGGCACTCCATCCAATTACCATTCTGCAGAACGCTCGCACCAGCGGCGGCGGTTACGTTGCCAATGTCCCCACGGTCGCCGCTACGGTCGGCCCCGTCGAAACCTGGCGATGCGATAAAGTCAGTATCTGGCAGGCCGGTATGCACGACAATCCGTTCGGCATGCGGCTCTCCGCATGGATGATCGCTCAAAAGCTCCCTGACAGTGCCGTTCCCATGTCGCTCCTGGCCGACCACCCGAACGTCCACTTCCATTATTTCCGTCCGGCCATTAAGAAGGTCGCCGCGGAAATGCACTAAAACAACAAGAGCCGGCATTCCCAACAGAGTGCCGGCTCTCTTACCAAGTTAAACAGAAAGCGTGAAAACGTTTCGTCGAAACTTCTGCCCCGCAATTTGCCAGGCCTCTTGAGTGTTTACGCAGTCGGCAGATTGTCTGAGGGTCATCTGCCGACTGCACAATCGCAATACGACTAGCATTCACTTAATTTCGTCAACATACTTTTGTATGGCGTTCTTCCAACGTTCGTAACCCTCTTGCGTCAGATGAACCAAATCAGGCAAATAAGCATTCGTATCCAGTTTCCCTTCCGCGGTCAGGAAACAGCCGGAGAGGTCCAGCAATTGAACATGTTCCAGACCGTCGACTGCTTTTACGATCTCTTCATTGATCCGACGCCGGACTTCGTTCTGACCGTTGAGGTCGCCTTCCCCCCACGGAATGACATTCTGCACATAGATTTTCATATTGGGGAATTTCTCGTGCAGAATCTGACAGATTTTCCGGTTCCCCTTCGCTATATTCACAGGGGTACTTGTCAGGCTGTTATTAACACCAATGAGCAGGAACGCCGCTTTCGGGTCGACCTTGCTGAAATCATAATGCTCCAGTCGCCAAATGACATCTTCCGTGCGATCCCAGCCGGTGCCCAGATTGATCGCGCTGACGTCCTTAAAAAGTTCATTCCAGACCGGAACGCCTTCCCGTTCCCAATAGTGGGTGATGGAATCGCCAATCATGAGGACATCGACCTTACTGCCCGACTTGAAAATTTCATTCTTTGCGTTAAATCGCCCTGTCTCACGCTGCTGACCATGGCATTCAGGAGGGTCAGCCGGAATGGGTCCGAGCACTTTTTCAATTTCAGGCTCGATGGCTTTCGCCCAAAGTTCATAACCGGCCGTCGTCGGATGAAGATAATCGTGCATGAGCGTACCCGGAATCTGGCCATTTTCATCCACGAAAACAGAATCCAGATTCATCATGGTCACGTCCGCCATGTCGGAACACTCCTTGCGGAGCGACTCATTTATCGCCTGCACCCGTTTACGCACATCGGAATCCGCCGCTTGCCCACGCGGAAAAACCTCCAGTAAAAGAATCTTTATTTCAGGATACTTCTCTTTTAATACCGTAACGACCTTCTTTATACCCAGCGCCGTATCGGCCGGTTCACTCGGATTGTTCGTCCCGATCATAACGACAGCCATCTTCGGTTTAATACGGTTCATGGGCGCATTTTCCAATCGCCATAAAACGTGCCCTGTCTGATCGCCCGAAATGCCAAAATTAAAGGCCAGCCGCGTTCCATAATATTGATCCCAGACGGACTCTCCCAGCGTGTCCCAGCCGTGCGTTATAGAGTCGCCAACAAAAATCAAATCGATCGGATAATCCACACTGTTACGACGGGCAAGAAAATCCATCCAGTCGACTTCCTCTCGAAAACGCGGGCATTCGCGGTTAATCGGGGTCGTCGAGTAACAGTTTTCCTGCCCCTGGCTGTTCTGACCAAGGGCGAAAAGCATGAGTAAAACGAGACTCATACGCAGCCACAAGGCACGTAATCTTGTTCTTCTTACGTCTTCAAATGGTGTTGTCTGGCCACAGGAACGGAACATTCTTTCAGACATGATTTCTACTTTCTTTACATAGGGTGAGGCTTGAGTGCCTTATAGAAAAAGCGGCAAAGACTTCGAAAAGACTCTGCCGCTTACAAAATTTCAACACAAAACAACTTGGCGTATACGTCAGTCGTTCATGACTTCATCTTCTCGCGCGGCGGCAAGCTTGGTTGCCTGCTCTTCGTATTTCTTCGTGTACTCCTGAATCTCGTCTTTACCCTGATCCCGTTCGTCTTCCGAAATACTCTTGTCCTTCTCCAGTGAGTCCATCTTCTTGTTCCCATCCTGACGAACACGACGTATCGCCACCTTGCACTCTTCACAAAGGTCGCGTATTGTCTTGACCATCTTGCGTCGCACCTCCGTCGAAAGTGGGGGAATATTCAAACGAATGACTTTCCCGTCGTTATTCGGAGCGTAGCCCAGGTCGGAATTGATGATACCCTTTTCGATATCTTTGAGAGTACCAATATCGTGCGGGCGAATGAGAATTTGTGTGGGTTCGGGACACGCGATTGTGGCAACCTGCTTAAGAGACATCTCGGCCCCATAAGCTATCACTTTGACCGACTCAACCAAGCCGGGATTCGCACGACCGGTTCGTATGCCGGTCAATCCCCGCTTTAGGAAGTTAACGGCTTTTTCCATTCGATCGTCTACGTCTAGCAAAACATCTTCTGCGGACATGGCAAAAATTCCTTAATGGGTTAATTGGTAAAAGAAAACCAATATGAAATCGGTGGAAATGTCAGGCCTTTTCCGCGGTGACCAGAGTGCCAACCATTTCTCCGGCCGCGGCTCGCTGGAGCAGGCCTTCCTTGCGAAAATTAAAGACCATGACCGGCATGCCATGCTCCTTGCACTTGGCGATAGCCTCGGAATCCATAATGCGGAGATTCTGACGCAGTACATCATCATATGTCAGATTCTTAAAGAGAACCGCTTCCGCGTCTTTCTCCGGGTCAGCACTATAGATACCATCAACCTTCGTAGCCTTTAACAGAATATCGGCGTCAAGCTCCAAAGCACGCTGTGCGGCTGCCGTATCGGTCGTAACGAACGGACTGCCTGTGCCGCCGGCAATAATGACAACCCGACCACGCTCCAAGTGGTGCGTGGCCCGGCGACGTATGTAGGGCTCGGCGACAGTGTCCATCGGAATCGCCGACATCAGTCGCGTCGGCTGCCCCAAAGCCTCAATAGCATCTTGCAACGCCAAGCCATTGAGAACCGTTGCCAACATCCCCATATAATGAGCGGTCGACTCCTGGATCGTAGAATTGCCAGCTTTAAACTGGGCACCGCGGAGAATATTGCCACCGCCCATAACGACAATGACTTCTACTCCGCCCTGCGCAACTTTCGCGATCTGCGAGGCCAGATGATTCACAGAATCCATCGATATGCCACGATCGGAGACAGGACAAAAGCTCTCTCCGGAAATCTTCAGCACAATTCGTTTCGGCTTCTCGTGCAACATCATCACAGCCCCCCTTTAACAGCTTATTTACCAAGGATCCAGTGGTGCATCTTCGTTAGCTTGATGCCCCCTTCCTGCGCCACTTGACCTACCGTCTTGGACGAGTCCATAACGTATTGCTGGTCAATGAGACAGGTCTCCGACAGAAAAGTCTTCATACGACCTTCAACAATCTTCGCTATAATATTGTCCGGCTTGCCCGCATTGACGTTCTTCGTCTGCTCCGTGGCAATTTCACGCTCTTTCGCAATAACCGCCGGGTCCAGCTCGTCCGCCGACAGGGCCTTCGGGACCATCGACGCTACGTGCATGCAAATATTGTCCGCCAGTTCCTTGTTGTCTCCTTCAATCTCCAGAACAACACCGATTCCGTGATTGTGATGAACGTACGTGCCCGCTTTGCCCTCGACCCGGAGAATACGACGAAGACGGAAGACTTCACGAATCTTGTTGACCAGGTCATCGAATTCCTGTCGCAGCGTGCCTTGTCCCAATAGCTCATCCGCCGTGGCCGCACCAGGACCTTCGGCCAACTGCTTGGCAATGCCGCCAATAAGCTGGATAAACTCCGTCGTATTCGCCACAGGAGCGGACTCACAAAGAAGTTCTACCATTGCGGTCACGCCATTTTCCGCCGTATAGATGGCAATGCGTCCGGCTTCCGTTTCACGGCCCGAACGTTTCTCCATCGTCTTCTTCCCCGCCTTACGCAGCAGTTCAACAGCAAGCTCTTCATCGCCATTGGCTTCCTGAAGCGCCTTCTTGCATTCCATCATGGGGAGTCCGGTCTTCTCGCGAAAAGACTTTACCATTGCGGCAGTAATGTCAGCCATTGTATTCTCCTCTTATAAATCTGATTAACCCTACTTTGGGTGTGTGTTTGTGTTGTTTGTCTATAATATTTATATCAATTTTGTATATTCGATTCCGTATCACCTGTTCCTGATCCGATTCCCTGTTATACTCCAGAGAATCGGACTTACAGCAACTCATAATACGCAAGTTCATCGAAACAAAAGAGTTCCGATTCAAATCACTCTGCAGAGGCCGCGGCAATCGGGCCGGTGGCGTTCGCCTGCTGCGCCGCTTCGTATTCCTTACGCCCTTCAATGACCGCATCCGACAGAAGTGACATGATCAGGTCAATCGAGCGAATCGAGTCGTCATTACCCGGAATCGGCAGATCGACTTCGTCCGGATCGGAATCCGTGTCAATCAAGGCAATGGAAACCACACCCAATTTTCGGGCTTCTCGAACAGCGTTCTTCTCCTTACGCGGATCAACGACCACCATGACTTCCGGGAAACGGTCCATGGTGCGAATTCCGTTCAGGTTTCGAAACATCTTCTTGTATTCTCGTGTCAGCGACGACTGCATCTTCTTCGAATAGGTCGCCAGTTGCTCGCCCTCAATGATGCCTTCGAGTTCCTCAAGACGGCCCAGTCGTGAACGAATTGTCTTGAAATTCGTCAGCGTTCCGCCCAGCCAGCGCTGAGCAACATAAGGCATCTCGCAGCGAACCGCCTGCTGCTCAATCGTTTCGGACGCCTGACGCTTCGTTCCAACAAAAAGAACGTAACTCCCCTGTGCCGCAACCTGCTTCAGATATTTGCGAGCTCGAAGTACACCACGCACCGTCTCTCGCACGTCTATAATGTGGATCAATTTCCGACGACCAAAAACGTACGGTCGCATTTTCGGGTTCCAATGACTGGCTCGATGACCAAAATGGACGCCGGCATCAATAAAAGACTGAATCGAAATGGGTGTTTCTGCCATTTTTACGGATCTTCCTTTCCTGTCACATGTCTCTTCACATCAATTCAATGTTCGTCGCACGCAAAACAACATCCACGCCCTGCGTACCATTCATTCGACGTTCTTCAAGTGACTGCTCTTCTCTCGACCTTTTCATGATGGCCTTGATGTTCTTTCCGGGTCGAGCGGAAAAAGGCCAAAATACAATTTGATTATCATTATAGCTCCCCCAAACAAACCGTCAAGAGGGACCTTAAGAATTTAACTATCGCACAAATATAAAACTGTATCCCTAATTCAAAAAACACCTACCCTTTTACTCCCACGACCACCACCGCCACAAGAATACTCTCATTTTCTGGCAACCGTTGATTCTCGTATTATCAATTTAAAATTAAGCCGAATATCCCTGATGGGTAGTCCGGGGTTCGCAATCCGCTCCATCAAGGCTTGCAACGCCTGACGACCAATCTCTTCACAAGGCTGCGACAACGTGGTCAGCGGCACCGAGAGTAGCGTCGCATAACGCAAATTATCGACCCCGGTCACCCGGACATCCTGCGGAATTCGTACGTCCAGCCAGCTCAACGCCTGTAAGACCAAAGCCGCTGTATGGTCGTTCCCGCATATCAAGGCGTCGGGCCGCGGACGCATACTCATCAGCTGCGGAATCTCTACCTCATAGTCTTTGATCGCATGAAATTTGTCACCATCAACAGGCACGCCTTGCGTCAGAAGAGTCTCCCGAACTCCCGCCCAACGGTTGCGGACCGTGGTGGCCGAACCTTCCCTCGCAATAAAATGAATGTTTTTCGCACCCGTGGCCAGGACATGCTCGGCCAAAACCGTTCCCGCTCGAAAGTTATCAATTCCAACCAGGTCAAATTCACTACGCCTCGGAAAATCAACGTAATCACAGTCAATAAGCACCACGGGAATCCCCGCCTGACGCAAGGCAACGAGGATGCGATGATTGACTTCCTCGGCTCCTTCCGCAAGTTCAAGCGGCTGAAAAAAGACGCCATCCACCTTCTGGTCAATACATTGCCGGCACAGTTCCTCCGCAAAAGACCCACGGTCCGCGTCTTCCTTGCCACGCAACGCAATCGTGTTCCCAACAAAGACCCGGAAGCCATGCTCCTGGGCCGTGAACATGATCTGATTACAGATCGGCTCGAAAATTTCTCCCTGCCCCAGTCCCGGCACGAGCACTCCGAGCGTTTTCGTGCCCGGCGCGTAATGGGGTACACTCTGCGTCTCCACAGACGAGGCCACATAGGTCCCACTTCCCACAAGACGGGTCACCAGCCGACTTTGCTCCAGCTGCTCCAGCGCATGTCGAACCGTAGGCCGCGAAACGCCAAAACGAGCCGCTATTTCATGCTCACTCGGCAAACGTGTACCCGCCGCGTAGCGACTTGACACGATTCCATCCCGATAATGTACAAAAACCGTCCAGTATTTCGGTTCCCGTTTCTTCTCTCCCCTTAGCGATGCCATACGCAATTTCCTCTGCACAGAGACAGTCCCTCGCTCGGGACCGCTCCTGTAAAATCCTTATTCCTGCTACATGCTTTAACGACACCTAACAAAGCCCGCCTCGCTACTTGACGCACATTTGTCAACAGCGTCTCAGTCGCAAACGGCGGGAAAACCAGGTACCACCCCGGTATTATACTTCTTTCTCTGCCCGTGGCAACCCAGCAACCGGGCCACCTTCATCCACTCACTTACGCGATATTCAATTTCTTCTGAATCTCCTCAAGCGGAACATTTCGCGTTTCGATCATAAAGAACCGCACCCAAAGAAGTTGCAAAATCATCATAACCGTATAGAAGGCAAACGGAAACGCAGGACCCACCCACGCCACCAAAACGGGGAAACTTTGGGCAACAAGAGCCGCCATAAACCAGTGCGTAAAGCTGCCGAGGACCTGTCCTTTCGCACGGACCCGGTTCGGAAATATTTCGCTTATATAGACCCAGATTACTGTGCCCTGACCAAATGCGTGCGCTATCACAAAAAAGAACAACCCTGCCAAAACGACCATGCCAGGCTTCTTTAATGCACCCGGTGCCAACTCTCCCGTCTTCTCCAAGGCGATCTGGTAGTTCGACTCCGCCTGCTCCAGCTGACGCTGCGCGACTACTGCCTGTCCCGTTTGACTCGACCTCGCCGTCACATCCTCTACATACTGTCTCGCTACCTCGACCCGATTGTGCGTTGACGCTGTCTTGAACTCATCCGCATAAATCAAAAACATCCACGTAATCACCGCCAACGATATTATGTAGCCGATCGACCCCGCATACATAAGAAACTTCCGGCCAAAACGATCAATGAGTAAAAGACCACACAGCGTCGTTATCAGATTAATGGCTCCAATGAGGCACGACTGAAACAGTGCGGAATCCGTTCGCGAGCCTGCCATCTGAAATATGTCGCTCATATAATACATGACTGCATTAATTCCCGACAACTGATTGAACATGGCAATCAGAACCGCCAGCATGATCGGCGCCAAATAGCTCTTGCGAAACAGAGGTTCCGAACTCGTATGGTGCGCCAGGTCCAGCGATTGCCGTATAGCCGTCAATTCCAGTTCCGTCTGCTCTGCCGTATTTCCCACTTTCAGCAAGACATTACGGGCCTCCGACTCACGCTTACGACCCATGAGCCAGCGCGGGCTCCGCGGTATCAGAGGCACCAGCAGCGTAAAGACCAGCGCCGGCACGGCTTCCACACCCAGCATGAGCCGCCACGCAATCTCGTGCGAAAATACCCGGTCTATCACAGCATTCGATATAAACGCGACAAAAACTCCAAATACCACGTTGAACTGCATTAACGCAACCAGTCGTCCTCGATAGGCCGGGGGCGATATTTCCGCAATGTACATCGGTGCAACGACCGACGCGCCACCCACGCCCAGGCCACCTATGAGCCGAAAAATAAATAACGACCACCAATCCCAGGCAATCCCGCTTCCCAACGCCGAGACGAAATACAGAATCCCTATCCAGAACAAAACCGGCTTCCGACCAAGTCGGTCCGCCGGACGACCCGCAAACAACGCACCCAGGATCGTTCCGATCAAGGCCGAGGCCACCGTAAAGCCAAGCCAGCCCTCCGACAAGTCAAAAACCTGTCGCAACGAAACCGTCGTGCCATTTATCACGATCGTATCAAAACCAAATAAAAAACCTCCCAACGCCGCTATGAGCGACATAAGAAACAATCGCAGGTTCATGCTCTCTTCCTTCCTCTATTACTTCATTGTACCTGAACGCCCGTCATTTTCAGTTCATCTCGAAAACGGGCCGTCATCCCGTCATCCGGAACAGGCACGCCGTCCATCGGATAACTCAATCCCAACGCATTATACTTGACTTTGCCCAAATGGTGAAGCGGTAAAACCTCCACCACAAGCGGGAGTTGTTCACTTTTCCCCGTTTTCCACGGACGTTCCCGACGCAATCGTGACAGCAGGTCACAAAAAAACGCACGGGAGTCCGAACCATCATTTACGCCCGGCACAAAAGGAATTCTTACGACTAAATCCTCCTGCCGCTGCACCGCGCAGAGCAGATTTTCAACGTTCGTATCTTCTTCCCTCTTCAGGTCGCACAGGAGTAAATCCACCTTGCCAGGCAACTGGCAGAAGTGGTCCGTCGTTCCATTACTTTCAACTGCAGTATGAATTCCTGCCGCTCGCAATTCGGCCAAAACAAACGATAATTCATCCATCTGTAACGTCGGCTCACCACCACCAAAGGTTATCCCCTCGGCCAGCGGCGTTACCGATTTTACCTGACGTATTATGGCTTCCGGGCTTCGGTAAAAGCCCGCCATTTCAAATGCCTTGTGACGCCATCGAGTCACACAATCATATCTCGTGCACGTCCGGCACACACTCCGGTCAAGCCCGCGTTGCGATACCGCACCAAATGGGCAAACAAAAACCGGCGGCTCTTCCACGCGGTCTGAATAATACATGATTTCTCGATTCCCCGAAATACTCTCTGGCGAGGCGCACCACGGACACCGAAGATTACACCCTTTTAAATAAAATATGTATCTCCTCCCTGGCCCATCGAATCCCGTCGTCCACCCTTCGGAAAAAAGTAACATGCAGACTCAACCTTTTCTTTTTATTAAATTTTACTCGAAAGCCGATTTTCCAAACGCGATATAATATCTTTTTGTATTGCCGGTGAAAGGTCTAGAAAATTCACAAATGTGCCATGAATTCTCATAATGTAAATGCCATCTGGCGCATATTTCTTCGGGTCCGATAAAACGAGACGAAGCTTATCAGCGCTATCTATATTAAAATAGACGTAATAAGGTTCCGAACCGGTAAAAGACTCCTGGAACCGAAACAGTGGCTTTATAACGCGTTTTACAAGACTACTCATACGGTTCTCGCCAGGACATAAAAATTCATCCGGCGACAGGCCTATGTGCGACGCGTAACCCCCAGTAAATTCATCAAATGGTAATTTCTGTTGCGATATTATCCGGTCCTCAAGAGAAGGAGAACGCCCCGGCAAAGAATCAATTCCATAATTCAACATGGTTCGCGAACGGCGCCCGTCTGGCGTCGCACTCACATGCCAGCCATACAACAAATGTGTACTCGGCGTCGAGAAGTCCGGCAGAAAACCATGCCCTGCCGTATTTCTCAAAGCTCCTACTCGTTCGGAAATCATTTTGGCCAACCGCGACGCCCGATAATCCACTCCTTCGATGCGGCAACCGAACTTGTCCTGCCTTAACAGATACTGATAAAGTTCGTCACATCCCGCAAAATCCGCTACCAGAGCCGAATTTATCTCTTCCGCGGTTGCCATCGCGTTTTTCAGGGCCGACGCTACAGCCTCCAAAGAGTCCGCAACCACCGCAAGGCCGTGTATCAGACATCCGGACGCCTGATATCGAACACCCGGCTCGTGACAATCCCGCGCATCTCGCCCCGTCTCCTCGGCGTGCAACAGGACCGAAGTCATTGGCACGGCCACCTGTGCCAGCGTGTCAGTACAGGCATTGGCACTCCTCGCCATTCGCGGCAACACATAATCCAACTGTTTCAAAAACGCGTTTTCCAAATCGTTGTATAAATCTTTTTGATTATCGTATCCAAGCTCTTCCGTCGAAAGGCCCAGCTTGTGACCCGTCAGAATGGCACAGCCATTGTTCAAGGTAATTTCCAAAATTTTACCAAGGTTAAGCCAACTGTTTGTTGTATTCGCATTCTCACGCCCCATGATCACCGGCTCCTGACACCCCGCGATTCCATAATCCGGAATATCGGCCGATGCGATTCCCTTTCGTTCAAGAACCGTAAAAACCATGTCGTCATTAAACAGAGACGGCGTACTGTGCCCCGGCGTAAAAAAGAAGTTCTCCAACGCCGTGTAAACCGATTCCGGCGTTCCCCGGTGCAACTTGACCGACAGTGCCGGCTGCGGATTATTCGACTCAAAAAAAGCCGCCAAAACAATCCCCGTCATCTCACATGTCAGGTCCTTGCCCGCCAAATCACGGCCGCCCACCATGACATTCTGCGAAATCGCCCAGCAGCGGTTGCCCACCATAAGGAATGCCAAAAACGCCCGGACCAACGCCACCGCTTCCGCTCGTTCCGTACTCTTAAGCCACGGCTGAAGTATACGGTCCAGATTCCCCACAGAAAACGCGTACGGATTCGGACTCTGCTCCAAGACCATGACCATCCAGACCAGCGTATACATCTGAATCGCCTCGTGCAGTGTCTCTGGCGCCTCGCCGGCCGCTATCCGTTGACAACTCGCTTTTATAATGCCTAGCCGTGCCTCTTCCCCACGCGTTGTTCGTTCCGCCCGACAGGTATCTGCAAGCTCCGCGTACCGCCCCGCCAAGATCGTTACAGCATCCAGAACCCGCACCAGACACCGACTGTAATCCGTACTCGCCGACGCTTGTATCCCCGCTCGCACCCCCGCAATTCCCTTACTTAGAAAGGGACGCACGTCCGGCACAATGTGCCCCGTGACCGGTTCAACAAAATAGACCAGCTCACGCAGCTCCGGACCCGCATGCGCGTATACCTGCTCAAGCGAGCGAACATAACGCGTCTCTCGCACGCGGGCCTTCATGCTCTCAATTCGCTCCTGCGGGTATTCCTCCGTTGCCGCCATATCGTCGTAGATCGCCACCGGATCACAATATCCGGCGAAAGACTCCACCTTAAAGCTCGGATTAATCAGCGCATAACTCGGTGAAAAGGCATCGTCCTGCGTCCCGGCAAGAACAGAGCCCTCGGGAATAGTCAGCTCCATACGCATCACACAGCGAACCAGTATTTCCGCCTGACACATCGGACTGTCCGGGTCACTTCCTTCGCTTGCCAATTCATCGCGAACCGCCATTTTCAGCTCCTGCCAGCGAAACCAGGACGAAAGGGTCGTCTGCTTTCTTTTATTTGCAATGATCGTTTCCACCCCTTCGCGAAAAAGGTCCGCTCGCGTCGAAGTTCCCTGATGCTCTACATCCCCACAAACCATTTTTGTTCTCCTCCTTTATTCCAATTTCATTCAATGATCTTTTCGTCTATAAAGACTGCACCGCGAAATCTGTTACCATGGAATCTTAATGTGAATTTTTTGTATCTCTTGTAATCGTCACGTCATTGCACAGGAAGCAGTGCGGTACCGACAGCCGCCTCTTCCCGAACTCCCGATAAATGAACCGGCAAGCCGAACCGCCTCTCAACGCATTTGCAAAAAACGGGATTTTTTCGAAACATGTTACCACTTCCAAGCAGCATGACACTCTTGTCCTTCGTCTCTCCACACACGACCCGGGCAAGCACCTGCCAATGCTCGTAACTCTCATTCGCCATTCCGGCCAGAAGTGAACGAATCATCTCGCCCGGTGTAAAACAGGCAGCCTGAATCCGGCTAAACGAACCCGTTTCTTCCTCACCCCCATGTCCATGACGACAAGGGAAAAATCGCGGTCGGCAGACCATCTCCGGGTCACTCCCCTCGTCCGCCAGAGATTTCATACGGTCATACATCTCTTCCGGAGCAAGCTCCGTCTGGAACAATTCACGTCCCGTTTGCAGAAAAAAATCACGCAAGAGTGCCCAGGCACGCCCACCACTGGGCTCCGACCGCACTAAAAGAAAGCGACCATCTAAAAAGGGACGCGTCTCATACTCGTTCGATGCACGAAACTCACTCGCAAGAACCGTAACCTGGGTTCCCGTTCCGTAATTTATAACGACCGGAAATGCCTGTTCTTCCTTCGGACGAACACCAAGGCACCCCTGAATCGATGCCTGATTATCGCCCCAACCTTGATACACCGGCAGGCCCGCCGGAAAGCCCGTTGCCGCCGATACCTCACGGGCCAAGCCACCCAGACGCGTACCCGTCGCAACAACCTCCGGAAACAGCGACGACCGTAATCCCAACGCACCAACCCCTGCCTCGGACCATCTCATACTTCGCACATCGAACAGGCCACTACTGGCCGCCATGGTCGGGTCCGTTACAGATTTCCTCATTCCACACAGTCGTTTATTTATATAGTCCGTCAGAAATACCATAACCGCCCCAGGCGGTATCAGGCCACGTCGGTTTAAATCATATAGCGTCAGCCCCCCGTAGCCCGTAGCCATACGGCACCCCAACTCCCCTGACGTAACCGACTCCAGCCGCGAACGTACCTCCTCCTCCAGCGTACAGCCATTCCCGCCACGTCTCCGCCCCCGACCATCCATCCAACTAATAAATGAAGAACAGGGCCGCAACCCAGACTCGCCGTCCAGCAAAACGACTCCGTGCTGCTGTCCTGTCACCGTAATCCCTGCACAATCCTTAACGTTCACCTGCCCCGACAACTCACGAAGTAATTCCACACTCGTTCGCCAAAACCATTCGACGTTCCACAGACTTAAATCCGGGTCCGCGTCTTCCCGCGCCGCCACAGTCGCGGTCGCCGAGGCCACCGTCCTCCCATGCCGCACATCATAAGCCAATATCGCTATCTTGGACGAACCAAGGTCAAGGGCAATTCGTATCGTCATCGATTCTCTACCTTCTCGTTTTTTGTTTCCAGACAGTTGTCCTCATGACATTTCAACAGAAACATCGTATCAAATATTACATATCTTGAATGAATTGTCAATACAAATGTCCTATATTTTTTCAAAAAACGTCCTTTTTCTCGCTGTAAAACAATATCTGTAATGACAGATTTTCTGGCCACTCGGTTTTTCTTGGGAAATAATCCGAAAAAATGAGAATTTTTATTGACAAATTTTTCCTTCTGCTGTAACATACTATTGTCAAACAAAAAACCGTGCTGCGTTCCGCAGAACAACGCCTACACGGTTATCAACCACAAAACACCAAAGGAGATAACAATGAAAAAAACCAATTTTCTGGCCACCTTGAGAAAAAAAGGTTACAACTCTTGTAAAAAAGCCGCTTTTACCCTCGTTGAACTGCTCGTGGTCATTGCGATTATCGGAATCTTAATCGCCTTGCTCTTGCCCGCCGTTCAGGCAGCCCGGGAAGCGGCACGACGCATGCAGTGCACCAACAACCTCAAACAGGTCGGGCTGGCCGTTCACAACTTTCACGATGTCCGCACCAGCCTCCCGCCCGCCGCTATCTCCGTCTTCCGCATGACAACCTTCCCACTCCTCTATCCTTATATGGAGCAGAATAATCTCTATGAAATTATTCTTAAAGGAAAAGACAGTCAAGGCGGAGAAAGAGACCTTAAGGCCCTGCATGGTGTCCATTGGTGGCACTGGGACTCTGCAACCACTCTGCTCACCGAAGACGACCGAAAGGCACTCGGCTCCGTGAACACTTACCATTGCCCCTCCGTTCCTCGCGAAATGCCTGCCATTGGAACTTCAACAATTCAACATTATGACGGTCCTGTCAGTGACTACGCTTTTGTCGTCACACAAGGCATTGACGCCGGAACCGATTACACCATCACCATCGACGGCAATAAGGCGTGGTACAACTGGCCTTGGACCGGCAAAGGGCAAAACCTGCGAAGTCCTTTCCGACTCGCGGAAATCACTTACTCCGACCCGTCAAGTCCGAGCATCTGGCACATTGTCTCCTGGAAGTCACGCGATACAATGGCCTGGTGGCAGGATGGTACAAGTAACCAGCTCCTCATCGGTGAAAAACATCTGCCGAACTACGCGACGTACGGCGTCTGCCGTGACGATGGTACCGCTGAATGTTCCTATCTCATGGGTGGACACGATGCCTACGAGGGCTCAAACGTAACTCATATGGCGCGTACTTTTGATAAAAGTGACGCCGTTATTGTCCCGGAACATGTCAGTATTGAAACCGTTAGCGAACCCCATATGGTCTTTGGCGCCCCGCATTCCGGGTCCGTATGTAACTTCCTGGTCGGCGATGGTTCCGTGCGCGGAATCTCAACAACAACGTCCATAAGAATTTTACGCCAATTATCGTGCGTTAACGATGGACATGCGGTTACCTTCGAATAATCCTCAACACCACGTTTATACGTATAGAAAGTTCACCTCATGAAAACCTGGCCGCTATCAACGTGTTTTCTTTTTTCCGCACTCCTGCTCGCTGTGGGATGCGGAAAAAATGTCCCCGTCTCGGGCACCGTTGTCTTTAACGACGACCACTCACCCCTGACCAGCGGTGTCATTATTTTCGACAATGGGATACAAACCGGCCGTGCGAAAATTGAGCAGGATGGAACCTTTATCGTCGGCTTCGAGAAAAATGAAAATGGCATTCCGGAAGGAACCTGGCGCGTCGCTATTGTCGGTGCGGAAGAACTTTTGCCCTGCCCTCAAAATGAAGACGACGACCCTACAAATGACATCTATCCGAAGCCGTCAAAACCATTAATTGACGCCCGCTACAATAACGCGGAAACTTCCGACCTGACCGTGACCGTCGACAAGAGTACACGCGCCGTTGAACTCACTGTCGACCGCTTCACAAAAAAATCCAAAAGAAAATAATGACTTTCGTGCCCTGTATCGACAGAATTCACTTCAGATACAGGGCACTCGTCACGTTCTCAACCTGTTTCACTCTCAATCGATCAACCACACCCTGGATGAAATTTTATACTGCCATGAAGTACATATTGTCTCCCTGTTTTTTATTATCACTTTGCATGCTCTCCTCTTATCTCCCATTTACAGCACAAGCGGAAGAGAGCGAAGCTGCAACTCAAAGCCCGTATGTTTCGGAACTGCCGCAGTACACCTTTCCGAAAACTCTGCCGGAACAGGAGGAATCGCTACGAACGAACCCTCTTCTGAAATCGTTCGCTGAATCCCGTCAACAGCTCGCCGCCGACCCATATCGACCTCTGTATCATTTCACTTCGCCCCGGGGAAAATCAGGCGACCCCAACGGACTTTCATTTTATAAAGGCAAATGGCATCTGTTTTATCAATTTTTCGTACAGGGCGTATTTGAAGGTGACATCATATGGGGACACACCTGCAGTGACGACCTCGTTCACTGGCGCGACCTGCCTCCGGCACTCTATCGCGGCCCGGAGGAAAACTGCTGGTCCGGCTCAGTCTGTATTGATAACGACCGTGCGGTGGCCGCCTACTACGGGAACCATCTCGGTGCAATGGTCGCAGTTTCAGACGATCCACTTCTCCTCAATTGGGAGAAAATTTCAGGCACTGCCGTCATCCCCCTCCCAAATCAACAGGTTGAATATAATGTCTTCGATTCCTGCATCTGGAAAAAAGATGGGAAGTACTATATTTTAAGTGCCGGATGCCAGCGAAAAGGAAGCTCGGATTATCATTGCAAGTGTAATTTTTGCACTTTTTTAAATCGTAATCAAGACCTCGATGCGGCCGGAATTCAACATCCAGGTTTCTTCCTCTTTGAGTCCTCCGACCTCATCCACTGGAATTATTTGCATCAATTTGTCGAAAATGATTTCGCCTCTCAAATCTGGGATGATGGTGCCTGTCCCTACTTCTGGCCCATTGGTGACCAAAGCGATCCTGCGACCGCGCGACATATCCTCCTTCACTTTAGCCATACCCGGGGCGCCAAATACCTCATTGGTCAATATGACAAATTGAAAGACAAATTTTTCGTTTCTCGTGGCGATTATCTCAACCACGGTGCCGTAGGCCCCAATGGCCTCCATGCGCCCACTGCGTTCCCCGACGGACACGGTGGCGTTGTTTCAATCTTTAACGTGAATTCCGACGATAAGGTGGCCTCGCCTGGCTGTGTTATGTCCATACCCATTCTCTTTAATCTTGCGGAAAAAGACCAGCTCCTCATGAAACCCGTTGACGCTCTCGAATCACTTCGTCGAAACCACATAACAATCTCCCCGCGCACCATGCCTGCTAATGAAGAAATCGTTCTGGAAAATGTAACGGGCCGATCGATGGAATTCAACATTACAATCTCGCCACAAACCGCAGACGCGATTGAAATCAAAGTCCTCCGCTCCGCCAATAATGACGAATACACCCGGCTCGTTCTCTATCCCAACCACGGCACACTCGCCCATGGCGTTGGCCCTGACCCCTGGCCTGGCTATTATACCGTTCTCGACCTTGACTCAAGTCATTCCTCTCTGAACTATTCCGCCAAACGTCCTACGGAACAGGCACAGGTCTTTATTCCGGACAGTGAACCCATTCGCCTTCGCATCTTCGTCGATCGCAGTATTGTTGAAGTCTTTGCAAACGACCGGCAGATACTCGTAACACGTGTCTTCCCGTCTCTTGAGGACAGTACAGGTGTCTCCATCAAAGCCATGGGCGGTGAGTCCTCTCTGGACTCGTTCGACGCCTGGCAAATGGCCCCCATCTTCCCTTCCACCGAAGACTAACCATTCACAATTTTGCACGAAAGTTTTTCCATGAAAACAAAATATCATCACAAAACGTTGTTTCTGTTACTCACCACTTTCCTATGTTGCGGTTCGTTCCTGCAAGCAGAAAGCCCACTCAGCAGCGCCGACCGTGTTTGGCAGTTCGCCTCGGAAAACGACGGTGGCGGCACACTACTTCCACACGGGAAAGTAGAACTGGGAGTCCCGCTTTCAGGCAAGGAACAAGAGGAATCAGTTCTTCGGGGCGGCGATGGACATGTTGCAAGATTTGCAAGTGCCAGCTATCTCTCCTTTGAATCTGCTCCAGCTCTTCCGCTTCTTCCGGACAGCGATTCTCGCACCATTTGCGTTCGTTTTCGCAGTGACGCTCCACGCGACCATTATCCCCTCGTTTCGCGTCACGGCGGCCACGAGCGACTGGCATGGAATTTCTTTTTCTACGACGGGAGCTGGGGCTGCGAACTCGGTACTACTGACAACGAAAAAGTGCTCACCACAAGAGCTCCTCTGCATGAGACACGCACGCCGAACTCCGCAGCTACCGAGTGGCACGACCTCATTGCTCGCATTACTCCGGCAAAACTGGAGCTCTTTCTCGACGGTCGGTGCGTCGATGAAGATTTCGTACTCGGCCAACTGCGCGCACCCACGGTCGCCCTGCTCTTCGGCGCTCAATACAGTACGCCCAATAATATTGAATCCGGATTCTCCGGCGATTTGGATTACGTCGCCATGTGGAATCGTGCCTTATCAAAAGAAGAAATTACACAACTCTCCGGTGGAGTTGATCGTGTTGATTCCCGTGCACTGACCGATCGCGGTAACGGAGAATCACTTCAATACTGGCTTCCTGCCAACAGGTTTGAGGTCGCCGACTGCATGCCGTTTTCTCACAATGGTGTTTTTCATTTTATGTACCTGCTCGACAATCCACATGGCACTTCACATGGTTGTAAAAACGGATTCGGTGCCCATCAGTGGGTTCAAGCCACCTCGACCGACCTCGTCCACTGGCAGCATCAGTCCGAGTTCGTCGTTCCCATCGACGAGCAAAATGAAGGTTCCATTTGTACCGGGTCCATGTTTATTCACAATAATACATACTATGCATTTTATGCAAATCGGGCCATGAACTTTACCATGCCCGACGGCAGTAACCGCTCACCTTTCGGTCTCATTTGCGTTTCCACCAGTAGCGACGGCATTCATTTTACCAAGAGTCAGGAGAATCCACTCTTCTACCTCCCCGACGAATTCAGTTGGGGCACACGCGACCCGGTCGTCGTTACCGACCCGAAATCAGGCCGGCATTATATGTATGTTACAACGAACTTGTACGGTCGCGGATGTCTGGTTCGACTGGTCTCCGACGACCTCTTTCACTGGACTCTTGAAGAGCCCGTTTACGCCTTGCGCGACGGCGACCCCGAATGCGCCGACGTCTTTCAATGGGGTGAAAATTGGTACCTCATCGTCGGACATACCAACGGCTACTATCGCATGGCCAACTCACCCCTTGGCCCTTGGGAGCGACCAAGCGCAAACGACACAATTATGCCCGGCATTGTTAACGTTCCCAAAACCGCGCCCTGGAAGAACAATCGACGCATTGTCTGTGCCTGGTCTCGCGAACATGGTTTTGGCGGGCACGCCGTCTTCCACGAACTTGTCCTGCGCAACGACGGCACGTTAGGCGAAAAATTCGTGCCCGAAATGATTCCACTAACAGCCGCCCCCTGTGCCAAAGAAGAAAATATCAGCGACGTGGAGCGACTCTGGGAGCATCTGCCAGGCAACCTGCGATTGCAAGCTCGCTTGACCTTCGATCCCGCCCTGCGCGACGCGCTCATTGGATGTCAGTGGACCCTGTCCGAAGGAAAAGTTTTGACAATCGATCCGGGCCGACGCCGCATACAGATCGGTGACTTCGCCCTGGAAAACGTCGATTTTTCGTCCGGGCATATCGACCTCGACCTTATTATTCAAGCGGACCTCGTTGACTTGTGCATCAACAACGACCGGGCCGTTATCGACACCCTGCCGGAAATGCGTGAACGAACCATTTCCCTTCGACAAAATGAGCCGGACCGTTTTCGTCTGGAGTCTCTGACAATAGCCCCGCTTGTCTGTCAGCCATAACAAAGATTATGTCAAATAGAATCTATGTGACCCCCGCAGCACCTCACGAGTGCGGGGGTCAGGCTCGGTAAAAAAACTTGAAATTTGCCCGACTGCCTGTCATTTCGGCACAGAGCAGTCGGGAACTGGTACTCACTTCAAAATCATGTCCGCAATCGTACCGCCCGGCGGGGTCATAGGCAGAACATGCTCAAAGTAAGGAACCTGAACGTCGAGCAGGAATGGCTTGTCGCTTTTGAGCATGGTGTCGATCGCCGCTGGCAATTCTTCCTTTTTGACTACGCTAAGCGTATCCCATCCGTAACCTTTGGCTATGGTCGGGTAATCGGGATAGCGATGTTTGGGGGAGACGCCATCGCCTTTACCGAAAGCCTCCGGGTCCGTCACACAGCCCAAATACGTATTGGCGCGATTCGAGGCGTGGAACCGATCTTCCCACTGCACGACCATGCCCAGATGCTGGTTATTCAGGAGCATAACCTTAACCGGAATACTTTCCGTATGACAGGTCGCCATTTCCTGAATATTCATTTGAAAACTGCCGTCGCCATCAATATCGACGACAATCGCGTCCGGTCGGGCTACCTTGGCCCCAATGGCGGCAGGCAGTCCGAAACCCATCGTTCCGAGTCCGCAACTGGAGAGCCAGGAGCGAGGTGTGTTAAAATGGTAATACTGGGTCGTCCACATCTGATGCTGGCCGACACCGGTTGTTATAACCGCATCGGAATCTTTCGTGGCACGCCAGAGCGTTTCAATTGCGTATTCCGGGAGAATATAAGGCGAGTTCTCGTCGTAATGCAACGGGAAATCACGCTTCCACGCATCGATTTTTTCGTACCACGCGTCCAGATTATTCCCCTTAAAGTCCGCTCCCAACTGCTCGTCCACCGCCGAGAGAACTTCTTTCAGGTCCGCGGCAATGCCCAGGTGCGTTCTCTTTATCTTGTTAATCTCCGAGGGGTCAATATCGATTTGAATCAGTCGGGCACTCTTGGCAAATTCGCTCACTTTGCCGGTTACGCGGTCGGAAAACCGAATACCGCAGCCGATTAACAGGTCACATTCCGCAGCCGCGCGATTCGCCGGCACGGTGCCGTGCATACCGATCATCCCAAGGGCAAGTCGATGATCTCGCGGAAACGCCGAAAGCCCGGTCATGGACGTCGTAACCGGAATTCCCGTCTTCTCAACCAGTTTCATCAAGGCCGCCGAGGCATTACCCGTTATCGTGCCGCCCCCGATAAAGAAGAGCGGACGTTTCGCTCGTCCTATCGCCGCAACAACGGCTTCTATGGCCTCGGGCTCCGCAACGGGCGGCTTACCGGAATAGCCCGGTAAATCCATCTGCACATTATAGTTCGGATAGCATTGCATAACCTGAATATTCTTGGGAATATCGACCAGGACCGGTCCCGGACGCCCTGTTGTGGCGACAAAAATCGCTTCCGTCAGAATTCGCGGCAGGTCCGCAATATCCGTGACCAGATAATGATGCTTCGTTATACTCCGGCAGACTTCGGTCATAGGCGTTTCCTGAAAACCATCGCTCCCAATAACGTCGGTGGTCACCTGCCCCGTTATGGCCAGCAGTGGCACGCTATCGAGCTTGGCGTCAGCGATACTGGTAATAAGATTGGTCGCGCCTGGCCCACTGGTCGCCATACAGACACCCAGTTTTCCCGTCGAACGGGCATAGCCTTGTGCCGCGAACCCCCCTCCCTGCTCATGCCGCGGGAGTATGACTCGTATTTTATCCCGAAATCGCGTCATCGCCTGGTGCAGCGGCATGCTATAGCCGCCCGGATACGCAAATATCGTTGTCACGCCGTTATTGACGAGTGTCTGAATTGCTATATCCGCTCCGGAAATCATTCGCGTTTCCGTATTCTCTGTTGTTCTCTCACTTTGCGATTGCTTGGCCACGTTTCGACACTCCTCTTTCTGCCAACATTATTCCTGTCTGGCAGTGATAAATTCAAGACAGCCGTCAGGCGACGAACCCGACTTACTTCTCAACCTGTTACTACGATTCTCTCCGAAAGGCAAAAAATTCACCCTCTTAATTATTCTATAATACCCCTTTTTCGCTTTAGGGCAAGAGGGGAGGGCCTGCTCTCGTTCCCGACGGGTGCGTGCCAAATTTTGGGAGGTTCTAAAAAACACCAGAAAAGCGAATTCATAAAATAATA
>JAUNSJ010000005.1 GCA_030539295.1 Planctomycetia bacterium | reverse complement strand
GAAAAGACATATTTCGCCGTCAATCGGGCAAATTTGAATTTTTTAGAACCTCCCCAACAAACAGAAGAGCCAAGCACAGCCCCATTACAAAGGAAACGATTTTCATGACACACCTTTCATCAAAATAAAGTACTTACTTAACTTCACAAAGCCCTCAACGGGAATTTTATATTCGAGTTGAGGCGGGATTGCTCCTGGTCGTACAAGTCCAAGGTTAAATCAATTGCTTTTTGTATATGTTGGCGGAGGAGCGAAACGGCTTTTTCCGCCTGGCCGCTTTTAATCGCACGCAGGATACGGCGGTGGTCGCACCAGGTCTCGATCAGTTCGGGCAGCGAAACAGGCTCCTCCTGACTGGCGAATCGGCAGAGCGTTTGCGTTAATAATAACGCGTTATTGTAGTTCTGGATAAACTGACTGTTCCCGGTCGCGTGGACAATCGACATATGAAAGTCCGCTTCGGCCTTGGTGACGATTTGCCATCGCTCTTTACTGTCGGAGTGCGGGTCGTCTCGCAGTTTTCGCGTTATATCCAAAATAGCCGCGCACGATTCTTCCATGCGAGTAATAAAATAGGGTGCATGGCGTTCGACCGCTTTTCGCAGGGCAAAACTCTCAAAACAAAACCGAAGTTCGAATAATTCGACAATATCAGTGCGATTGGTCTCCTTAAGGCAGACGCCACCGCCGGGGATGGTCGAGGCGATTCCCTGTTGTACGAGTCGGGCCAGCGCCTCACGCACAGGCGTGCGACTCACCGAAAGCTGCTCCGCCACCGCTCGTTCGGTCAAACGCGTTCCGAACGGATAGGTTCCGTCAAGGATTCTGGAATAAATCTGGTCGTAAACAGCTTCTTTGGATTGCAAGGTCATCGTTAATATGTTGGTTTTATTTAAGTTGCGAACGCGGCACCTTCTGGCACTCGCTTGGTATACCATGAGTATACCCACTCATTTCATTTTTGTCAAGCGTTTTTTAAACTTTTTTTGACCTTTTTTAAAAAAATTCTGGAAAGGCTCTTGACAGTGTTTGTATTATTTGGTATTATATAGCATGTGAGATGAAATTGCATTTGCGATTTTATCCCAATTTTGCCGCGTTGCACTTTGCGGTTGGGCCGTTTTGATAAAAATGAACTGTGCCCGATGGGGAAGTGAACCTGACGGCGAAGAATGCGTTAAAAGACGAAGAAGACGTAAAGCATTGAACGATTGATAGCAACCCCGAAAGCAGAAGGAGATTCCTATGGTTAGCAGGCCGAATCCGGCGGATTTACTCGCGGAATTTCCCGAGCGCTGCCACAGTGCCAATCTTTTGGTTACGTTGCCGCGTCAGGTGGTCTATGAATCGTTAATTGAGAGGACAGACCATCCGACGGCGGACATGGTCTATAAGTCGGTTCACGAGCGAGCGCCGCAGATCTCGCGTTCGACGGTGTTTCGCATCCTCGATTCATTTGCGTCGAAGGGACTGATTTTCAAGGTCATGCACCCGGGTTCCGCGGCGCGTTATGATGGCGTGGCTGATGGTCACGCGCATTTAGTGTGCACGGAGTGCGGACGAATTTACGACTGGCTCATACCATCGTTTGGTTTGAACGACGTGGCCAGGGACTTGCCGGATGGATTCCAGGTTCGTGGCCTAACGGTCTGTTACCAGGGTATTTGCCGACAATGTCAAATACAGGGAGCCGCGTGCGATTCAGAGAATGACCGCGACGATGGCAAAGAAGAAAGTAGCGAAAAACATTTATCGATTGTAATGGATAAATGACAATAAATTTAACAGAAAGATTCAAGGAGAGCACAATCATGGCATCACTCAAAGGAACCAAAACGGAAGCGAATTTACAGGCGGCGTTCGCAGGGGAATCCCAGGCACGCAATAAGTACACGTACTACGCCTCAAAGGCACGCAAAGAAGGCTATAATCAAATAGCAGACCTGTTTGAAGAGACGGCCGGTAACGAGAAGGAACATGCAAAACTCTGGTTCAAGTTTTTGCATGAGGAAGCAATTCCGGATACTGTAACGAACCTGAAAGATGCCGCTGACGGTGAAAATTTCGAATGGACCGATATGTACGCGAAATTCGCGGAAGAAGCCAAAGCGGAAGGGTTCCACAAAATTGCCTTCCTGTTCGAGCAGGTCGGAAAGATCGAAAAGGAGCATGAAGAACGCTATCGCAAGCTGCTCAAGAATATTGAAGAGGGCATTGTCTTCTCACGCGACGGTGAAATGGTCTGGCAGTGTGCCAATTGCGGGCATATCGTGGTTGGTAAGAAGGCGCCGGAAGTCTGCCCTGTGTGCGCGCATCCGAAATCCTATTTCCAGATTCGCGCGGAAAATTATTAATCCTGTTTTGTGCATTGCGAGGAGTTAAGGGGAACGTCATGGCTGTTTACGTTAAGATGGCGTTCCTTTTGACCGAGCGCCCTGAGAGTGACGCGGTGGGCTCCTCTGATATTGCAAAAAATGAAAAAGCCAATGCGACGGGCATTCAGTCGACTTCGTAGACGTCGAAGGCCGTGCGGCTGTACTCTGTAAATGAGTCGTAATTTTCGGGGAAATAAAATTTCAGGACGCCTGCCTGAACCAGTAAATCGAACAGGGCAGGCTCAATCTCGGTACTGGTAAAGCCGTAGTTCCCGAAACTGGTAAAGCGTCGCCATTCCGCCTGATTAAAGAGGATGAAACGGACGCCGCGCTCCTTGAGGCGGTTGCTTATGGCAGCGGGGTCGAAAATGGAGACAATGTGCGTACCACTTTTATCGTAGACCACAGCCCCGTGCAGACATTGCGCCAGGGGCGATTCATTCCAGCAGGTTGAATATTGAATCGGGAGCTGATACGCAAACGCGTTGGCCTCGGCTACGAGCAGGAGAGAGGACTCCTTGTCCGGCTCCGACTTCTCATTTAAAATATCTGAATTTTGCGAGAACCAGACGCTCCAGTTGCCATAGCGTTCCGGGTCGCGTCGCATGTGCTCAAGGGGTGCCAAGTAGCCGCTCTGAAGTATGGCACACATACCAAGCGAGACACAGACCGCCGTCGCTAGCAGGAAGAGTGTGCGGTTATAGAGGTATGAGGGCAGGCCGTCGAAACAGACGTCGAGCGAACAGACCAGGAGCAGGACCGTAACCGGAATAACCGGAACGAGAAAACGTGCCTGCTGATGCGTTGCGAAGAACCAGATTAAGACGAACAGAGTCAGGTAGCCGGCCAGGAAGAAAATAATGGAGCCGACCGAGACCGAGGTCAGGGAATTACGGCGAATCGCGCCGAGCATACACACAAAAAGAAACGAAAGAATGGCCATCGCTGCAAACGGGGCGGCGTCGCGGCTGTTAACCAAAATCTCTGTTCCTTTTTCCATTGCTGTTGCAGGGCTGAAGGAGGACGGGCCGTGCGCCTTGGTCCAGCGCTGGTTCAACTCCGGGGTCCAGGTACCAGAAGAATCGCCAAAAATTGTGTACGCCAGAGGATAGACCGGATTGCCCGTCGCTATCAGATTCTTACCGTACCAAAGCCCGCCTGCGAGCAGGGTTATCACACAGCAGAGCACCGCCGGACGCCATCGTTTTTCTCTTACACTGGCAAAAACGAGCAATAAGGCAAACGGTATCCCGACAAAGACGACCATTGTGTATTTGACCGATATGGCAAATGCCAACGCCAAGCCGGCGAGGACCATCATACCATACGTGCAACGGTTTTTGAGAATCTGCATACTGATAATGACAATCGCAAGGATTGCGAACCCGCACACACCGTCGTTTAGCCCCGTGGAAAAGACGAGATAATTCGCGGGAAAGGCCAAATAGATCGCCGCCGAAGCTGCGGCCGGCGCGACCTTTTTTAGCACATGGTACACGAACGCGCCTATGCCAATAGCGGTTGTCAGGGCAAAGGATGCGACTACGATTTTACCAACGAGCGCCCCGTAAAAAACGCTCCCTGTCATAACCATACCCCATAAATAAAACATTTCCACGCCCAGCGGCATATTCAGATACACATTATGGGGAGCAAAGGCAAGGTGCCCCCTTTCATAAATCTCGCGTGCCCCTTGCAAATGATACTCCAGCATATCATACTCCGAGGTCGGAATTGCGGACCCGGCCAGATAAAGAAAAGTTAACAGGAGGGCCAGAGTCAGAAAGATCCAGGAGCCGGGCGACCGATGTAACATTTTGTGAACATCGGACGCTGTGCGCAGTTTGCGTACGCCGTAAGCACAGGCGCCGAGCAGACCGAACGCTGTCATAATCCAGAGCGGTGCGGTCAGGCAGCCGCAAAGGGCCATCAGAGCGATCAAAGCGGAACAGAGCGACGCGCCACAGACCATGGCAAAAAAGAAGCGCAGGCCGATTCCGTAGTCGTACGGCATGCGTATCCGATCACACACAACCGTACCGACGGACCAGATAGTAATCAGCAGAGCGGCGGCACTGGCAAACCACGGCAATCGGTCCAAAAGTGCAACGGGTTCATTTTCCGTCCAGAGGGAACCGATAAGTTGCGGGTCGATTATCGGCATGAGACAGAGAAAGAAGCGACGGATGGGAAGTCCTACAGAAAACTCACGCGTAACGAAATACAGCAGAAAGAATCCCAAGGCATAGAAGAGCAAAACAGAAGTGATTCTGCGGCCGGGAAAATTCGTATTCGCTTGATTCTGGTCGTAGTTCAAGCTCCAAGCGGCTGGTTCTACAGGCAATTTCGATTTCCGGTTGCGCTTCACTTCGAGTTCCTGTTGGTCAAGAGGGCGTTAGCGGCGGCACGTAATTCTGGCGCGGCCCAAGGGGAAACCGAAACACGCTGATATTGTTCCCGGGCTTTTTCCACTTCATTTAAATTCATTCTGCCGGTCGCGAGAGTCAGACGCAGACCAGGCGTGGCCGCAGGCGGCAGAAGTTCGATCAGTTTTTCCAACCGGTCCAGGTCGGCAGGGTTTGTGTCGCGTGCGATTCGCGTGCGAACGAGTTGAGCCATGGCGAGTCGGGAAATTCCGCTCACGATATTTTGCATGCTTTCCGTTGCATCTTGTGAAGGCGTTAAGACAGCCAACTGCGTAAGTGCGTCGAGTGCCTGACGCCTGAGGGCAGGGTCGGGTGCATCGAGCAGATAACTGGCAGCGAGCAGGCGAGCCGCAGGCGTTTCGCGTTCGGCCGGATTCTTCTGCCGGGACAGCCAGAGGCGTGCCTGGGCCGTTATGGTATCGGTCCCCGCGGTCGATAACGCACGCTTGGTCCACAAAAGTGGAACGTTTTCCCAGAAGGGTGTGTACGGGTCAATACGACACAAGAGGAAGAATTCACCGACCGCTTCGTCCACGCGTCCCAAACGTTCATAGCAGAGTAATAGTCGCCAGGTAAGCCAGACGCGAACCCAGGTCCGGACCTCGTCCGTTTGCCGCGCTTGCGCGTAGTTCGTTATCGCGGTTGCGTATTGCGAGAGCTCGCCTGACTGCTCTCCCTGGGCAAACGCGACGTCTCCTGCCACGTGTGCCGCCGTACGCTCGGTATCGATCCGAAGAACGCGATGAAACGGAATCACCGTCGAGGCAGTGTGCCCCGCTTCTTTCAGGAGCAGTCCCTGAGAGCCGGTCAGCGATTCAATTTCGCCTTGCAGTGTCGTTTCCTCCCCTTGCGGTGTGACGATGAGGACGGAGTCCGCCGCGAAGAGGACCGTGGTCCCCGGAAACCAGAACAGGCAGAACAAGGCACACAGATGAATGACCCGCAAACTGTAGACGCCTTGTGTCATTCGGGTTGTGTCTCCACTGGTCGGGTCGGGTCACCCACAACATCGGGCGCGTCACGGTTGTCCTGGTGCAGTCGCGAGGCGCGCTGCGCCTCTGTTGGTTCACTGACACTGAAGACGACAGGCGATTTCTCGGGAAACATGCCTTTCTCCTTACAGATCTTTGCCTGCTCAAAAAAGGCTTCGAGCGTTACGTCGTCCAGTGAATACAAAGGCAACGTTGGCATACCTTCCCAAACGACCCCGCCGTAGACCGGTTCAAGAAGAATGGCGTGCGGAATACCCCAGACTTTAAGCCGATTGGCAAAGCGACGGCCCGTGTCGACCGCCATCGCATAATGAACATCCTTAAGGTCGAGAGCGCCGGGCATATTGGCAATAGCGTTTTCGTCTGTCTCGCAAATGGAGACGACAACGAGATCATCCTGATACTTTTCGGCAATAAAATTTAAATAAGGGAGCGACCGTCGACATGGGGGGCACCAGGTGGCCCACATTTCGATAAGGACAAATTTACCGTTGAGGTCCGGAAGCGGAGTGAGCCATTTCTCCACTTCGACAGCGGGCGCAATTTCGTCGATTGTGTGATAGAGCCAGGAATCGGCCCAAATAGTACGGTCACGGAGCAGCGCCGGATGATTGACCGACAGGCGAGCGGTCTCGACGAGCCATGGCTTTTGTGTCAGGTCGACGCTTTGTGCCTCTTGGACAAGTTTTTTTCGTGCCTCGAGAATGGCCAGGTCGTCTTCCTGTGAGCGGGGAATGTCAAGGCCGGCTTTCTGGCCCGCAGATTCCTCCGCGAGCAGGGTCGGGGCCAGCGTGGGCATCGTTACGGCCATCAGGAGCGTAAAAGCCGTGGTGGCGGCGATTTGATACAGTAAATAACTTTTCATACATTTTTCCTTTTTTACCGGGGGTCTTTCTGGTTTTTTTGCAGATTTCGTTAAAACTTGGTCCAACTATTCTATCTTCCATTATACCCGAACGCTGGCCAGCGGTCAAGAGGCGGAGTCGCTCGGGTCATTGACGCCGCGGAACTATTTGGTATATTTATAGTACTGATACTTCGATTTTTCAGTGTTTGTGACGGTTTTTTATTTTGTCATCAGGCCGGTCGCATTCTACGGGGGAATCTGGGGGAAGAAGGTAACAGAGACATCGGGTTATAGACGCTGTTTATTAGTTTTTTTCGTCGCTTAGGAAGAAACAACAGTAAGTCCGGCCCGTCTTTGATAAACGTTTGGTGTCATTTCATATTTTCATCAGGTAGATAACCCGAAATCGGGACAACAACAAGGCGGTGAAACGTAAATAACCGCTCTGTGAACGCTTCCAAAGAACGAAAACTCGTTGTCAGGAAAGGAAAGCCAACGTGCTAACACAAATAATAAGTCACCAGATCCGTCGTGCGACCGGCCTTGCTCTTGCCGCTGTCGTGCTGATCTTGCCCGTACCGGGCATGTCTGCGGATAAGACCCTTGATGAACATGGAGCGGCGATTCCAGAAGTGCAACTCCAGGCTCTGGAAC
The DNA here is from genome assembly GCA_030539295.1 of Planctomycetia bacterium. Classification (GTDB taxonomy): domain Bacteria; phylum Planctomycetota; class Planctomycetia; order Pirellulales; family Thermoguttaceae; genus JAUNBG01. Next base: position 170,526 of record JAUNSJ010000005.1, on the reverse strand, counting down.
AACTTCAGAAGGATACGAATCCGTACGACACCACCATACCGGGTGTCGCCTCCGAATATTACAATGCTTTGGTCCCCGAAGGCAATGAAGCCACGCCCGAACGCGTCGAATTGGGGAAGAAGCTCTATTTTGACAAACGGCTCTCGCGCGACGGCACGGTCGCCTGCGCCTCGTGCCACGACACGACCAAGGCCTTTGCCGACGCCCGACCCACCTCCGAAGGGGTCGACCGACTCGAAGACGATAAGGTTATTAAACAGTTCGGAACGAAAAACTCGCCCACGACCATGAATATTGCCCTGTACCACACCATGTTCTGGGACGGACGCTCGCCTTCGATTGAACATCAGGCGATGCAGCCGATTATCAATCCGATTGAAATGGGCATGCCGATGGACGAAAATACCATCATAGCAGGGATCAAAGATGACCCCGTCTATAAGGAAATGTTCCAGAAGGCCTATGGCCGGGACGTAAATTACAAAGACGTCGGAAACGCTCTGGCCGTTTTTGAGCGGACTTTCGTCTTTATGGATTCTCCCTTCTTTCGGTTCCTCAAAGGCGACGACAACGCCATAAGTGATGATGCCAAAGCGGGTTGGATTCTCTTTAATCGTGAAGGACGATGCAATTCGTGCCATCAGATCAGCCCAACCAATCCGCTTGGGACAGATAACAAGTTCCATAATATAGGGGTATCGGCCCTGCATCAGGATTTTACCTCTCTGGCCCAACAGGCCTTGCACGCTTTGGCTACCGATTCCTCCGAAGCGAAACTGGACGAGCTGGCGCTTTCGTCGGGTATGGGTGAACTCGGCCGCTTCCTCGTTACGAAGAATTCAACCGATATGGGCGCGTTCCGTACGCCTATGATTCTCAATGTTGGTATTACCGGTCCTTATATGCATGATGGTTCCTTTAATACTCTTTGGGACGTTATTGACCATTATAATAAGGGCGGGGAACCGAATCTTTATCTGGACGGTGGCATAGAGCCGCTGAATCTGACGGATCGCCAGGTAGACCAACTGGTGGAATTCCTGTTCAGCTTAACGGATGTCCGTTTTGCCGACGCGAATCAGAACCAATACAAATTGCAGAAAGCGCAAGCGGCGCAATCGCGACCGCACAAAGACGACGCGAAATCAAGTCGTTCTGTCCTGCTGTTTGAAAAGAAAGGAGAAGCGAAATGAATACGCGATACCGAAGAGAGAATCTTGAAACGCGGGTGGAACGTGAACGCACGGAATTTTTTCGTGATTTGAAGAATTTGGACCGGCGTTCGTTTTTAAAGGTTGCGGCCGGAAGTTTTGCGGCAGCTGCGGCGGCTGGCAAACTTGGCCTCGGCTCGTTTACCAGTGTCGCTTTTGCCGACGAAACTGCGGCGAAGGTCGAGCCGTTCCGGATTGCCTATATTTCCGACTCGCATTTATACGTTAAGTCGAAGAACGACCGGTTCGCCAATGCGCTTATGCGTGCGGTGGACGACGTTAATGCGTTGGAAGAGCAGCCGGATTTCGTCTTCTATGGGGGCGACCTGGCGCAGCTGGGGCAGCCGGAGGAACTGGAACTCGGAGCACAAATTCTCAAGAACCTCAAAGCTCCACTCCACATTATGGTCGGTGAGCACGACTGGTATTTCGATATGGGCGAAAAGTGGCAATCGCTTTTCGGTTCTCCCTGCTGGTCTTTTGACCACAAAGGAGTTCATTTCGTTTGCATTATGAGTGTGCTGGAAGAAGATTTCTGGACCGCACGCAATATGACGCCCCTGGAGCGTATGCAAACCGTAGCCGGACTGGATAACCATCTTCAGCGTCCGTTTACCGTTGGGGAAGCGACGCGGAAATGGCTCGCCGACGATCTGGCGAAGCTCAGCGACGAGCAACCGGTGGTCCTCTTCTCCCATTCTCCGCTCTACCATTTATATAAGAACTGGAACTTCTGGACGGAGGACGCGGAGGAAGTACAGGCCATTCTGAACCGCTTCAAAACGATGACGGTTATTCACGGTCACACGCACCAAATGCTGACCAACCGGATCGGTAACATTGATTTTCACGGGCTGCTCTCCACGGCGTGGCCCTGGCCGTACGCGCCGAGTGGTAATCCGGAATTAACGGTTATGATGAACCGGTCCGATCCATTCAACCCGGCCGACGGCTGTGGCAATGGTGAATTGCACATAACGGCCGACGGACTGGTCGATAAGGTCTACAAGATATGGAATCGGGACCCGATTCTGGTGTCCGCGGCCTATCTTGCCTCCGACGGCGAAGAGCAACGACCCAAGCGACCGAACTTGCCCTCTTATTGAGGTGCCGTCGCTTTAGCGTATGAGAACAATAACCATTTCGCGAATGATGACCAGACTATACACTCATAGAGGTAGAGAGAGGGAGTCATTCGGGTATGACAGTCGAAATAACAAAGGATAGAACCTATGAAAAAAATATCAACAGTCTTGTTCCTTTTGGGACTTGGCACAGGCCTGCTCTTGACTCTGCTCTGGCAGCATATGCCGGAGTTCTCGACTCGTGGACTGGCCGTTACACCGGCGAAGGTCAGGACGAACCGGCCCGCGGCGCGAGCTGCGACACAGGCCCCGGCTGCGGCGCCTGTGGCTCAAGCGGCCGCGACGCCGAAACCGGAATTTCCCGGCTCCAGTTCCCAGTGGACGCGCGCCTTTGACACGTCCTGGGTCCAGGCGGAACTTGAACGCCATGAAATCAAGCCGCCTGCCGACAATAAGCCCATTGCGACCATGACCGACAGTCAACGTCAAGGCGATACGTACGGGAACTATACCGTGCCGGACACCATTGTGTGGGAAAAAGAAACAGAAAGGCTCGTCGTGGAAGGTTCGCTCATTTTCCACAACGCGGACCTTCTCGGCAGTACGAACGCGACGTCGTGTGACATGTGTCATCCGGACGCGGAAGGCACGCACGCGGAAACGTACCCGAAATTTCAGGTCCAGCTCGGGCGCGCCGCGCTACTGCGCGATATGGCCAACTGGTGCCTGGAAAACCCATGCCGCGCGGAACCCATGAGTGGCGACGACCCGCGCATGCGCGCTCTGGAGGCGTACATGCAGGCGCAACGCACCGGCAAAACCATGAAGTACGGCAAACACTGATTGCCTGGCCATGCGACGCGGCGGACTCAATTGCGCTGGCTCTTGGGTCCGCAGTCCGCGGTCGCGGTCGATAAGTGCGACGTCGTACAGAATTTCCTTTTTGCTTCGAGGTCGCTTTTCCATTGTGCGGCAGGAGTGCCGTTCCTATAAGTTCACTCATCCAGAGTCGGTCTGCGGAATTTTTTCCCAATGACCGGCTCGTTTTGAAACCATTCACCATGAGATACACACCTAATCCTGACCCGGTGGTCAAAGAGATGCTCCAGACCCTGGGGCTCTCGTCCCTGGACGACCTGTTCGCTGATATTCCGGAAAATATTCGCAAAAAATGTACGTTACCCGAAGGCGCGGGACTCTCCGAAATGAGCTTGCGTCGCCAGTTGGAACAGCTCGCTCTGGATAACGTCTGTACGGAAGATTGCCCCATCTTTCTCGGGGCCGGCTGCTATGACCACTACATACCCGCTGCCGTTTCCCATCTGCTTGCCCGCTCCGAATTCTACACTGCTTATACGCCCTACCAGCCGGAAATCAGTCAGGGCATCCTGCAATCGATTTTTGAGTATCAAACACTCATGTGTCGCTTGACCGGTATGGCCGTTGCCAACGCGTCTCTGTACTGTGGCGGAAGTGCGCTGGCACAGGCCTGTCAGATCGCTGCGGAGGTAACAGGGAAAAAACGCGTACTGCTGCCCACCTCACTACATCCGGATTATGCCCGAATCGTCGAAACGTATGCCATTTCCGGGAAAATGGCCGTGGAGTATATTCCCTGTCCCGGCGGTGTTGTCGACCCGGTCGCTTTGGATTCGCTCCTGAATGACCAGACGGCGGCCGTCGTTATTCAGTATCCGAATTTTTACGGCAATCTGGAAGAAGTCGATCGGCTGGTTGCCTTGGCCCGTTCGGTTAACGCGATGGTGATTATGTCGGTTGACCCGATTGCTTTGGCCTTGCTGAAATCGCCTGGCGAATGGGGCGCCGATATCGCCGTCGGGGACGGTCAGCCGCTGGGTAATCCGATGAACTTCGGCGGGCCTCATCTCGGGTTTATGGCCGTGACGGAAAAACTTATGCGGAAGATACCCGGCCGACTCGTGGGCGAGACGGTCGACTCACGCGGTCAGCGCTCGTTCGTTCTCACCTTACAGGCACGCGAGCAGCATATCCGTCGCGAGAAAGCCAATTCCAATATTTGTTCTAATGAAGCGCTTTGTGCCTTGGCCGCGTGCATGTATCTCGCCTTTGTGGGGCCACTGGGTTTGAAACAGGCAGCGCTCAATTCTCATCGCCTCGCCTGGTACGCGCGGGAAGAATTCACAAAAGCAGGATTCCATTTTCCTTATCATGCTCCCTTCTTTCGCGAGTTCGTCGTCTCGATACGCGACCCTCACGCCATGAATGAATATCTGCTGGAAAACGGTATTATTGGCGGTTACGAACTCGACGGTGGTCTTTTACTGGCCTTTACCGAACGACGCACGCGGGAAGAAGTCGACGAACTTGTCCTGCGCATGAAGGAATTCGTCAACTGCCAATCGACCGAAGTGAAAGAGGTGACCGCATGAATCTTTTGTTTGAAAAAAATAGTAAAGGGAGCAATTCATTTCGATTCCCCCTTCAGGAGCTTCCGGAAATTGACCTGCAGGCAACCCTGCCGGAAAACCATTGGCGAACGACCGACCTGGGCATTCCAGAACTGCCGGAAGTGGAAGCCGTTCGACATTTTACCGAACTGTCAACGCGTGCGTTCGGAGTCGATTCCGGCATGTATCCACTCGGCTCATGTACCATGAAGTACAATCCGAAGATAAACGAACTTCTCGCGAATCTGCCCGGCTTTACGAATGTGCATCCGTATCAGCCGGAAGAAACGGTGCAAGGGGCACTGGAACTTCTCTACGAACTCCAGCTCATGCTCGCCGATATTGGCGGTATGGACCAGTTTACACTTCAGCCGGCCGCAGGTGCCCATGGCGAAATGACCGGAATCATGATTCTGCGTACCTGGCATAAATCGCAGGGGAACGATGAGCAGCGCAATGTGATTCTCGTACCCGACTCCGCGCACGGAACGAATCCGGCCACGGCTTCTGTTGTTGGCTATAAGGTTCGGGAAGTCAAATCCAACGAGTTCGGACGCGTCTCGCTCGACGACCTGAAAGCGAAACTGGATGATCATGTCGCCGGTCTCATGCTGACCAATCCGAATACGCTCGGCCTCTTCGAAACGGACATTGAGGAAATTGCAAAACTTGTACATGAAGCGGGTGGTCTCCTGTACTACGACGGTGCCAATCTCAATGCCATTATGGGCATGTCGCGGCCCGGCGATATGGGTTTCGATATCGTTCATTTTAATTTGCACAAGACGTTCGCCACGCCGCACGGGGGTGGTGGCCCCGGTGCCGGTGCTGTAGGCGTTAAGGAATTCCTCACGCCCTTCCTGCCCGTCCCGCATATTATTAAACGCAAAGATGGAAGTTACGGCTTCGATTACAATCGTCCGCAGTCAATCGGCAAGGTAAAAACGTTTTACGGCAATTTCGGCGTCTGCGTTAAGGCTTATGCGTGGATCAAGTCGGTCGGCCCGCACGGTCTGCGCGACGCGTGCCAGCATGCGGTTTTAAACGCCAACTATCTTCGTCACGAATTGGCCGACGATTACGAGATTCCGTTTAATGTTTTGTGCAAACATGAATTCGTCGCGACCTCGGCGCGTCAGAAAGAAGCCGGAATTCACACACTCGACATAGCCAAGCGCCTTATGGATTTTGGCTATCATCCGCCGACAATTTATTTCCCGCTCATCGTGCCGGAAGCCATGATGTTTGAGCCGACGGAAACGGAATCGAAAGAGCGACTTGACCAGTTTATTGCTGCCATGAAGCAAATCGCCGAAGAATGCCGAACAACACCGGAACTGGTGCACGGTGCGCCGCACACGACTGTTATTGGCCGCGTCGACGATACGCGTGCCGCGCGGCATCCCGTTCTGCAATACAAGCCGGAAGTGGAAGTGGAGTCCTGACTCATGACCGATTCCTCTTTTGACCTGATTGTCGTTGGGGGTGGGCCTGGCGGGACAGAGGCGGCCCTTTACGCGGCACGGATGGGTAAACACGTTGCCCTTATTGAACGCGACTCGCTGGGCGGAACCTGCCTGAACTGCGGCTGTATTCCGACGAAGTTCCTGTTTCATCAGGCCGAGGTCATACGTGAACTGAAAACGGCCAGCGAGAATGGTCTCGTTTTTCATCCCGAGTCGCTCCATGTCGATTTGGTTAAAATGACGGCGAAAAAGGACGAACTGATTAACCAGTTTCGCAAAGGACTCGATTCCCTGCTCGTCAAGGCAGGCGTTGTTCTACTTCACGGAACGGCCCATCTAACTGCGGCTAACGAACTGGAAATCATCGACGCAGCCGGCGCGACCTCTTCCGTGACCAGCGAAAGAATTCTTCTGGCAACCGGCTCGCAACCTGCCCGGCCGGTCTTTCCCGGTTCCGATTTGCCGTGCGTTATCGACTCGACGGCCATGCTGAATCAGACGGAAGTCCCGCGTGAACTGGTCGTGCTCGGCGGTGGTGTTATAGGACTGGAGTTCGCGTCGATTTTTCAGGAATTCGGCACACACGTAACCGTCCTGGAGGCCATGGACTCCCTCCTGCCCGCTATGGACCGTGAGCTGGGCCGACGTCTGTCCGCACTACTCAAGCGGCGTGGCGTTGCCATTCAGACCGGTTCGAAACTTACCGCCGTGATTCACGACGACGGGCAGAATCGCGTTCTCTTCGAAAATGCAACTGGCGAAACCAGTATTCCTGCTGACCTGGTTCTCGTCGCCGTTGGGCGTTTGCCGGTCGTCCCGCCGTCCGACGTTACAAACGCGCTCACGCGCAACGGCCGTTTCCTCGCCGTGAATGAGCGGTTTGAAACAAGTCTGCCAGGCGTCTATGCCATCGGCGACCTCGTTGGCCACGGTATGCTTGCGCACGTTGCCGAGGCGGAAGCCCGAGCCGCCGTTACCGCCATGTTCACATCGAACGCAGTCTCCGTGCCGCGTCATGCGATTCCTGCCTGTGTCTTTACATGCCCGGAAATCGCCAGTGTCGGACTCACCAGTGAACAGGCTGCGGCCCAGAATATTCCTGTGACCGTGCGTAAGTCGCTCTTCGCCGCCAACGGCAAGGCACGCTCCATGAGCGCGTCCGACGGCTTTGTCAAAATCCTCCTGAACGCACAAAATATTATTGTCGGCGTACATATAATCGGTCCGCACGCCTCTGACCTGATCGCTGAAGCCGCTCTGCTGGTAACGCACCACATGACCCTTAACCAGGCGCAAGCGGTAGTCCATGCGCACCCCACCCTGAGCGAAACCCTCGCCCATGCACTGGCCGATTAGCAGCTCGGGAACCTGCGATAACGAAAACGGATCTCCCGCACCGCCAAGTTCCCCGGGGCAACGATCTCATAAAAACCACGCCCTGTAAGGGCAGCACAGCCGCGAACATCGTGACAAATGACAACCTCTTGACGTTTCCATGCGGCATGGTAGATTATAATGAGTGGTCGGCGATCGTAACGGCAGGATCGTCCCATCACGCGAATTTCAACAAGGACACAGGAACGATGGAAACGGAACAAAAGAACAAGGCTCCGGCGTCGGGCAGTGATCGCCTCCTATCGCTGGACGTTTTTCGTGGCTTGAATATGATGTTTATTATGGGTCTGTCAGGCGTCGTTATCGCGATTGCCCACTGCTTTCCCTGCTCCTTTTGGAATACAATCGCCGAGCAGATGAACCATGTTTCATGGCATGGAATTCGGCATCACGACATGATATTTCCCACGTTTTTATTTTTAGCCGGGGTCTCTTTTCCCTTTTCTCTTGCCAAACAGAGGAGTCAGGGGAAGTCGAGCGCGGCCATCTATCGCAAGCTGTGTACGCGTGCTCTTATTCTCGTCGTGCTGGGCATACTCTATAACAACACGGTCTCGTTTGACTTCGCGAATATGCGATACGCGAGTGTGTTGGGCCATATTGGACTTGCCTGGCTGGGCGCGGCCGTCTTGTTCATGAATTCGCGCGTGCGGACGCAACTACTGCTCGTCGTGCTGATTCTTGTCGGCTACTGGCTCTTACTGGCGCTGGTACCGGCCCCGGACACCAATCCACACGACTGGTTTACCCGTGAGGCATTTCAATCGCGATTCCAGTCGCTCCTGCACCCGAACGAACAGGTACAGCGAGGCTTCGAAATGGAAGGGTCGCTCGTCGGCTACGTCGACCGCTGCTGTCTGCCGGGCAGACTTCATCGCGAAATCCACGACCCGGAAGGACTTCTTTCGCTCATTCCGGCTATTGTGACCGCTTTGCTCGGTATGATGACCGGGAGTTGTATTCGGCAAGGTCAAAAGGCGTCCGGCAGAAAAGCCCTGTGTCTCCTGTTGGCCGGACTTGTCTTAACGGCAATAGGATATCTGTGGGATTCCTGTTTCCCCATCAACAAGAATTTGTGGACAAGTTCGTTTACCTGTTTCGTTGGCGGTATTTCCATGGTCGTTCTGGCGGTTCTGTATTATCTTATCGACGTTAGGAAGTTTCGTTGGGGGATGTGGATCTTTCTCGTTGTTGGTATGAACTCCATAACGATTTATATGGCCCAGCGGATCGTGAACTTTGAACCTGCCCGAGATTTCTTCTTTGGTAATTTCGCTGCTATGTTCCCTCCTGTCGTCGCCGAGCTTATTCTTGCCGTTGGCTATATGGCCGTCTGCTGGACGTTCCTGCTGTTCCTGTATAAGAGAAAAATCTTTTTAAAAGTCTAACCGGTTAGAAAAGGAGTCTGACAAAGAAGTCCGACGAGACAGAATCGTTTGACCCGACCGTCGACACAAAAAGAGCTCCAAACATTACGTCGGGAGCTCTTTTTATTTTTCTGCCGGAAGTTCTGCAACCGGCCTTCGTTCAGTGGCTCATTCCCAACACCAGACCCACAGTCCGCGTGATGGGAACGTCGCTTAAGCTTTTTTACATATTGCCAAGCTTTTCGATCAGGTCGACGGCGCGGCAGCTGTAACCCCATTCGTTATCGTACCAGGAGAGAACCTTAACCATATTGTCGCCAATAACGTAGGTCCATTCGGGAACGAAAACGGAGCTGTGGCTGTCGCCAACGATATCGCTGAGGACCAACGGATCTTCGTTGTAATCGAGAATGCCCTTCATGGGTCCTTCAGCCGCTTCTTTCATGGCGGCATTGACAGCTTCCGGGGTAACCGGCTTGGCGGTTTCGACGGTCAGGTCAACGATACTTCCGGTCGGGGTCGGAACGCGGAGGGAAATACCGGTCAGTTTACCCTTGACTTCCGGAATGACTTCGCCGACGGCCTTGGCGGCTCCGGTCGTGGTCGGAATGATATTGGTCGCGGCGGCACGGCCACGATAGATGTTCTTATACGGCTTGTCGAGCGTGACCTGGTCGTTCGTATAGGAATGAACGGTGGTCATGAGGCCTTTGACGATCCCGAACTTGTCGTTGAGGACCTTGGCAACCGGTGCCAGGCAGTTGGTCGTGCAGGACGCGTTGGAGACGAAGACGAGGTCTTTGTTCAGCTTGTCGCCATTAACGCCGAGTACACAGGTCAGGTCAACTTCTTTCGCCGGAGCGGAAATAACGACCTTCTTGGCGCCGCCGTCGATATGGCTGTCGTAACCCGCTTTGTCAGCCGTTTTACGCGCGGTGAACAGGCCCGTGCTTTCCAGAACGATATCGGCACCGAGCTTACCCCACGGAATGCTTGCGGGATCTTTTTCCGCACAAATCGGAATCTTCTTGCCATTGACGATGAGGTTCGAATCGTCATAGCTGACTTCGCCTTTGAAACGACGATGCGTACTGTCGTATTTCAGAAGGGTGGCCAGCGTCTTTGTGTCGGTCAGGTCGTTAATACCGACGACATTGAATTTTTCCGGGGTTTCCATCATGCGACGGAAAACAAGACGACCGATACGACCGAAACCATTGATACCAACATTGACTGCCACAGTACAATTCTCCTTTTCTTGGTAGCGCCGGAGCAAGGCGGCTCACAGTCCCTTTGACTGTTCAAACGCCATTGTCCTTTCGCTACGATAAACTTAACTGCCTTTATTACGCTCGCTCCCTACTCTACGATGCCGCAGGGTCAGGAACTGTTTTACCGCAAATTTCCCACACGTGCCCGGGGGGCTTGCCGGACGTAATACACTTGTGTCCCTTCTGTTTCCAAAAGGCATACGCGCCAATTATACCACAACTAAAAACCCCTGCAAGGACCCTTAAGTCCTTTTAAACAGCTTATCCAGTTCCGGACAGGTAAAGACGAGGGTGGAAGGGCGGCCGTGCGGGCAGTGGTGCGAGCGGACCTCTTCCTGGGCCTGAATCAAAAGCTCATGAATCGATTCCTGTTGCAAAAAATCGCCCGCCTTAACTGCTGCTTTACACGCCATTTGGTGCATCATTTCGTCGAGTAAGTCCGTCCGACTTGGCTTCTGGCCATTCATCAGCGGAGTCAGGAGCAGGTGCAGCACGTCTTCCGGGTTCAATCGTTCCGCGATCGTTGGATAACCCGTAATTATGATTGTATTACCACCAAATGTATCCGCAATCAAACCGAACTCGGCTAAAGTCTCTTTATTCTCAAGTACGCACGCAACTTCAGGAGGCGTAAGGTCAACGGCCACCGGGACAAGCAGCATTTGACCCGACAGTTTCCCCTGTTCCATCTGCGATCGGATTTTTTCGTACAAAATGCGTTCATGCAACGCGTGCTGGTCAACAATGGCCATGCCGGTTTCTGTCTCAAAAATAAGATACCGCTGATGAATTTGAATCACCGGGTGCCCGTCAGGCGTTGTCGGCAGTTGTGCCGCGGCGTGGCCGCAATTGGAATCCCCGTCCTCCTCGACGTCTTCTTCCCCCACAGGCGAGGCCAAGTAGCCCGATTGTTCTTCACCAAGCTGTGGGATGTCTTTCGGCCCGCCGGTTTCGTCCGTCGCGGCAAGGCGATGCAGCGCCAGATTTGAACCCGACTCCGGAAACGGCAAAAAGGCCGGGAGATGATTCGGATTGATCAGTCGGGCACGGTCTATATCCCTCATAGGATAAGGAGTTACATCGGGACGGGACGTGACCGGGGCAGACTCGCTCCGCGCGGGGGACGGGCGTACCTCCCTGTTGACCGGGGACGGAGCCAGAGCGTTGCCTTGCGCCCAGTCGAGAATCTGGTTCCGCACGACCTCCGAGGTGGAATCATCCAGGGCCGTCTGCGGGTCACGCTCGTTGTTCGTTTGCCAGGAATGAGTTGCGTCTTGACTCGCCCCGGTATCGAATCGCGGACGGCTGGTCAGGTCACTTCGCAGAAATTCCTCTCGGATCGCGCCCAAGAGACTGGAGTAGACGCGACTCGGGTCGGCGAACCGGACTTCGTTTTTGGTCGGGTGCACGTTCACATCGACGAAGTCAGGGGGGAGCGACACGTTAAGAAAGGAGACCGGACAACGTCCGACTGGCAAAAGCCCGCGATAGGCTTCTGACAGAGCGTGGCCCAGCGAACGGTCGCGTATAAACCTTTGATTTAGAAAGAGATACTGTAAGTTATTGTTAGGGCGCGACGCGTCAGGATGCCCGACATAACCGGAGAGCTTAACGTTGGAATCCCGGTTGGCGTTGGAGACATGAATGAGTCGCCCGGCCAGCTCGGAGCCGAAAAGCCGGTCGATACGCTGGAGCATACTGGCAACAGGAGGTAAATCGTAAACAACTTTACCGTTGTGGCGGAGCACGAAATGAATCTGATAATAGGGCAACGCCAGTCGAATAACCGCTTCTGTTATATGTCCGAACTCGGTCGAGGCACTTTTGAGAAATTTTCGGCGTGCGGGAATATTAAAGAAGAGATTGCGGACCTCAATACAGGTGCCGACCGGAGCGCCACAGGGCGCCGGTGCGGACAGTTCCCCGCCATGAGAGGTAATCTCGGCGCCTTCCGGAGTCGCGGCCGTCCGACTGCGTACGAGTAATTGCGAGACTTCCGCGATCGAGGCCAGCGCCTCGCCCCGAAAGCCGAGCGTTAGGATTTTGAAAAGATCGTCTGTTTCCGCAATTTTACTCGTTGCGTGCGAGGTCAGCGCCAGCGGAAGCTCATCTCGCGGTATGCCGGAACCGTCGTCTATTACTCGAATTAGGTCAGAACCACTCTTTTCGATCGTTAATTCTATGCGGCTGGCACCGGCGTCTATTGCGTTCTCGACCAACTCCTTAACCACGCTGGCCGGACGCTCAATGACTTCGCCCGCCGCGATTTTATTGATCATATTGGCTGATAGCAGTTTTATCGATGCCATGTCTGCTTATCTCTCTGTTATTGTTGTCATCCCTGGAACATAAAACACGCAACAAGAACGCGTCACGTGTTTCTCTTACGCTTGGCGCTTTAATTTTATTATCCCAGTCAGAGCAAAAGAAAAAAGGGGGGTCCCAATAGAAAAGCTGAAAAGTTCGGTATAATAAGAGTGTGAAGTTCGACCAGGCGCGTCCGTTTTCTTCCGTGGTGGCAAAAATGGGGCGACTCCGGCGTGCCGGCAGTACAAAAAGAGAGAGAATTGAGAAAATCAGATGGGTTGGGAATATAGCGAAAAGACAAAAGAATTGTTCATGAATGCCGTTCAGGGTAAGCCAGGCTCCCATTTGGGTGAAATTGAGAATCCCGACGGGGTGGGCGAGCATGGCTCGATTGCCTGTGGCGATGCCTTGCGGTTTACTTTTCGGGTGGAGCGAAACGAAGAGGACCCGACAAAAGACGTAATCGTTGCGGCCAAATATCTCACCTTTGGTTGTACCTCGGCCATTGCGGCGTCCGAGGCGCTCTGCTGTATCGTGGAATCGCGTCGTGTTACGCCCATCGAAGCGCTATCGATTACCAATGAGGAGATTGTCCATTTTCTCGAAGGACTGCCACAGCAGAAGATTCACTGTTCCGTCATGGGGGCCGAGGCACTTACCGCGGCCGTCTTCGACTGGGCTCGACGTCGGGGCGTGGCTCTCGATGCGCTCGGTATTGAGTCGCACACAGAGGAAGAAGACAAAGGACGCATGGTCTGTAAATGTTTCGGTATGTCCGAACCTTATATCAAGCGCAAGATCAAGGAACTGAATCTGCATACGATTCCCGAGATCACCGGCGCCATTAAAGCAGGCGGTGCCTGTGGTTCCTGTCACCATGCGCCCGGCGGCCTTCAGGACCTGCTCAATGAAGTTTGGGGGACCGGTAAGGCGGAGCCGACGTCTGCGGCAAACGGGTTTCCCACTCTGGCCATGGCGACTCCGAATACCGGCGGGAACGAGCCGGAGAAGGAACTTCAAGCGCCGACCTCGCCTCTGTCGCCTTATCAAAAGGCCAAGAAAATTGAGCAGGTTATTGAGTCCTACATTAAGCCGCTTTTACAGAAGGACGGCGGCAGTCTGGAAATTGTCGATATAAAAGACAATGTCGTCTATGTGGAGTTGTCCGGTGCCTGTGCCCATTGTGCCGGGGCCACGCAAACGCTTAAGCACTTGGTCGAAAAGAGTTTAAAGGCCCACATTGACGATGCCATTCGGGTGGTTCAGGTCTGATATGGCGATGGGTTTTTTTCGTCAATTCGTGGACCTGCTGAAAGTTCTCTACCATGAACTTTTCCCGGAGCAGGAAGTGGTTCCGGACGCAGGACGACCTTATAAGGTGCAAGTCCACGGACGCAAAGACACCTTTGGCCGCATGGGCGAAAATGAAGCGGTCCGTTTCCTCAAACGCAAACGGCATCGGATTCTCGAGCGGAATTTGCGTATGCCGTCGTGCGAAATTGATATTATTGCCTGGGATACGAAACGGCTGGAGCTTGTCTTCGTTGAAGTTAAGACGCGGCGAAGTGATGCCTTTGGTGCCCCGGCCGACGAAGTCGATACCGAACGCATGGACCGCATGCGACGTGCCGCCCGGGAATATGTCCGGTGGAAAAAAGTGCCAAACGCCCCTATACGCTTCGACGTGCTCGGAATCCTCTGGCCCGCCGGACAACGTCCCTCGTTCGACTATCATCCAAAAGCCTTTCGATGAACGATGGCACGTGGCGGCGCTGGGCTTCCGTTTTCGTTGTTGCTGGTTCCCGGCCCGCTCGCATCTCTGTAACTGGGCTTGCAGAACAGGCGGAAATATGCTATTATATATAACAATAGAGTGGGAGTGCGAAAACGGATACGGAGCGAGGACGCGGCGGGACTGTTTTCGTGTGAGTTGCGGCAAAGGAGGCAGAAAATGAGTCAGGATGCGGTTAGGCAGGATTGCAAGTCGGGGCGTGCTCCAGAGTTGCGCATTGTCGGCACGGAGGAAAAACCAAGCCTTCGCTGTCTGACGCCCGGCGAGCAACTTGGCGTGAGCCGTTTTGCCCGGCAGGTTCTGGAGCAGGAGGCGCGAGCCATTCTGGAGCGTGCGGGGACTCTGAATGAATCGTTTCTCCAGGCGGTCGAGCTTGTTTTGAACTGTCAGGGGAATGTCATCGTTTCCGGCATGGGTAAGGCGGGCCAGATCGGGCAAAAGATTGCGGCGTCCCTGTCCTCATTGGGTACCCCGAGCCATTTCCTGCACCCGGCCGAGGCCATTCACGGCGACCTCGGGATGATTCGGACAAAAGATATTCTGCTCATCCTCTCGCACAGCGGCGAGACAGGGGAAATTTTACGGCTCATTCCGTTTCTGGAGAAGATGCGTATACCCTATATTGCCATGACCGCGTCGCGAACGAATACGCTGGGTCGCGGGGCCAATTCTGTTCTGGAGCTGGGTGAACTCACCGAGGCCGACCCGCTCAATCTGGCACCCACAACCAGTACCGCGGTTATGCTCGCCTTGGGCGATGCCTTGGCCTTGGCCGTGAGTAAATTGCGCGGATTCAGCGACGAAGATTTCGCCTTGTATCATCCGGGTGGGAGTCTCGGACGCCGCCTGAGCCGGGTTGAGGAGCAGATGCGCCCGGTAAGTGCCTGTCGTGTCGCGTTCGACCATAAGACAATTCGCGATATTTTCGTGGACAGTCATGTGCCGGGCAGGCGGTCCGGCGCCATTCTGCTCATTAATAAGACGGGCAAACTGTCCGGAATCTTTACCGACAGCGACCTGGCCAAGCTCTTTGAAGCCCGGTCCTATGACCTGTTCGATACGCCGGTCAATGAGGTTATGACGCGTAATCCGAAAGTCGTAACCGTGGGGACACGCATGAAAGACGCGTTGACTTTTATGGGCGAAAAAAAGATCAGTGAACTCCCGGTCCTGGACGAACAGGGGCGCCCGGTCGGCATGCTGGACATAACCGACCTGGTCTCTTTTATGCCGTAAAACAGGGGCAACCGCTTGTAGCGGCGAGCCGGAGCGATGGATTTATTTCAGCGTTTACCAGGTTGTCGGGTCGACCGTAATGGGTCGCCCTTCTTCCAGGGCCTCGGCGAGTCGGGCCAGTGCGTCGGTTTCGATCTGGCGAACGCGTTCGCGCGTAAGACCGAGTGTTTCGCCGATTTCCTTGAGCGTTTGCGGCGCGTAATCGCCGATCCCGAATCGCATACGGAGTACAGCGGCTTCCCGCGGCTCCATAATCTCCAGCTGCTCCATAACGAACTTGAGATTATCGTTGGCGAGCAGTTCTTCGTCGGGGCCTCGACTGCGATCATCCATAATCATTTCGCCAAGCGTCCAGCCGGAATCGGTCTGGTCCGTTTGCGGAGTCAGATTATAGATGAGAATCGCTTTTTTAATGATGGGCAGTTTTTTTCGCGGCAGTCCGAGCATGCGAGCGACCTCTTCAGGCGTAGGTGCCCTGCCCAGTTCGTCGCTCAATCGTGCACTGGCACGTCGCCATTTCGACAGAATTTCGACCATATAGGCCGGAATGCGGATCGTCTTGGCAGAGTTGATTAACGCTCGTTTTATCGATTGCTTAATCCAGTAGCTGGCATAGGTGGAAAAACGCGTGCCCATATTGGGGTCAAAGCCTTCGACGGCGCGTAAAAGGCCCAAGTTCCCCTCTTCAATGAGGTCCTGCAGACTCAGGCCTTTGCCGGTATATCCCCGGGCAATATTGACAACCAGTCGCAGATTGGCGCGGACCATGCGGTCGCGAGCCTCCATATCGCCCTGAGCAATAGCATCGGCCAGCTCGGTCTCTTCATCCGCGGTCAAAAGCGCGGTTGTATTGATATCGCGTAAATAGGTCTCCAGGGGAGACTGTAGTCCGGAATCATAGCGATCCAGGTCGCTATTGGAAAGATAATCATCGTCTCTCATTCAAAAAACCTTCTTAGCCCCAAAATTTGAGGTTCTTGTATAGGAGGAGGCGTCCGTCTGTCCCCTGACGTTCGCTTCATGGAAATTTCATAATAATGGCATCTTCGACTTGCTCACAGGATGGAGTGAAAGCCGTATTATAGGAATCGTCCAAAATGAGCAAAATCTAAAAGGAAGAAAAAATATAACCAAAGAAGAGGAATACGCAGTATAAAAGGATTATAGGGATAATAACGATACCTGACGCGCCGCCTCGAACGCGACGACGCCGACGGCGACCGAGACGTTCAGACTGCGAATGCGGTCGGAGGTGGGTATGCGTAGCGAGTTTTCCGCGTGCTCTTGCAGTAGTGATTCCGGCAGGCCCACCGATTCCCGACCGAAGACAAAAGCGTCGCCTGGCCGAAAAGCGACCTCCGTGTAAAGATGACTGGCTTTTTTACTGAAGAACCAGAGTCGCGGAGCCGGCGTGCCTGTCGAATGACGCAGACGCTTCAGCAGCATGTCCCAGTCATCAACAGCTTCCCAGCAGAGGTGGGGCCAGTAATCGAGTCCGGCGCGACGTAATTGCCGGTCGTTGATCTGAAAACCCAGGGGACGAACGAGCCATAATTTCATCCCGAGACCGACACAGGTCCGGCCTATAGACCCGGTATTATTAGGGATTTCCGGTTCCAGCAGGACGACATGGAATTGGGGCGAGGACAGCTCCTGGTCGGGACGTGACCGCTGCTGTTCCAGCTCTTCTGATGTGGGCGTTCGGATTGGCATAAACAGAGTTCCTTGTGTGACCGTGACACGATTTTCTGTATTATATCCTTTCGGAAGCTGTGTGCAATGGGGGATTTGCCCGAGGCTACGTTGTCGCCGCGGGGGGAGCCCGTGTCCAGCCCTTGACGGAACGGGGGGTTCCTGCTATATTTTACGTATGGGAACGTTGGGGATTCCATGTAATGGAGACAGAACAATGAGTGAATTGCAAGAGCGATCCGAACCGGGTACGTTGCGTCGTGAGGTCTATCTTCTGCTAATGATCATAGCGGCGGGATTGATTTTTGGACGCATTATGTCCGTGGATAACGTGTCGGATCGCGCGGTTCAGGATCTTCGTTTGGCACGCATACCTCACGAATTGGCCATTAAACAGCAGAAACTGGTAAAACAGGGATGTCAGGAAGAGGCGATTCGGCAAGAGCTTCGCAAGACGGCCAAAGCCCTTTTGACCGATGCGAAGAAGGAGCGACCTACCTTGAGCGCGAACGACAGGAGCCGTTGGCTGACGATTCGCGCGCTCGTTGAGCCGGAATCGCGCACCTATCGCTATGTCCCTGTCAAGGCCGCGGGTCCTGTAACGACGGAGCAATTGCGTCGCAACTGCGGTTGTTCCTGCCCGCAACAGGCGGTCAAAGGGAATCTGCCGGAAGGCCGTTACGTTCGGCAGTGGGTTCCCTACGCGATCGACAAGGCCATGGAGAGTTCCGGCTGGGACACAATCGACATGGTCAAGCATGGTCTGCCGGATGAGGAATATTCGCCGGCGGATCCCTTTTCGGGTTATCTGTATTCGAGCAAACCGCCGCTTCTTCCGACCCTTATGGCCGGTCCTTACTGGCTCCTGAATCGCGTTTGCGGGCTTTCGCTTCGGGAGCAACCGTATCTAACGGCGCGGATTTTGCTGGTGGTCTATAATCTCATTCCCCTGGTTCTGGCGTGGTACCTTTTATCGATTATGATTGAACGGTTGGGCAGAACGAACTGGGGGCGGATTTTCGCGGTCGCGTTCCTCTGTTTCGGAACGTTTCTGTCGACCTTTTCGGTTACGCTGAACAATCATGTGCCAGGCGTTGTCTCGGTTGTCCTGGCGATGTACGGGGCCTATGTCCTGCTGGTCTGTGGCGATCTGCGACGCCGCTGGTTCGCGCTGACCGGTTTTTTTGGCGCTCTGGCGGTCGCGTGTGAACTGCCTGCTTTGGCGATTGCGGGGGTCTTGTGCCTGACCCTGCTGTGGAAATACCCGGTACGTACGCTTGGCACAGCGATCCCTTGCGGACTGCTGGTCGTGGCGGCGTTTCTGGGTACGAACTATCTGGCGCACCAGACGATCGTGCCTGCCTATGCCATGAAGCGGGACCGGGTCGAGCGTGTGGGCGAGACTGCGGAACAGCCGACCAAGACTGCAAGTTTAGTGTCAGGGCCGAGTTACGACGCCAATGATTGGTATATTTATCGATTTTTCCCCGGGGGTCGGGTTCGCGCGGCGGAGAATGCCCGATTGAGCTATTGGTCGAATCGCGTTGGAATCGACCGGGGTGAGCCGTCGCGATGGACGTACTGCCTTCACGCGACGGTGGGGCATCATGGGGTATTTTCTTTAACGCCGGTCTGGCTGTTAAGCATGTTGGGACTCCTCTTGTGGCTGGTCCGCGGAAGTCGGGGACAGCGGGGTTACGCGGCTATCGTCCTTGGTCTGACCCTGCTGTTTTTTGTCTTTTACGTCTCGCGGGGGCAGGATGACCGGAATTACGGTGGTATGACCTGTGGGCTGCGCTGGTTCTTTCCGCTGGTTCCACTTTGGATTCCGGCCTTACTGCCGGTACTGGACCACATGTCGCGTTTTCGATGGGAACGTGCCTTGGCTCTACTGCTCCTTTTCCTGTCGGTCATGTCGGTGGCCTATCCGGTGTGGAATCCGTGGACGCATCCGTGGCTTTATAACGGTCTGATTTCCCTTGGCTGGATTCAGCACTTCTAATACGAGATGGAATAAGGAATTACGGAACAAAAGAGAAACGACAGATCGCAAATGCGGTCGCCATAAACCTAAGAGAGTAACGAATCAAATGGCAAAAGGATCGAAGAAGAATAGTGACGCCCCGAACCCGGAACGCGTCGTGAGCGAGAATCGCAAAGCGCGGCACGACTATAACGTTCTGGAGACGCTCGAATGCGGAATTGCCTTGGTCGGGAGCGAGGTTAAGAGTCTTCGCTGCGGCACGGTTTCCCTGGCGGAGGCCTATGGGCGAGTGAGAAACGGAGAGGTCTGGCTGGTCAATTGTGATATTCCGGAGTACACCGAGGCGAATCGCTTTAATCATCGACCGAAACGGGACCGAAAACTACTACTGCATCGGCGAGAGATTCTCCGATTCGCGAACCGTGCCAAGGAAAAAGGGTTAACTCTCGTCCCGCTTAAGCTCTATTTTTCGGGCGGCCGGGCCAAGCTGCTGCTCGGTCTCTGTAAAGGCAAGCAGGATTACGACAAACGAGAATCGAAAAAGAAGGCGGACACCGAACGGGGCTTGCGTCAGAGCATGATGTTCCGCCGTTAGAAACGTACGGGGCGCGGTGCAAGGAAAAGGAGTGTGAATTCGACTAATACCCTCTCTTGACTGTATTAGCTGTTTTTACAATAAAATTTGGCGATTCCCCCCTTGTGGAAAGGTTGGTCTCTGATATACTTAAAGTTCCTGTAGTGATTTTTAACTTCCGCTATATACATGGGCGTATCCTGACGCGGCCGGTTGTGGCCGACCGGGGGCCAGTTGTGGCGGAAATTAGGGGACATAACGGCGGTCCGTACCGCTGGAATCCAGTGAGACTGTCCAAGAGTGCGGGTCACGAGTGGATCCGAGGAGTAACCATTATGACAATTGATAAGAGTTTGAAAATCAAAAAAGGTGTTACCCGTTCGCGTAACGTCTTGACCCGAGTGGAAAGAATCGAGAAATTGCAGTCTCAAGACAAGTGGACGGAAGAAACGTCGCCGCTGAGTCTGCCGAAGGTTCGCGTCTTTAAGGTTGTACTTAAGAAGAAAAAGAAAGCGAAAGACGAAGCTGCCGCGGGCGCTACTCCGGCCGCAGCCGCCAAGGGCAAGAAATAGTTCACTTAGAGCAACGAGAGCGGCGTGTCCTCTGGAGACGCGCTGTTTTTCTTGCCAGTAAGTTGAGAAAACGCATAAAAAGGGGCCGATGTGGTCCCTTTTTTTCGTTCTTGACGTACTGGGGATGATTTTGGTATAATAGAATCGTGTCGCGGAAGCGAGTGTCGGTGTGACAGCGCATGGGGAGCGAATACGAAGAGGAACAGGCGGTTAAGAATGCAGGATGAATCGGAAACAGGTAAGTTGGCCATCCCGGAGTTGGCCGTCCAGACGCCCTCGCAGCTTCAGTTTATTTCGGAAGTGGAGTCGGCTCTGGCAAGGACGAGCGAACGCCCCTGTTATCGGGTGGACACATCGTGTAATGTAGCGGTCCTGGTTTTGAATCGGCCGCGGCGCTGCAACGCTTTTTCTTTGGAAATGCTGACTTTATTGCGGGATGAGCTGAACGAACTTAAGGCGCGGGAAGATATTGATGGGCTTATGATTGTGGGGAAAGGCAATGCCTTTTGCAGTGGTCTTGACCTTGATGAAGCGATGCAACCGGGCGTGGCGGGGGGTGACCCGCCGGGTCTGGAGATGGTCCGCCTGGTCGTTGAGATTCTGCGTCAGATCATGACCCAGCGGCAGTATGTCGTCGCGGTGGGCCAACGCGTGGCACGCGGAGGTGGCGCGGCCCTCATGTGCCTGGCGGATTACAAGATCGTCGATATTCCGTTTACCCTGGCGTTTCCGGAGGCGAAGTTAGGGTTCGATTCCTCACTGCTCAGGCCGTTTTTATCGCGACTCGTTGGCCCAAGGGACTACAAAACGCTCTGCAGCGGCACACCGGTCAACTCTTGGTCTGCCAAGAAGATGGGGCTTGTGGACGAGGTAACGAAAACGGAAGAGTTAGTTGTCAAGGTAGGCTTGCGCTGTTACTTTTTCGGGGACATAATGAAGTCCGTGAGAAGTCTAAATATGAGAGACCGAGACGAGTTTCTGCCAAGCCGGCAGGAATTAAAAGACGCCGTTGAGTTACATTGGCGCAGTTGGAGTTCACCTAAGGCGCAAAAGAGGATCCGGGAGTTTCTGGATGGCAAACGCTAGAGATAAGAATAGGAATTCGCGAAGTAACCCGGAAGCGGAGCCGTCGCTCGCTTTGACTCCGGACGCGGAACATGTCTCTCCCTTGCAGAAGGTCCTGTCCTGGCTTCTCAGCTTTTCCGTGCATATTGTCATTATGATTATTCTGGCTCTGGTGCTCTTTCCCTCGGATAAGACCGAGCTGCAGATCGACGCTGTTTTTAGCGACCAGTTAGGCGACCAATTGGAAATCCTGACCACCGATGAAGGCAATATTAATCCGACGGAAGGTCCGGAGTACGCGATTGAGATTCCGGAGGAGGCCCGCATCGATACGATGATTGTTATGGAGCCGGAGCAGGAATTGCCGTTTCGCGACGATGCGCCAGGCGTCCTATACGATTCCTCACGCACGGATATTCAGGATTTGCTTTCCGGGCGGACGGACCCTGGCACGAAGAATGACCTGATAGCGAAATATGGTGGTAATAAACTGACGCAGGACGCGGTGGCCGCCGGCTTGCGATGGCTGGTCAAACAGCAGGACCGTAAGACCGGTTCCTGGAGTCTGAAAGGTCCTTTTTCGGACGGGTCGATGAACGCCATACCGGAGAACCGGGTGGCGGCGACCGGTATGGCGTTGCTCGCTTTTCTCGGGGACGGACACACGGTCAGTGCAGGGGAACATACAAACGTTGTGCGTCGCGGCTGGAGCTGGCTTTTAAAGCAGCAGCAGAATAGCGGTCTGTTCTATCAGGAAAATTCCTCGCAAAACGACCACTTTTATACGCACGCTATTTGCACTATTGCCTTGTGTGAATTGATTGGTATGGAGTCGCGGCTGGGAAACGGAACGGATCTGGAGCCTCTGAAATACAAGGCCCGGAAAGCCATTGCCTATCTGGAAGAGAATCAGACGGAACAGGGGGGATGGCGCTATGTCCCTGGTAGTGACAGCGACCTGTCGGTAACCGGCTGGTGTCTTATGGCATTGCAGACGGCGCGAATGGCAGGTCTGTCCGTTCAGCCGGAAACCTTGACACGAATTACAACTTTTTTGGATCGCGTTGCCTGGGACGATGGGAGTCAGTATGCGTATCGCAAGGCCAATGACCGCTTGGAGGAGACACGCACGTCCATGACGGCTACGGGTCTCCTCTGCCGGCTCTATCTCGGCTGGGACCGCATGAATCCGGCCCTCGTTAAAGGCGCCGATCTCCTCATTCAGCCGGACAACCTGATACACAAGCCGACTCCGGACGAGGATACACAAGAGAGCGATGTGCCTGGTACAAAAAAAACGTATTCACAAAATGTGTATGGCTGGTACAGTACGACCATGATGCTCAAGCATTTGGGTCCGTTCTCGAAGCAGTGGCGCACCTGGAATCGTGCCATGTGCGAGAATCTCCCTGGCATGCAGGAGCCGGCGAACCACACCGAGGCCGGGAGCTGGAATCCGGAATACGACGACTATCGGACCGCCGGCGGACGGCTCTATGTTACGGCCCTTTCCATTCTTTGCCTGGAAGTCTATTACCGGCATTTGGGCCTGTTTCAGGGAACCGCGACGCAAGCGGAGCAGCCGGGCGACTCCTCCAGTTCAAGCGTCAGCCAATAATCTTTGTCGGGGTGCGGCAGCAGATTCCTGTCGACCAGCGACTTAAAAAGACGTTTTGCCAGCAGCATGGCAAGCTCTTCCGTTGTAACATTGACCACAGGCAGGAGAAGGGAATCAGTACGCGGCAGCGACCAGGTTTTTCCCGCCTGCGATTTGTGCGCGACTTTGATGATTCTGTTTTTGCCTTGTGTGGTGATCGTGAGAAACGGATTCCTTCGCGGCAGAAGGGTTTTGTGATGAAACTCCAGCAGCAGAGCAAGTAGGATTTCGCGAAAGGCTATGAAGTCAATCACGGTTTTATCGTCGTTGAGTGGGCCAAGCAGAGAGACGCGAACGCGAAAATCGTGCCCGTGCAACGGTTCCACGGTTACGCTTTCCGCCTCGCCTGTACTGGATACCGGTCCGGAAAAGGTCAACAGGTGCGCCGCGTTAAAAGTAAGCGAGTCGCTATCTAACGTTACTTCGGTAAGGGCCACAGGTCGACTCCATGAGTATTCTTCTACGAGAAATGGCGGCAGTAGGTATTAAATTCTGTATTTGTGTAAAATTGCAAAAAACAGTCTATCCGTCACTTAATCGCAATGGGTCAAGTGACGGATAAAAATCCTGTTTTTTTGTTTTTCGTTAAATACGATTAACGACGCGGTCGAACTTTGGCCTGAACGCGGCCGGGCAGTCCCTGTATACGCAGGAAGCCGGTGGCGTCGTTCTGATTGTACGCGTTTCCGCCTTCCATGGTGGCGATTCCTTCGTCGTAGAGCGAGTTCGGACTGGTCCGCTCTTCCACGATGATATTGCCCTTGTACAACCGCAGGGTCACACTGCCGGTAACGGGTTTTTGTGCCTGTTTAATAAAGGCGAGCAGAGCGTCCATTTTCGCACAGTACCAAAAGCCGTAGTAAACCATTTCGGCCACTTCCGGAGCGAGGCGGTCGCGAAGATGCGTCAGGTCGCGGTCGAGGGTCAGCTGCTCAACGTACCGATGGGCGTCGTACAGCAGTGTCATACCAGGCGCTTCATAGACGCCGCGGCTCTTCATGCCGACGAACCGGTTCTCCACCATATCGATAATCCCGATACCATTGCGGCCACCAATTTCGTTCAGACTCTTGACCACTTCGTAGGCGCCCATACGCTTGCCATTAACGGCAATCGGCACACCGGATTCGAAATCGATTGTGACTTTTTCGGGCGTCTCGGGCGCATCTTCCGGACGCACACACATACCGAACTCGACGAGGTCCAGACCGCAGATGTCCATACTTTCCAACTTACCGGCTTCGTAGCTTATGTGCAGGCAATTTTCATCGGAGGAATACGGCTTGGCAATAGAGGCCTTAACGGGAATATTCTTTTCTTTGCAATAGTCGATCATTTCCGTTCGCCCGGGGAACAGTGCGCGGAATTCATCGATACGCCACGGGGCAATGATTTCGATATTCGGGTCGAGTTCTTCCGCGGCCAACTGGAATCGGCATTGGTCGTTGCCTTTACCGGTGGCACCGTGCGCGAACGCGGTTGCGCCTACTTCGTGTGCGACTTCGACAATCTTTTTGGAAATGAGCGGACGGGCAATAGAGGTTCCGAGCAGGTAGACGGCCTCATATTTCGCCTGCCACTGCAGCATGGGAAAGGCGAAGTCGCGACAGACTTCTTCCTGAACGTCAATGAATCGCACCGAAGCGGCGCCAATATCTTCCGCCTTTTTGCGGATCGCGAGTCGATCTTCACAAGGCTGTCCGAGGTCGATATAAACGGCGTGGACTTCATAGCCTTTATCCATAAGCCATCCGAGAATAACGGAGGTGTCAAGTCCGCCGGAGTAGGCGAGTACAGCTTTCTTCTTGGTCATGATTAATGATTCTCCCAAATCGATTGGTGGTGTTGGTAACGGAATTAGCGTTTGGCCAGCTTGCGAAGCGCATCGATACCACGTTCAATGGTTGCGTCGCTAGCGGCGTAGGAAATGCGAAAATGTGTATCCCGGGCACTGAACACGTTACCTGGGATAATGAGCAGTGAATATTCGTTAATGGCTTTCTCGACGAATTCGGACGAAGTTCCCCACGGGGCTTTCGGGAACATGTAGAAGGCCCCTTCCGGCCGCGCGATTTCGTACAGGTCGGAAAGGCCGTCGAGCAGCATGTCGCGCTTACGCCGATAGTTGGCGATTTCCGTTGACATATCGGTATCCAACGCGCCGAGAATGGCCCATTGCGAAACCTGGGGTGAGCAGACGAACGTGTACTGCTGGAATTTGAGCATGACTTCAATAACCGGGGCCGGCCCGTAGGCGAACCCGACTCGCCAGCCGGGCATACCGTGCGATTTGCTATAGCCGCCGAGAACGAGTGTGTCCGGATTATACGCCGCGGGCGAAACGAATTCCGTATGGCAGAACTGTTCGTAAATTTCATCGCTTACGAGCATAATATTCTTATCGCGTGCCAGTTCAGCAATGGCCTTAACCTCATCGCGGGTTGCAACGTGACCCGTCGGATTGGCCGGTGAGTTGAACAGAATCATTTTCGTCTTGGGCGTTATGGCCGCTGCCACTTTGTCAACGTCATAAGTAAAGTCGGGATACGTATCGATTAAAACCGGCACGCCGCCGACCATCTTGACCAACGCTTCATACATAACGAAATACGGATCGAACAGAATGACTTCGTCGCCCGGATTCACAAACGCCAGTGCCGCCAGGAGGAGACCGCCACTGGTTCCGCTGGTCGTAAAGACGCGATGGCCGCCTTGGGAATGGAACTTCTTATCCAGACGCTCTTGCAGTGTGGCCAGGAGTGGCGCCAGACCCTGCGTGGGCGTATAACCACTTCGACGACTGTTAATCGCTTCTATGGCCGCGCTACGTGCATCGGCCGGCATGTCAAAATCAGGCTGTCCTATGGATAGATTGATCGGGTCGGACAGTTTGGCCCCCAAATCGAATACTTTACGAATCCCCGAGGAATCAAACGCCTGGGATCGCGACGACAGCCATTGCTCGTACATAACAGCTCCTTGTTCTTTGCTGATGGTTTATGCGAAATATTTTATTTTGTACTTTTTGTAATTGTGTTTTTTGCACACAGTACTTTTTTAATTGTTCATTTTTTTGTATTGAGGTCCGGCAGGCACTACGCGATTTTGCCAATGGGATAGCAGTCCAGGCCCATCGCGGCGAGCGAGGCGGCCACGTCCGCTGCCACATCGGGCCGCAGAACGAGAACCAGTCCAAGTCCGCAATTAAAGACGCGCGCCATTTCCGCCTCGTCTATTTCGCCAAGTCGGGCAATCCAGTCAAAGACCGGAGGTACCGGCCAGCTCCCCTTTTCTATGGCCGGCACGCAATCTTGCGGAAGAATGCGGGAAAGATTTTCCACCAGTCCGCCGCCGGTTATGTGCGCTATTCCGCGTATGCCGTCGTTCGCTCCGTATTTCGCCAGCAGGTCGAGGACCGGACGTACGTACAGCCGCGTCGGAGTTAACAAAAGTTCGCCAACCGTTTTTCCGCCCAGTTCCGGGACCGGATCGCTTACCTTATAGCCGCCCAGTTCAAAGACGGCCTGTCGCACCAGACTGAATCCGTTCGAATGACAGCCGCTTGAGGCCACGCCCAGCAGGGAGTCGCCTTTGCGAATCGCTTTACCGTCAATAATTTCAGACCGTTCCGCAACGCCAACACAGAAGCCGGCCAGATCGTATTCCCCGCTCTGGTACATATCGGGCAAGATGGCCGTTTCGCCACCGATCAGAGCACAGCCGGTTTCCTGGCACGCACTTGATATTCCGGTTACAATCTGCTCCAGCAAGACCGGGTCGTCTTTCGACATAGCCACGTAATCCAGAAAGATCACCGGCCGGGCACCGCAGCAGATCGCGTCGTTAACACACATCGCGACCAGATCGATTCCGACCGTATCGTGACGATTCGCCGCAACAGCAATTTTCAGTTTCGTACCAACGCCGTCGGTACAGCTTACCAGAACAGGGTCGCTATACTGCCGCGCCGGGCCATTCAGTGCGAACAGACCGGCGAACCCACCGTCAAGTCTCATGACCTGGGGTGAAAACGTTTTCGTCATTAATTTCGGTAGACGAGCCATTGAGTCGGCATATATATCGAGGTCAACACCCGCCGTCTTGTACGTTGCTTTTGCCATCTTATTTTCCTGTCTCGGTTCTGCTTTCCAGGCACCCAAAATCCAATACCGTCAATTTTACCCACTTTTTCATTCTCTGCAAGGGCAACAGGCAGACAAAGGAAAAAAGTGAAAGAAATCATAAAAGTTGGAATTTTCTATGATGCCCAGGTCGGGCCTGCTTGCAGGGCCCGGCCCGCAACGACGAAAACGGAACCCATCACCGCCCATTTGCAATTGGTTCGCCATTGCCCCATCACCGCCATTCACCGGCGGCCGTTCCCGACTGCTTGCCAGGTCGGGAACCAGACAACAACGGCCCGACCCGGCAACGGCGAAAACGGAACCCCCTCATTGCCAGCACGCAATCGGTTCGCCATTTACCCGTCACCGCCATTACGCGGCGGCCTGTAAGGCCAGCACAACCTAGCCCGGGGTAAGGAGAAATACGACGTATTTCGACGTTCCCCGGGTACACGATATCCTCATAAAACCACGCCCTGTAAGGGCAACACAGGCCCACAATAAAAGGCACCGCCGCTGTTTGTGCTGCCCTTACAGGGCGATGTTAATTTTCAACCGCAAACCCGGGGCGCCGGTCGCTGCGCTCCCTTGCCCCGGGCTATGATGTGCTGGCCTTACAGGCCGCCGGTTCTTGGTTGTGATGGCGTTAGGGCGAATCCATCGCAGATTGGCGGTGCTGGGCTTCCGTTTTCGTTCTTGCTGGGTCGGGCCTTGGCGAGCAGGCCTTCGCGATCTTATCACGGCAGCACCCCGGAAAATTTGGCACGCGGGTCTCCCGGTTGACAAGGGAAAAACCAAGGTTTATAATTCAAGCATTAAAAATTAGTACGGTGAAACGCAACACACTGAATTTGTGAGGGTTGAGAAAACGGTTTTCGTTTCCTTTTGCCCGCATTCCGCTCGCAATTCGTGTGGTTTGTCTGCGGCCACCGGGCCTTGTTAATCCACTTCGTTCAGAGCGGGAAACGGAGTCAGACGCAACAGGAGTCCCTGAATGAACAGACTGAACTGGTATCTCGTTTGTGCAGCTATGGTTATGATTCTTTGCGGATGCGACGCGAACCCGCAACTAACGAAAAAAATTCGCAAGACGGCGTCGCTGAATAAAGCCTCCGATGGGTATATGCC
Organism: Planctomycetia bacterium; assembly: GCA_030539295.1. Lineage (GTDB taxonomy): Bacteria > Planctomycetota > Planctomycetia > Pirellulales > Thermoguttaceae > JAUNBG01. The sequence goes on along the minus strand of JAUNSJ010000005.1, from coordinate 142,171 downwards.
CGGCTGCGTCAGTAAACTGCTTAAGGGGGAACGCTCCGACACAATACGAAAGCCAAAAATCGCTTTTTGTGCCGTTCAAACGGAGTTGAATAATGAAAGTCCGTTCAGTCTGGTAACGCTCATTTACGTTGGTGCCGAGCCGGAAGCCGATGGTGTCCTGCTGACTCTTGGCGAATATTCGAAGGAATATCCTTTGTCCGATTGGGGGTCGCCTAATCCAGACCTGGTCAGTTACGGAGCCGATTGCAAAATTGACCCGGAAAAAATGCCGAAACTGGCAAGCTTCGATAGCGCAAAAATTGCCTTGACCAAAGGAGGCGAAAAAATCTCCGACGACGTTGAACTGAAAGCAACAATGCACCAGTGGGAAGACCGAGACTCCAAACAGCTTGTTTATCCTTGGCCCGGTGAAAAATACTCCATGATGAGTAAGAAAGTCCCGTTCAATAAACCGGAAAGTCGATGGTAGAGGGGCCATAGAAAAGATCGGCGATAAAAAAAGACGCCCGACGCCGAATCACTTCGGGCCGGACGTCTCGTGGTTGTGGTGAAACCCCGTTTATTTCACCACAGGCCACGACTCACCTTAAGGGGGGACCCGGAGAAAGGTTGGGCCGAACGGCGACAAATCTTTCCCCGGGTGGGATGCGTTGCTCTTTTGCCGCAATGATCGTTTTCTGTCTCGTAACGCGTATTCTTTTTGAGTTGAAAACGTACGACGCAAGAGACTCTCTTACTCGGCAGGAGCGGGCGTAACTTCCGGTTCCGGAATGATATTTTGAGCTTCTTCCGGGGCGGGCTGTTCTTCATCGGCGGCCTTTTGGGCGTTGCGGAATTCTTCGAAGCTTTCGCGGAACTCTTCCTTGGTTATGGTACCGTCTTCGTTCTTGTCGAGTTTCTTCATAAAGGCAATCGCGTCGTCAATAATCACATCGCCATTTTCCTGAACGAAGGGCGGTCGCGGGAAGTGAGGGCGAGGCGGTTGAGGTCCGAAATTGGGGCGCTCCGGTCGTTTGCCGTCTTTAGCATAGGGGCAGCCTTCAGGCCGGGGCGGACGCGGTCGGTCGCCGTCCTTATCGAATTGCGGTTTTCCGTCGCGGAAAGGACAGCTGTCCTTATTAACACAGCCCTTGGAGTCGGGACCCATGCCTTCGCGAGGGCCGCCCGGTCGCATACCGTCGTGGTGGCCGGCATGACCATGGCGTTCGCCTTGATGTCCGTGCCGTTCGCCCTGGAATTCGGGGCGTTTCCCGGGGCGATTCTTCTTAAAGTCGCCCTGTTTGGGTTTGGCGGGCGCGTTTTCCGCCTGGGCAGCGGGCTGGGCGTCGGCAGGGGCATCTGGTGCCGGGGCCGGCTCCTGGGCGAGACCGAATGTGCAAACCGAGGCAAACAGAGACGCGGTGCATACGGAAAGGAAGCGTTTCATTTTCATTCTCCTGTTTCTTGTTGATTTTTGTTGCGGACTTTGGACAGATCTGTCGTTTCTTTAGAAGATTAAACCCGGGCGGCGGAGAAAGGTTTCGCGGGAAGAAAAAAATTTTTTTGCCCGCCAGAGGACGGCGACCGGTAACAAAAGAAGAGGGAAAGGCAAGGAAAACGGGCGGAAACGTGGAGAAGGTACGACTTTTAGGGGCAGTGTGGTAAAAATAAATGACAAATTCTCCAGATTCACAAACAAGGGGGGCTCGACAAAACCCGGTCTTTCCATGATAATAATATGGTGTATTTGGGGCGAAGTAGCCTTGCGGAGAACGGGCACCGATTCCGGCTCTCCTGACAAATACAAAACGATAATTTATTTTTTAATCCATATGTCGTCCGGTTGACGCCTGACAGACGGTTTGTTTTTCAAGGGTGAGTCCGTTGAAACGAGCTATTATCAGTGATATTCACAGTAACCTGGAAGCGTTGGAGGCGGTCCTCGATGATATTGAGGACCAGAACGCGCAAGAGGTCTACTGTTTGGGGGATTTAGTAGGCTACGGCCCGAATCCCGTGGAGTGCATTGACCGCATGATGGCCCTGAAGGCGGAGAAGAAAATCTGTCTGCTCGGAAATCATGACCAGGCAACTCTTTTTGACCCCGACGGCTTTAATTCCATTGCGGAGCAGGCGATCTATTGGACGCGCGAACGCATGGAACAGGCCCGTGGCGTCTATCGTCAAATGCGATGGGATTTTATGGGAGAGTTACCCCGATACCATCACGACGGGAACTGTATGTACGTGCACGGTTCGCCGCGCAATCCGCTCAATGAATACGTCTTCTCCGACGATATCATTGAAGAGACGAAAATGGAGAAACTTTTCTCAATTGTGCCTGGATATTGCTTTCAGGGGCATACGCACGTACCAGGCGTATTTACGGAGAATCGACGCTATTATCGTTTTCAAGACCTGTCGGACGGTCTTTTTAAATTGGCCGACGAAAAACTTATGATTAACGTCGGGTCCGTGGGGCAGCCGCGCGACCGCGATCCACGCGCTTGTTACGTCATTTTCGATACCGATGCCAAAACGATTCAGTATCGCCGTATCGAGTACAATGTCGACAAAACATGCAAGAAAATTTTTGAAATTCCCGAACTGGATAACTTTCTCGGGGAACGCATTAAGCAAGGAAAATAAATGTCCGCACCGAAACTCCCTCCTTTATCACCACCTTCCATTCCTGCCAGTCAGCAAACAACAGGTAAATCAGGCGGTCCTGATATATTCTTTATTCTTATGATGACGCTTTGCGTTTTCATTTTTTTACAGACGTTCAATAAGAAAGAGCCGCCTGCGCCGCCTATTATGGAGGAGACGCAGGAAACGGTGACGGACGTTGCGCTCCCTACCGCGGAAGAGGCGTTAACGCAGCTCCCGGAAGAACTTGCGCTCGTGGCAGGTCAGGAACAGACGCCCCGCTTTGTGACCTTGGGGTCTCTTGACCCGGAGTCGCCTTGGCGCATGCTGGTCACCTTGAGTAATCAAGGAGCGGCGGTAACCCGAGTGGAATTGAATGAGAAGGCGTACAACGACACGCACGACAAGACGGGGTATTTGGGCCAGATTATCGTGGATGAGGCTTTGGCCGCGGCGGAATTGGAACAGAAACTGCCGGGCCTGGGCGTTCAGGTGGTTGGGGCAGGGACCCCGGCCGCGAAAGCCGGACTCACGCCCGGCGACCGTATCGTCTCGGCGCAACTCGTTGGCAATACGCCGGTTGCGGTGGATTCCTTCGACGCGCTTCGCACCTTTCTGCTTGGCCGGCGGCCAGGCGAATCGATTGTGCTTTCTGTTCTGCCTCACGAAGCGATTCAGAAATTGGAGTCTGTAACGCCGGAGACGCTGGCCGGTTTGACGGCCGAAGCGAAGACGGCCACGCTCACCGCGGCGCCCATGCCTCTGATTCGTCCGGAAGGGTTAATTGTTAACTATAGTGACTATGAGAATTTGCGCGGACTCTCCGGGTCCGATGCCCGAGTCGATCTCAAAGGCGACCTGCTCGCCGGCTGGGAGGATGAAACGCGTAAGAAGAATGGTGACCCGGCCTCGTTTCTCATGACCCTGGCTTCCTATGACGACGCGGAAAAGCTCCCTTGGGCAACCTTCTCCGCAACGTCCAAACGGGGCGACGATGCCGTGCCGTCCGCCGCTATTTCGCGCGAACTCGCCGGAACGGATCTGCGAACCGGGCTGTGGGAATATCTGGAAACGGAATCCAGTCAGGAGCGGGCTGTCTTTCGCAAGATTCTGCCGCAACGGAAGCTGGAGGTTCGCAAAATTTGGACGCTGGAACCTGGCTCAGCTGCTGCCCGAAACGGTCGCAAAGATTTGGCCGCACCGGATTATCATTTCAATCTTACCGTTGAACTGCGCAATTTGGACGCGGAAAAGGGGCATAAGCTTTCCTGGCTTTTAGACGGGCCGACCGGCTTGCCGATCGAAGGGGCCTGGTACTCCACGGCGCGTAAGACGGGTCCCGGCTGGGGGATGTATGGCTTGCGTGACCTCGTTCTGCGAATGAATGAAAAATCACTGCACGTTTTGAAATGTTCCGAGATTGCCAAGGAACAGCAAGGCCTGAGTGAACAGGCGAATCTCGACTTTATCGGTGTCGATACCCAATATTTTCAGTGCACCTTACTGCCCGAGATGACCGAGGAGAGTGGTTCGGCGCTGGAGTCGTATGTACCCATTCGGGTGGGTGCGAGGCGACGTGCGAACTTATCCGCGACGAACGTCTCGTTTCGTCTGAAGTCGACGGAAGTGGAACTGGCCAAGGCAGGAGAAGCGGGCGACTCCGTTTCTCAAGAGTTCCGTATCTTTGCCGGTCCGAAGCAGCCGCAACTTCTGGCGGAATATGGTCTGGGCGATACGCTCGTCTACGGCTGGTTCTGGTTCGTTGCCAAGCCGCTTTTGGCCATCTTGCACTTCTTCCGCAACTATATGGTGTTTAACTATGGCTTGGCAATCGTTCTTTTGACGATTCTCGTTCGACTTCTCCTCTTCCCCATGAGTATGAAGCAGGTTGTCAGTTCGATTAAGATGCAGCAGATTCAGCCGGAATTGGCCGCGCTAAAGGAACGCTATAAAGACGACGCGCACGAAATGATGCGGGCGCAGCAGGCCCTGTTCCGCAAACATGGGGTCAATCCGCTGAGCGGCTGTCTGCCTTTGTTCATTCAGTTGCCGATTTTCATTGGCCTGTACAAGGCCCTGTCGCTCGACGTGAACCTCTATGGTGCCCCGCTGTTTACACAGTCGTTCCGCTGGTGCTCCAATCTGTCGGCGCCCGACATGCTGATCGACTGGAGTCCGTTCTGGAACTCCACCGGCTGGTTCAGTTTTAATATGGGACAAGGCATGTTCTGCCTGGGGCCCTACTTTAATCTGCTGCCAATGGTAACGATTGTCCTGTTCCTGGTGCAGCAGAAGTTTCTCATGCCTCCGGTCGTTGGAAACGACGAAGCGGCACAGCAGCAGCGAATGATGCGACGCATGATGAATTTCATGATGATTTTTATGGGCTTTATGTTCTTTAAGGTCCCGAGCGGCTTGTGCGTGTACTTTATTGTCTCCAGTCTCTGGGGTATTCTGGAGCGGCAGTTCCACCCGAAGCCGGCCCCGATCGCGCCGGGCGTGATCGATATTTCCCCGAATGCCTCGGACAGTCGCAGTCGCGTGAGCGGTCGCAGTACAACGAGCGATCGTACGCCAGGCCGCAAGGTCAAGGGGCGTCGCGTTACGGAGGAGGAGCCGAAGAAAACCAAAGGGCGTCTGGCCCAGTGGTGGCAGGACGTTCTGGAAAAGGCCAAGGAGCAGCAGAAACTGGCCAAAAGCGAGCAGGAGAAACGGTCCCGTAATCGCGACCGGAAACGACGCTAACCTTCGCAAAAGGGAGTCTTTTGCCTTGTGATTTCAACGCCCGTTCCCGACTGCCTGCCAGGTCGGGAACCAGCAATAATTAAACGGAACCCCACACCGCTGTCTTTTGTTGTGGCCCTGTGCTGGCCTTACAGGCCGTGGCGTAATGGCGGTGATGGGTCAATGGCGAACCTATTGCGTGTTGGCAATGAGGGGCTCCGGTTTTGTTATTGCTGGCTCGCATCCTCGCGACCGAACGCACAGGCGAGCGCACCGAGCAGGCCCGCTTCGTAACCCAGTCCGGTTGCCTCAAGAGTTACATGACGATTGACCGAAAGAAAAACTTCGTCGAAGAACGTCTTTTCCAATTGCGGGCGAAAGAGGTCAAAGGCGCCAATCACGCCTCCGCCAAAAACGATTTTCGCCGGATTGATTAAATTCGCGGCCAGAGCACAGGCGTGGCCGAGCAGATGTCCTGTCTGCCGATAGGTTTCCAGGGCAATGGGATTTCCGCCACGGGCGGCGTCGGCAATAAGAGCGGCGTTGATTTGGTCGGGCGGGACGGGGAAATTGTAGTTCGACTCTTGTGCGAGCAGTTCACGACATCGACGGGCAATAGCGGGTCCGGCCGCTTCCGCTTCCAGACAGCCGCGTCGCCCGCAGCCGCACAAGGCGCCGTTCGGAACGACCTGAAAATGCCCGATTTCCGCCGCGCCGCCTGTTGCCCCGGGAAAGACCTGACCGTTGAGAACGAGGCCGCCTCCGATTCCGTTACTGATGGTAATCCAGAGAAAGTCCTGTACATCCTGACAGACGCCAAAAAGATGCTCTGCCCAGGCGCACGCGTTGACGTCGTTCTGGCCATAGACAGGCCGATTGTACTTCGCACGCAAAATCTGGCCAATGGGGAAATTCCCAATACCGGAGAACGGAGCGTAGACCCAAAAGCAGTCATCAGCACGGGCAACTCCCGGTATCGTAACGCCAATAGCGGCAATATCAAGCCAGGAAGTTCCTGTTTCCGCGAAGGATTGCAAGACGAGTCGCTCAAGGGTGTCGAGAATGCCTTGCTCTCCGGCGTCGCGGGCGAGAGATTCCTTAGCGACTGCGGACAAGGCGGCCTCACGCCGATTTCCCTTGGAGGAAACGGACGCTATGGCCGTCATGATTTTGGATCCGCCAATATCGATTGCCAGATATTTTTGTGCTGTCATAATTCTGACCATCGAGGATTATTTTACAGTTCGAACGTTAATCCAGTCGGTATGGAACGGTCCTTCTTCCGGTTTATTGACGCGACGATAGGTATGAGCACCGAAGTAGTCGCGCTGGGCCTGGAGCAGGTTCGCCGGTAGTACAGGACTGCGATAGGAATCGAAATAGGTCAGAGCGGTGAGGAACCCTGGCGTGGGAATACCAAGTTCAATAGCTGTCTTGGCAACGTTGCGCCATGCGGTCTGGGCCGCTTCCACTTCCTTCTTAAAGTAAGGGGCCAGCAGGAGATTTTCGAGATTCGGATTCTGGTCAAAAGCCTCTTTAATCCGCTCAAGAAAGACGGCACGAATGATACAGCCGCCCCGCCAGAGCATGGCGATCTGGCCGTAGTTCAGGGACCAGTCGTATTCTTTGGCCGCCGCCTGAATCTGAACGAACCCTTGCGCGTAGCTGCAAATTTTCGACGCATATAAGGCCTGACGCACCTGGTCGGCGAACGCCTTGCGGTCGGCTACACGCGTTAGTGCCGGACCGGAGAGTACCTCACTTGCCGCCAGACGCTGATTCTTCATGGCCGAAATGCAGCGGGCATAGACCGCCTCGGTAACCAGTGTACTGGGTACCCCTAAATCGAGCGCGAGCTGACTCATCCATTTCCCGGTTCCCTTGGCGCCGGCAGTATCGAGAATCAGGTCAACCAGATACTGCTTCGTTTCCGGATCCTTAACCGTAAAGATATCACGCGTAATTTCGATCAGATAGCTGTTAAGCTCGCCCTGATTCCACTGACTGAACGTTTCGTAGAGTTCTTCGTTCGTAAAGCCGGCAGCCTGTTTCAGCATCCAGTAGGCTTCGCAAATTAATTGCATATCGCCGTATTCGATTCCGTTGTGCACCATTTTCACATAGTGGCCTGCGCCGCGGTCGCCCACCCATTCGGCACAGGGAATATCGGAGTTGGGCCCCACTTTGGCGGAGATGGCCTGAAAGATCGGTTTGACGAACGGCCAGGCTTCCGGGTCGCCGCCGGGCATCATACTGGGACCGCGTCGTGCCCCTTCTTCTCCACCGGAGACTCCGGTACCAATATAACGAATCCCGCGCGGGGCGAGGAACTTTGTACGCCGTTCCGTGTCTTTGAACTGCGTATTGCCACCGTCGATAATAATATCGCCCGGTTCCAGCAGAGGGAGCAATTCTTCAATCACGGCGTCGACCGCGGCACTATTGGGATACAAGGCAATTTCAGGAGCGGGCACAGCGTCTTTCGACTGAATCATGAGCATGATTTTGCGCGGACGCTCAAGTTTGGAGACCAGTTCCGCCAGCGAGTGTGCGCCGGTCAGCCGGTCGCCCGCCGCTTTACCGGCCGGGCTGGCCAGAAAGTCATCGACTTTGCTCGTCGTTCGGTTAAAGACGGCAACGTTAAATCCGTGGTCGACCATATTGAGAACGAGGTTCTGCCCCATAACAGCCAGGCCCATGAGGCCAATATCATACTTTTTATCCGACATGAAAATTACCTTTCCTGAAAAACATTTTCGTCTTTCCGTCCTGGTACTTAGAGTCCGAGGACGGAAAAATAATCGCGTCTGTAACGAAATGAAGACGCGTTTATTTTCTTCTTGTTACTTCTTGCCGCAACAATTTTTGTACTTTTTGCCACTCTTGCACGGACAGGGGTCATTTCGGCCCACGCGAGGCGAGCGACGCACGATCGTATCGACTTTTTGCGATTTACTTGCGTCTATCGCCGCTTCCTGCTGCTCACGGATACCGCCGTCGACCGCAGCCGCCTGGGACGCATCTTCATGCCGCGCTTCCGATTCCGTCCAGACCGAGCCGATAAAGTTCTCGTCCAGCTGCTCAACGCGGTAGACGTAGTCGGTTACCCGTTCAAAAACGGCGTCCCACATCGATTCAAAAATGCGCATTCCTTCCCGTTTGTATTCAACCTTCGGGTCAACCTGGGCATAGCCGCGGAAACTTACGCTCGACCGCAAATGGTCCATAACGAGCAGGTGCTCTTTCCAGGCACTATCGAGAATGCCCAGAATGAGGGAACGTTCCACTTTTCGCATTTCCGGATTGAAGCGGTCTTCGATAACGGACTCGAGCCGGTTTTCCAGCAGGAGGAGGTCCCAATCGGCCAGTTCCCGGGGCGTTGTCTTATAGTTGAACTCACGCTCAAGCCACTGACACAAGCCTGGCAAGTGCGGATTATCGCGGTGCAGGCGAACAATTTCATCGCCTGTAATTCGTTCGTTACGCGCGATTTTGTAGTCGCGTATCTCTTGTACCTTCTTAATGTCAATGCACTCATCGGCCAGAATATCTTTGAACCGGCTTCGCATTTCTTCGTAGCATGGACCCGCTTTGTCAGAAAAGATTCGGCTGACCTCAAAGAGGGTTTCCTCAATTTCGTGACGCTGCTTGTTACGCAAATCTTCGAGCGAAAGGTCGCATTCGAACCGGTTCTGGGCCCAGGCGGTTACGTTTTCGCGGTCGTATCGTTTGCCATTTTGGTCTTTTATTGTGTAATGAATCAGACCGGCCATGACAGGGAAGCGAATTTCCTTTTCACGATATTTCGCGAGTACTTTTTCGCGAATTGTCTGAAAGAACTTTTCGCCTTCGAGTCCGCGAACGGCATCCGGGTCAATTTCGATTCCGAATTTCGCCTTAACCCAGCCGCACGCGGTACGCACACCATAGTTCGGCTCAAGGAGCGGGGCGCCCGAGGAGAGGTCGACTGCGGCCACGAATTTTTCGGCCTTTTCGATCAGGAATTCGGAGATACTGTCGCGACCAATCTTCTTAAGGTCGACGTCGCGAAGGTTTGTATGCCATCGTACGTTCGATTCCTTGGCCAAGGCCTGCCAGTTCCATTCGTCATCTGGTACGTCGGTCGAAAGATTCTCTTCAATAGCGTCGAGGACCTGGGTTTCCGCCATGCGTCGCGCATGGTCCAGTGCGTATTCTCCCGCGGATTTATAGTCCATACCGCGGAACTGCTTCATTTCAAACTCAACGCCCAACTGACGTGTGGCAAAGGCCGCAAACGATTCCGCACCGTAATTCCGGTCCAGAAACTGCTTGAGATAGCGGTCCAACTGCTGATTGATCATGAGGCTGACGAAATCTTTTGTATTGCCTCCGTCGAGAATACGCTGACGATAGGAGTAGACCCGCTTACGCTGCATGTCCATAACTTCGTCGTATTCCAGCAGACTCTTACGCGTATCGAAGTTGCGCTCTTCGATTTTCTTCTGGGCCCCTTCAATACGTCGGGTTACCATGCGGCTTTCAATGGCCTGGCCTTCTTCCATACCGAGCCGGGTCAGGATATTCTTAACCCAGTCGCCTGCGAAAATACGGACCAGATCGTCTTCCAGCGAGAGGTAGAATCGGGAGTCGCCGGGATCGCCTTGACGTCCGCAGCGTCCGCGAAGCTGAAGGTCGATTCGTCGCGCTTCATGCCGCTCGGTACCGATTATGTGAAGCCCGCCCATCCGGCGCACTTCCTCTCCCTCCTCTTTCATCTTCTCGCGATTTTCAATCTCTTCGACCATCGCGCTCCATTCCTCTTGCGGAACGTCCAGGCGGGTCGGATATTTATGCTGGAAGATGGACCAGGCGAGAGTTTCCGCGTTACCACCCAGAATAATATCGGTACCACGACCGGCCATGTTCGTCGCTATGGTAACAGCGCCGCGACGTCCGGCCTGGGCAATAATTTCCGCCTCGCGACCGATGTTTTCCGGCCGGGCATTGAGCACCTGATGCTTTATGCCTTTGCGGTCGAGCATACCGGAAATCAATTCACTTTTCTGGATGGAGACCGTACCGACGAGAATGGGGCAGCCGCGATGTGAAATGGCGAGAATGTCTTCCCGGGCAATCTTTTGCGACTCTTTAGCGCCTTTGGCCTGGAACTCAATTTCCGTCTCGTTCTCGCTTGTAATCGTCCCGAAATATTCCGTGAAATTCTTTAACTGAATGACGTCCCATTTGTGTATACGTTCAATTTCTTCGACGACAGCGAGATATTTCTCCCGCTCGGTCCGATAAATCAGGTCGGGATGCGTTGCACGAATCACGGGCTTATTCGGCGGAATGGCGATCACGTCGAGGTGATAAATTTTCCAGAATTCGCCCGCTTCTGTCATGGCCGTTCCGGTCATACCGGCCAACTTATCGTAGAGTTTAAAGAAATTCTGCAAGGTAATTGTGGCCAGGGTCTGATTCTCTTCCTTAACGACAACGCCTTCTTTGGCCTCAACCGCCTGATGCAGACCGTCGCTCCAGTTTCGTCCTTCCATAAGACGCCCGGTAAACTCGTCGACAATAACGATTTCGCCCTCTTTAATAACGTAGTTCACATCCCGCTTATATAAATAATGAGCTTTCAGGGCATTATCGATAAGATGGGGCCAGTGCATATTGCCAACGGTATAGAAGCTTTCGACCCCGGCGAGTTTTTCTGCGCGCCGCACGCCTTCGTCGGTCAGATTCGTCGTGTGATCCTTTTCGTTAACCTGGAAATCGGCGTCTTTAACCAACTGCCGGGCAATCTTGTCAGCGGCGCGATATTTGGAGACATCGTCGTGGGCCGGCCCCGCTATAATCAAGGGCGTTCGCGCCTCATCGATAAGAATATTATCGACTTCGTCCACAATGGCATAGTGGAGGCGGCCTTGCGACTGCTGCGCGGAACCGGGATAGCGGTCGTCCCCACGCCGGGCAAAACGCATATTATCCCGCAGATAATCAAAACCAAATTCATTGTTCGTACCGTATGTAATGTCACAGGAATAGGCAGCCTGTCGGTCCTCCGTCGACATATTACTTTGGATAGAGCCGACGGTCATACCGAGGAACATATAGATGGGGCCCATCCACTCCATATCGCGTCGGGCAAGATAATCGTTGACCGTAACGATATGCACGCCCTTACCTTCCAGAGCGTTCAGGTAGGCCGGAAGTGTGGCCACGAGCGTTTTGCCTTCACCGGTCATCATTTCCGCAATGGCACCGCTGTGAAGGACCATACCGCCGATGAGCTGCACGTTGTAGTGGCGGAGGCCGGTTACCCGGCGGCTGGCTTCGCGGCATACGGCAAAGGCATCGCACAGAATATCGTCGAGGGTTTCCCCGTCGTGGAGTCGTTTTTTAAGAATATCCGTCTGCTGCCGAAGTTGCTCGTCGGACATGGGCTGATATTTCTCTTCCAAGGCGTTTATGCGATCGACCTTCGGCTGTAACTTCTTAAGGAATCGGGCATTAGAAGACCCGAACATGGCCGTAATGCGTCCTTCAATCGCTCGGGAGACTCCGGTAAAGAAATCGCCCACCGCTTCGAATATTTTTTCGAGTATTTCCATTTTAATCTCTATAAATCGTTTGTTCTACTGTCTTTCGCCGCGAGGGTCACTCGCCGGGCTTAGTTTAGGTCTTGCGCACGCACCCATATTCGCATATAGTTACGCTTACTTTAAGTTTATCCTATTTCCCATTCTCGCCAAGGGGAGGGCCGGCCGTGAACACAGCAATAGAACAATAGCGAAAGCAGAATTGCCAATCCGCACACGAATCTGAGGGCGAAGCCTATTTTCTTCGAGCGGAATGGCGATGATGGGTGAATGGCAAATCGTGGCTGTTTGGCCGTTTCCCGAACGTAGTTGCTGATTCCCGACCTGCGAGCAGTCGGGAACGTAAGCAGTCGGGAACGTTACTGCCGGGCCTTTTCGCGGAATTGGCTGGGGGTGGTACCGGTTTCCCGGCGAAAGGTGCGGGCGAAGCTTGCTACGGATGAATATTGCAGGAAGTGGGCAATCTTACTTATAGGGAAATCGGTTTCCGCGAGGAGTTCCTTGGCCCAGTTCATACAGCAGCGGATAATTTCCTCTTCCGGCGACCGATTGAGCTTTTTGCGAAAGAGTCGGCAGAGAGTGGTCGACGAGACGCCGGCATTTTTGGCGACTTCAGAAACGTTGGGGTGCATGGCGATATTTTCCCGAATAAAGCCGAGCGCATGGGCAACAATAGGGTCGTCGGCGCCGAACCGCTGCGTCGATTGCCGAACGGCGATGTGAGTCGCGGGAATCTCCAGAGGTAAGTTTGGCAGCGGCTGGTTCTGGAATTTCTTTTCGAGCAGAATCGCCGCCTGATATCCGACCTCGCGCCCGTTGGAGACGACACTCGAAAGAGACGGCGAGGAACTTATACACAGGTCCGCGTTATTACCATAGCCCAGAATAGCGACCTCTTCCGGGATCATTACGCCGTTATTATTACATATATTAATGAGAAAGAAGGCCGACATGTCCCATTCGCACAAAATAGCGACTGGCTTGGGTAAACTGTGGAGCCAGGCGAGTATTTCCGTTTCGTTCCCCTGCCACCAGCCCCAGCGCGACTGCGATAAGGCGGATTCAGCCCCGGTCGAAAAGAAGTCGTAGGACTCGCAATGGGTGGGTCGCCCGAGCAGTGCGTCGTGGAAGAATCGCTGTCGAACCCGAGCCCAAGGGGTATCCGAAACGGCAAAGAAGGCGAAATGACGAAAGCCTGACCCGAGAAAATGGTCGGCTGCCATGCGACAGTTGGTTCGCTCGTCGTTCTTGACCGCCGGAAAGAAGGTCTCTTCGTCGCCGAGCAGTTCGATCAGGGGGACATTCAAGCTGCGTAACCGGTTATAGATGGCAGGCGAGGAGCAACGGGAAATAATACCATCGCAGTCGCATTTTTCGATGGATTCCGGCACTTCTTCCCAGACGCCGCGGTCCTGAAAGTAGAGGGTCCAGTTCCGATTCTCCGCCACGCGACGCGACACGCCATAGATGATATTACGGCCATAGCATCGGGACGTTTCCACAAAGAGCAAAACTTTTTTCTTCCAACCCATTCTTCCCACCTCGACTTCCACTACCGACACATTATTTTTCCCGTATGGCCGCGCCCCTTGGACAGAGTCGGCAATACGGTGCGGAACAAGCACTAAACCTATTGTAATCTAAGGATAGCCGGCTGTCAAGGAGAAAACAAATTGATTAACAGTTTGAATTCAAAAGGGATGGTCTATGTAGTTATTTGGATGAGAGAACCGTTGACAAGCGGTTTTTGGCGGATTATAATGAATGACGTTGACACTTGCTGGACAGGCTGTCACATTTTTTGGGGGCTTGGTCGAAACACGTTGCAGGCGTTCTGCTCGTTGGTGTTGGCTGCCCGGCCTTTATGAACATCGCTCACTCAAATCAGAAGGAGAAAGAACATGAAAAAAACTTGGAACGTTGTCGAAATGGTCGTTGAGGTAAAGCGGGGGGGGTAGGCTGACCGGTCTGCGAAGACTTCTTGCCTTTACTCTTGTGGAACTGCTGGTGGTGATCGCGATCATAGGGATTTTGATCGCACTTCTTCTGCCGGCGGTACAGGCAGCCCGGGAAGCGGCCCGACGCATGGAATGTACCAATAAACTGAAACAGATCGGGCTGGGACTGCACAACTATCACGACAGTCACAATGCGTTTCCTCCCTTTGCCGCTGGTGTTAGTGGCGACAGTAGTGGCGGCGTGTTTCGTGGGGGACTGTACAGCTCTTTAGTGTTCATTTTACCCTATATGGAGCAAGGCACGCGTTACGATCTCCTGAAAAGCTCTATTGGAACGGACGGAGCCTGGCCCTCCATGCCTTGGGTTGGCTTTGGAGCAACGGTGAACTCTTTTGTTGGCAATCCGATTCCAATTTATTGGTGTCCGTCTGACCCCAATGTTTCGGCGTCCATTTATGGAAGTGGCGATACGCAACATGCACGCACAAGCTACTGCCTTTCCCTGGGCGACACGATTCGGAGTATGGGGGCTGTTGATGGCGCTTCAATGCACACGAACAATCGAGGTTTTTTTGCCGGGGGGTGTGGTTTCTATAAAGGGAAACATGCCTTGAAGTGTACGACCTTTGCCAGCTTGCTCGACGGTTCCTCCAACACCATAGCCTGTTCCGAGATGATCGTGGCTCCTGTGAGCAGTTCGCCCAAAATTAAGGGAGGGGTCCTTACGAACTTTGGCGGAACGTCAAACGCATACAGCGATGCATCGACTGTCGGTTTTGGCACAGGCAGTTATCTACCCACAAATTGTTTGCAATCGCGGTCGTCAACCGATTCGACCATATACAATACGACGACGAATTTACGAGCAGGGGGCCGCGGATACACGTTTGTCTGGGGCTATACGGAGAACATTGCCTTTACGACGGTTTTGCCGCCGAACTCGCCTTCCTGTTTGGGCGGTACCGATAACGTTATGGGCTATTTATCCGCCTCGAGTCATCATTCAGGTGGTGCCAATACGCTGCGGGCTGATGGTTCTGTCGTGTTTGTTTCCGAAACCATTGATTGCGGGAGTAATACCTATGACGTAAAGACGCCTCCTGCGGCGTATCCCTCCGATAAAAAAGATCCCACGGGGAAAAGTCCCTTTGGCGTTTGGGGCGCTTTGGGTTCGATTAACGGTGGCGAGACGGCTACACTATAAACGGGAGGTGACCAGTGAAAACGCAAGAGCAAGTACAGGCAGTGCTCTGTCTGGTGTTGTTTATACTCGCGGTTTCAGGGTGTAAAAGCGAACTGGAAAAGAGTATGCCCAGGCTGTATCCGTGTGCAATAGAAATTGTAAACAAGGGTACTCCTGTCGCCGATGTCAATGTTGTGCTCATGGGCGACGAAAGCGTTCAGCAACTTTCCATGGGCGGCGTGACCGATGCCGAAGGCGTCGCCCGAATTAATACAATGCGTGGTTCCTTTATTGGCAAGGGCGTGCCGCAAGGAGAATATAAGATTACCCTGAACAAAAAAATTGAAATTACCGGGACCAAAACTTCGATTGAACTGGCTGACATGTCGACTGCCGAACGGAAGAAATATCAGGAGGACATGAAGGCATCCGTGAATCGCATGGAAGAGGAGAAACGTTTGATTCCAGTAATAGTTCAAAGTGGGCAGACGACACCCTTGGAAGTGTCCGTAACTCCAGGTGGGGGAGAACTGCTGAACATAGATCTCTCCGAAATTAAATAGTCCCCGGAAAGGATGTAAACAAAAAATGAAAAATGTGATTAATGTTTTTTTGATATCGTTACTGGTACTGACAGCGCGTCCCCTCACTGCTGACGAGAACGTAACCTGGAGCATAGACGCCGATTTTCCAGGCGGCAATATGATTCTCGATTCGCAAACGGAAGATTCCGTTTCCTTTCACAGTGATCGTCGCGACTCTGGTGCGAATGAATGTACGGATCGCCATTGGGCAGTTCGGGTTCGTAATGCCCAGGGCAAGACCATTCATTTCAAGATTAATGGTGACTCCAAATTTGGATATCTCCAGGAGCGGGGGCCATCGGTCAGTCGCGACGGCGGCGCCACCTGGCAGTGGCTGCTCGACGCTGATGCGCCGGTCAATCCTGCGGACACGTTCGACTACACCTTTGGTCCAAATGAAGATGATGTGCGCTTTGCGGTCGTGCCGATGTATACGGGCCAGACGATTCGTCTGCTCGTTGAAGAAATGCAAAAAAAAGGATGCAACATTCGTTGTGAAGTGCTGTGTCAATCGGAAAAAGGCCGCGAGGTTGAACTCTTGCGATTCGGTAATCCGGACAATGAGAAAAAAGTGGGCGTCGTCTTCACGAGTCGAAGTCATTGCAATGAAACCTGGGGTGTTTGGACTCTTAATGGCATTATACGCGAATGCCTGTCCGGAAGCCCGGAAGGAAATTATTTGCTTGACAATGCCGACTTTTTCGTCGTTCCCTTGATGGATAAAGATGGAGTCGAAGATGGAGACCAGGGGAAATGCCGAATTCCTCACGACCACAATCGGGATTTTGAAATTGAACGCTATGCCAGTGTTCGTGCCCTGAAGAAACAGGTTACCGAATGGGGAAAAGGCAAGCGATTGATCGGCTGTGATTTTCATGGGAATTCGGTAGGGCTTCGCAGTAACGTCGTCAAGGGTGCGGAATGGGCCTGTCACCCTCATTTCTTTATTATAAACGACTGCAATAAGGAAGAGGAGGAAAAGTTCAGCAAGATGCTCTTCGAACGACAGAAAGGCGGATTCGCCGGCCACCCCATGAAGGACGCCTACAATCTGATTGGTCCTTCCTGGGTAGTCGGGTGGATGGCAACGGCCCCGGATTTGGATTTCGTGATTTGTCCGGTATCCGAGTCTCCGTCGCAGTCTCCTGATGGCAAGGCCCAAACGATTGAGACGGCACACGAGCTTGGCGCTAATTTCGCAAAGGCTCTTGCCGACTACATAAAAACAATGTAAGTTGAGTTTTTGTCAGAATTCATTCACAAGAAGGGAGAAAAGTGTGAAATCATCCTGTATATTTGTCGTTAGCCTGGTTTTATTTGCCGGCGGACTCTTTGCTCAAGAGGGGAAGGAGTATCCAACGGACGCAATGTCGGTGCCGCCTGTACTGCGTCCGGTTCCGGGCTATTTGCAGGACAGTGCTCGGAAATTTCAGTCGGCGCCCAGTTTGACGGTTTCGCCGCAAGGCCGACTTTGGGTTGCCTGGCATACGGGTACACACCCGTCGGAAGGGGAAGAAAACTGCCATGTTGTTGCCTCCAGCGGCGATGGTGGTGAATCCTGGTCCGAACCGCTTTTTGCAACAGATATGCCAGGACCGCTTCGCACGTTGGACCCCGGTTTGTGGACGGATCCGAACGGTAAGGTGTGGCTCTTTTTCGCGTATCTTTATGGCCAGTGGGACGGTCGTGGCGGGATCTGGGTCATGTCGCCTGTGGACCCGGAAGATGAACATTCCGACTGGTCTGCGCCGCGGCGCATTTGTCATGGCTTTATGAAGAACAAGCCGCTTGTGACGTCCGATGGCCGCTGGCTCTTCCCTGTTGAATTCATGGCCGGTACGCCGTGCAATTATTCGCAAGGAAAATACATTGCACGCGATACACTTCCGAAAGAGGTCGTTTTCGACTTACCCGAATTGAATAACGCCAATGTCTTTGAGTCGCTTGACCAGCTTCACACGGTGCATTATTTGGGACAGGCAAACGTTCCGAAAGAAGTGCGGTCCTGCTATGAACATATGGTCGTTGAAAAGCGGGACGGCACTCTCTGGCTTTTGTGCCGCGTCGCTTATGGTATTGGCGAATCATTTTCACGTGACGGCGGCAAAACGTGGACCGAGCTGGTTCCGTCCCGAATCGCGAATCCGGACAGCCGGTTCTTTATCGGTCGACTGGCTTCGGGGAATCTGCTCCTGGTAAAGAACGGTCCGGTTGACACGCAAACCGGCCGGGAAAAAATCACGGCGTTCGTCTCGAAAGACGACGGTCAGACGTGGCTTGGCGGGCTTGTTTTAGACCCGCGAAACAACGTCTCCTATCCTGACGCCGTGCAGGGGCAGGACGGAACCATTTATGTCGTCAATGATTACAGCCGATACGACGCTAAAGAAATCGTCTTGCATCGATTTCGCGAAGAGGACGTACTTGCCGGTTCGCTCGTTTCGCAAGGGAGCCGCTTGGGCATCATCGTCAATAAGGCAGGCAGCGAGGAATAAGCGTTTGGATTCGTGTTCTGTCGGTTGGAACCGCGAACAGTTTTGACCGACAGAGCAGTCATTCTCACTTTTCTGTAGATAAGCACGTTCTTTATACATACCGTGCATGATTCAAAAGGTATGCCCCTTGGGCCTATTTGGATGAGAGAACCGTTGACAAGCGGTCCGCGGCAGGTTAGAATAGTGGTCATTGACGTACTCAAGTCTGACCAGGCAATTTCGGGACAGGTCAAAAAGACGACAGCCGGGTTTGCCGACAGAACTCCTTGAGACGGTCTCGTAAAACCAACTCAATCAAAACAGAAGGAGAAAGACCATGAAAAAGAGCTGTAGTTTCATTCAAATGACCGTTGTGGTAAAACGGGGGGGGGGGTAGGCTGGTCAGCCTGAGAAAACTTCTCGCCTTTACTCTTGTTGAATTGCTGGTGGTTATTGCGATTATTGGAATTTTAATCGCACTTCTTTTGCCAGCGGTACAGGCGGCCCGGGAAGCGGCCCGCCGCATGGAATGTACCAATAAAATAAAAAATATTACTCTGGCAATGCACAATTACGCGGATGCCAACGATGAAAGTCTTCCGTATATGGGGCTTTGGTGCCCCGCGGCACAGAACTTTAATGCCTGGTCCTGGGCGGTACGCATTCTCCCTTATATGGAGCAAACGGCAATCTATTCCACAATCGAGCCTGCCGACTGGGCGGCTAATGCCGGCTACACCGCAGGCGACCGCAAGCATAAAATGCGAACGACGCGGTTTGAGATGTATCTGTGTCCGTCCGAACCGAATAAAATTTTTGACCAGGAAAACGGCGTGGATGGAAATAAAGAAGATACCAACAGAATCTTTCTGCACAATTATGTAGCTTGTGCCGGCAGTACGGATTTTGGTCACAACTCGGACATTGCCAATGGGGAAACGATCAAGAACAAGAAGGCGGCGTACGGGTTGGGTAAGTTCGAAACTTACTCCTCCATTAAAAACTATCTGCCGTTCATTTCTCTTCTTACCGGTATAGCCGACGGGACGAGTAATACCTTGTGCGTTTCGGAAATTCTCGTACCGGCAACAGTACAAGGCACGAATACATGGCGAGGACTTTTGGGCCGCATCGTTTGCGGTTGCGGATCCGGGTTTACGACCGTGTTCGCCCCGAACAGCAAGACGGACTATATGGCCCGACTATGTGGTACCATGCCGTTTGAAGGTTATAATTGCATTCCGATTGCCGGCAGCATTCCCGGCGCGAATTCAAATTACTCAAATGCCCAAGCTCTCTACTCCATTCACACGGCCCGGAGTAAGCATTCGGGAGGAGTAAACGCGTCGATGGTCGATGGTTCCGTCCGCTTCGTTTCGGATACGGTCGATATACGCATATGGCGTGCCGCGTCTACTGCCCGGGGGCAGGAAACAGTCGCTCTGTAAAAAATGAAAATACGCAAACGTTAACTGCGATAAAATTATAAAACGCGATAAATTGGAGATTAGATCATGAAACAAAGAACATTGACAAAAAAAGGATTTACTCTGGTTGAACTCCTGGTGGTCATTGCAATTATTGGAATTTTAATTGCATTGCTCCTGCCAGCAGTACAGGCGGCCCGGGAAGCGGCCAGACGTATGGAATGCACCAGTAACATGAAGAATGTAACGCTGGCGATTCACAATTATTGCGACGCGAACGCGGAAGCTCTTCCCTATATGGGGTTATGGTCCGCAGGTGTCCAGAATTTTAATGGTTGGTCTTGGGCAGTGCGTATTCTGCCTTTTATTGAGCAGTCGAGCCTGTATTCTCTGGTTCAGCCCGGCGACTGGGATAATTTTCCCCATGTCGCGGCCAATAGCAACCAGTATAAGATTCGGTGCGCGAGAATAGAAGCTTATCTGTGCCCATCTGAAATGAACAAGATATTTGATGAGCCTAACGGCAATAGTAAAATATTTCTGCATAATTTTGTTGCGAATACCGGTAATACGGATTTCGGCCACAACGATGCTATGGCCAACGGAGAAACGAAGAAAAACATGAAAGCGCCGTTCGGCTTGGGAAAGTTTACAACTTATTCCTCTTTAACTGATTATAAGCATTACACGGCAAGGCTCTCCAGTATCACCGACGGTACGAGTAATACCCTGTGTATTTCTGAAGTTATCGTTCCGGAAGAGTGTCAAGGCACGAATACGTGGCGAGGGCTTCTCGGCCGGGTTGTATGCGGATGTGGGTCAGGATTCAGTGCCTGTTATACCCCCAATAATAAAACGGATTATATGGCCCGATTGTGCGGCGAGATGTATTTCGACGACTACAATTGCATCCCCATCACCACGGCGCCTGGTAAAAACTCGGCATTAAACGCCCAAGCTCTCTATTCGCTGCACACTGTGCGTTCCAAGCATTCTGGAGGCGTTAACGCGTCGCTCGTCGACGGCTCGGTTCGCTTTGTGTCTGATACCATCAACTACGATGTGTGGCAAGCTGTTTCCACAGCCCAGGGCGGCGAAACCGTTTCGCTGTAATTAAAATTAAACAACTGGATTTAACAGAACAGAAAAAATACAAAAGGAATATCATGAAGATTCAAACTTTATTGTGTGCATTACTTGTAGCCTTGAGTTTTGTCGGTTGCGCGCCGGTCAACAAGAATCCTCTCTTAACGGGCAACGTGACCCTGGACGGTGCTCCGCTTACCGAAGGAAATATCGCTTTTGCCGACCCGGCCGGCGGTTCCTACGAGGGAGTTATTAAGGACGGAAAGTTCTCCATTCAGCTTCCGGCAGGCGAGAAGGTCGTTCGCATTCTGTGTAATAAAGTGGTCGGGACCGTTAAAACAGAAGAATCAGACAGCGACCCGGTCTACGAGCAGATTATTCCCGAAAAGTACAATATCAAGAGCGAATTGAAATTCAATGTTTCCGCGTCGGGCGGCGCGGCCAACTTTGATTTAACCTCGGATAAATAGAAGAAGGGCGGAAAACGTCGCTGGGCAATTTATGCACCATGATTCAAAAAGAGTGCATGGTGTACCGATATGGATGATGCAGTCGTTGACAGGCGTCTGCGGCTGCCTATACTATAATTATCGGCTTAAAGCCTACTGTTTGCGTTGTGATTTTTTCAAAAGAGCCCCTTCCCAGGCGGCGACATCCAAAAAGGAGATTAGTGTGAGTAGAACGAAATGTGCCGGAATAGCAGGAGTTGTCACGATATTATTGCTCTCTTGTGTGATGCTCAGTTTCGCGGAAGAAACACAAACCCCTTCGTATACTGTTCCTTTCGGTGACGGCTACGACGAAATGACGATTTCGCAAATTGACCTTGCCGGTGATCTTGAGCGGCAGATCGTGGTCGACCGGGAGAAGGGTCAATATCTGGGTCATCCGACAACGGCTCTGATGGGCGATGGGAAAACGATTTTTTGCGTCTATCCCAACGAGCACGGCAAAGGCCCGATTTTTATGAAGAAGAGTACCGATGCGGGCCTGACCTGGTCGGAGCGGTTGCCAACGCCAAAGAGCTGGGAAACAAATCGCATGGCGCCCATGATTTTCCGTCTGACCGACGCTCACGGTAAAGCGCGCGTCTTCGTTTTTAGCGGAACGCGTGACGAAGGGCCCTACACGCCGGTTCGCGCCGCGGTTTCGGAAGATGAAGGGGCAACCTGGTCCGAACTGGAGCCGCTCGGCACCTGGGGCGGTGTTATGGGTATGACCGATATAGTTCCGGTCAATGGCAAGCCGGGGCACTATATGGCCATGTTCTTCGACGACGGTGGGGAATTCATTTCCGGGTCGGATCATTTCGCCGAGAATCGCAAAAAATATCCTGGTATCAAGGGCCACATTTTCACCGATCTGGTCAAGAGCTATACGGAAGACGGTGGGGTCACCTGGTCGTTTCCCGAGTCGGTCTTTAAGAGTTTCGACTGCCACTTAATAGAACCGGGCATCGTTCGTTCACCAGACGGCAAGCGATTAGCCGTTTTACTTCGCGAGAATTCACGTCAGTACAATTCGCAAATTATTTTTTCCGACGATGAAGGCAAGACATGGACCGAGCCGCGACCATTACCTGCGTCGCTCTGTGGCGACCGACATACGGTGCGTTACACGAACGACGGACGCCTGATCGTTTCGTTTCGCGACCTGCCGCCCCGCAGACTCAAGAGCAAAACACCCTCGTTAGGCGACTGGATTGCCTGGGTTGGTACTTGGGACGACCTGGTCGAGGGGCGTCAGGGCCAGTACCGAATTCGCCTGGCCGATAATTATGTTAATGGCGATTGCGCCTATCCAGGTGTAATTGTGCTTAAGGATGGCACGATCGTTTTGACCACATACGGCCACTGGGTCGAGGGGGAAAAACCGTATATCATTACGATACGCCTTGACTTAAGTGAGATGGACGCAAAATGCAAGGAACTTAAGAGTAATTCAAATGAATAGTAATCAAGATTCATAAAGTATGTTAACTGCGTGAATTTGGATGAATCAACAATTGACATGGAATCCGTGGCAGGTTATAATGAGTGAAGTTGATGTTTGTTATTTCGACAAGCATTTTTTAAGGCTTGAGACCAGATACCTCACAGGCGTTCTGCTTGTTTGCGTCTGCGTCTTGGCCTTTGTGAACGCAACTCACTTGAATCAGAAGGAGACTCAACATGACAAAAACCTGGAACGCAATCGAATTTGCCGTCGTGGTAAGACGGGGGGGGGGGTAGACTAGCCGCTCTAAGAAAACTTCTCGCTTTTACTCTTGTGGAATTGCTGGTGGTGATCGCGATCATAGGGATCTTGATCGCACTTCTTTTGCCAGCGGTACAGGCGGCCCGGGAAGCGGCACGCCGTATGCAGTGCACCAACAATCTTAAACAGATTGGGTTGGCAATGCAGAATTATCACGATGTGAAAAATTCTTTTCCTGCTGGTGGGATACCCAATTACGTCGGTACAAGCACAACGACGACTCGGTCCAACAACCGACGTGTTGGCTGGGCGGTTCAGATTCTTCCTTACATGGAGCAAGTCGCGGCGTGGGATGCCATTGTGGCAGGCGGTATGGCGCCACCGTGGACAGCCGAGACTACGGCGACCTATTACAATATTGACGTACCTGGCTATTTATGTCCTTCCGACCCGAACGCAAAAAACGTGGCTGGAATGCCCGCAAAGATCAGTTATCGTGCCAGTGCGGGCGATGCCTGGCTGGACAGCGTTATTGGTGAAGTTCGCGGTCTTTTTGCCTTTGCTGACACCGCCAAGCAAAAAGCATTTCATGGCCTGTCGTCTGTCGTGGATGGTACGAGCAATACAGTACTGTGCTCCGAGGCAGGGGTGGGAACGGGAGAAAACGGTAAAGATACACTGAAGGCAGTTCGTAATATTGCCTATAATGCAACCCACGGAACCCCAACAGGAACGACCGGTTCCCCTCGCGACTGCCTGAACCGCAAAGGAGCGAACGGAATTTTGACTGGGGATGCAGGCAGTGGTGACGACGGAACGGATGCTTGCGATAATAGTCCTTGTGGCCGTTCGTTTGCCGATGGTGCCGTTTACGCGACCGGGTTCCATACCATTCTGCCACCGAACAGCCCCTCCTGTTTCACCGTTAAGGGGTATGCGTCCGTGGGTAGCAATGCGAACCCGCTTATGTCCGCCAGCAGTTATCATTCGGGCGGAGTGAATTCGGCATACGTTGATGGCTCGGTGCATTTTATTTCTGATACCATTGATTGTGGCGATATAGACGAGAAGCCTAAAACCAGTGGTCCTTCACAATATGGAGTCTGGGGCGGCCTGGGTTCTCGCGAAGGCGGCGAAACGCAAACTCCGTAAGGACAGGAAGGACTGAATGATGAATCGACACATAATCAAAATGGTTACAGTTTTTGCACTCCCGCTGGCTTTTTGTCTGGCGGGGTGCGGCAATCCTCACGGTTTGCGACCTGTTGACGTGACCGTCCTCCTTGATGGCCAGCCGGCAGAAGGAATTTCTGTCACTTTCGTGCCGGAGGATTCGGCCGCCGGACTGGGTGGTGGAGGCGTTACCGACGCCAAGGGCAAGTGTTCCGTAACGACCACCCTGGGCACAGGAGGCGACGGTACAAAGGCAGGCAAATACTTAATGAAGTTCGTTAAAACAGCCCCTCAGCGGGAATACACGCCGAAGGAACTCGAACTGCTTAAGGATGAGGCCACTGCAGAAAAAGTCCCGAAGATTCCCCTTGTTAACTTGATTCCGGAACGCTATGGCTCGCCCAAAACGTCTGGAATTACAGCGGAAATCAAGGACCACGGCAGTAACACATTTGTTTTCGAATTAAGCAGTAAATGAGTAGATAGAAGATGAGGAGCTTTGTTTTTATGAGCATGAAAAAATTTGCCTGTATGTTCCTGCTGGCATGCGTTTTTGTTTTCCCGTGCTTCGGCGAAGAAGGTAATCTTCAGGAAGTCCTGGACTTCGCGCTTCGCACGCCGGTTTTGAACACAACGCCTGGTCCGGAATACAATCTGGATGCCCTGGATTACGCGATGAACTGTGGCATAGCCCAAACGCCGCAAGGGCGCCTCTGGGCTTGCTGGATTGCCGGCGGGGACAGTCCCGACGCGTTCTGCGTTTGTGCCCGGAGCGACGATGACGGAGCAACCTGGTCCGAGCCGTGCCTCGTTGTCGACCCCCCGGAAGCGCCCAATGGCTGCCGGGTTCGCTGTCTGATTGCAAACTTTTGGACGGATCCGGACGGCAAGCTCTGGTTCTTCTTTGATATCGGACTGAGTGGGCAAGATAGTCGAGTGGGCCTTTGGGCTGCGTTTTGCGAGAATCCGGACGCTGAGGAGCCGACTTGGTCCGAGCCGGTCCGTATTGCCAACGGTGCATTCCACAACAAGCCCTGGGTAACGAAAGACGGCACTTGGATTCTTCCGGTGGAGCTTTACGACCGCTATTATTCCCAGTGGAGTTTTGCCGAAGTCGGTGCGGGTTTTCAGGGATTTCCGGAGCTGGACGCGGAACGGGGAATTACCCTCCTGACCTCCAGCGACCGCGGGAAGAGCTGGCAGGTTCGCAGTAGAGTTGTTTTCCCGGTTAGTGCCGGCGAAGAGCCTGTCCTCCTTGAGAAGACGGATGGCCGCTTTTGGCTGTTGGCTCGCACTCCACTTGGTATGTTCCAGTGTCTGTCTTCGGACGAAGGGCACGTCTGGTCCGCTCCGTGTCCCGCATTTGCGAACCCGGTGACCCGATTTTGCCTCATCCGCTTGAAGTCCGGCCGGCTGTTGTTTATCCGGCATGGCTCGCCGGCGGGCGAGGAAAAGCATCGGGCGCGTCTGACCGCTTGTATCTCGGAAGATGACGGCAAGACGTGGAGCGACGGTCTCCTTTTGGACACTCGCCCCAACGTCTCCTATCCGGATGGTTTTCAGAACGCCGATGGAAAGATTTATATTACTCACGACTTCGATCGGGGTAACGTGGCCGAGATTGTTCTTTCCGTCTTTACCGAGGAGGATGTTCTTGCCGGCAAGCTGGTCAGTGAAGGCAGTCGCCTGGGTGTGGTAATCAATAAGAGGAGCCAGAAGTAAGAAGGGGTCACACAATTTTTCCTTCATGGATTCCGTGTAAGTCTGGCTACAGGGTCACGCGGAATCTGTGGATAAAATTTTGTGCCGGCCATGTAAGATACAGTTTTGTGCAATGAAAAGTTGCAAACAGGAATACAGGTCCGTTGTGTGCGGGTGTCCAACGCTCAATCGTCAACGGTCCTGAAGAGAAGAAAGTAAAAGAGAAGGAATGACAGACTTAAAAACCAAATCGTTAAAGAGTCGTCTTCGCAATGGAGAGACGGTAACAGGGATTTTTATCACGGAGTTTCGCACGCCGAATATGGGCGTTTTGCTCGACGCGGCAGGCTACGACTTTGCCATTTTCGACATGGAGCACTGTTCCTTTACGAATCAGGACCTGTCGGCAATGGTACCGGGCTTTCGTGGCTGTAAATGCCAGCCGATGGTGCGCGTTCCGGCCGTGCGACGGGAATTCTTTCAGTCGGTCCTCGATTGCGGAATAACCGGAATTGTGGTCCCGGTCGTTGAGTCGCCGGAGCAGGTGCAAGAGGCGGTTGCCATGATGAAATATCCCCCTCTCGGTAAGCGAGGCCTTTCCTTCTGCTGTCCTCATACCCAGTTTCAGGAGCAGGATCGCGACAGCTATACAAGCGAGGCAAATGACAATCTTCTGCTCGTAACGCAAATAGAAACGTCAACGGCACTCGACCGTCTGGATGAAATTCTGTCTGTGCCGGGCATTGACGTGGCGTTCGTCGGCAATATGGACCTGTCGCTCTCGCTCGGCAAGCCGAATAATCTGGCCGAAGGCCCGATCCACGACGCCGTTCAGCACATTCTCCGTGTTGCCAAGAGCAAGGGGATTTACGGCGGCGGAAACTTTGTGCGTCCTGAACTCGTTGAGCAGTTTTATGAAGATGGTTTGCGATTCATTTCGCTTGATTCCGACGTGGAGCGATTCGGAGTTGGTCTTAAGCTGGGTATGCAAACGGTCAAGCTTGGCCTGAACGATAAGAAGATGGAATCGATTCCGATTAAACCGCGTGTTTTGTCTGCAACGGTTAACAGTAGTGCGACGGCTATGCCGTAAATGAGAGGAGACGACCGACTTTATGGTCCGAAACATTTTGCGACTTGTACCCATCGTGTGCCTTGGTCTGTTCGTCTTGCTGACGTCGCTGCACTTACCGCAGTTCGGCGGCGTCTGCTTTATTCTCTTTTGGCTCGCTGCTGCGATACTGGCCAGAGGAAGTGAACTGGGCCGGCCTTTCTGTTATCCGCTGGTCGTACTCGGGTGCGTGACTTCCAGTATGTATTTTCCGGGCCTTTATCTGAACTGGTTCGGTGTGCCGACCACGAAGTTCGTCATTCCGGTTCTGCAATTAATTATGTTCGGCATGGGCACGCAGCTATCGCTGGCCGACTTTCGGCAGGTAACGCGTCAGCCGTGGGGTGTTCTCATTGGCGTCTTTGCCCAGTTCATGATTATGCCGGTCGCCGGGTTCCTTATTGCGACTACATTGCCCCTGCCGAAAGAAGTTGCCGCAGGCATAATACTCGTCGGCTGCGTTCCGTCCGGGATAGCGTCGAACGTTATGAACTTTCTGGCCAAGGCGAACATGGCCCTTTCGGTAACCTTAACGGCTGTGGCGACACTACTCGGTCCGATCATAACGCCGCTCTGGATGAAGGCGCTCATCGGAACGTCGCTCGATTTGGATTACATGCAAATGACGTGGGATATAGTACGGCTCGTTGTTCTGCCGATCGCCGCAGGTCTGACGTTCCGTGCCCTACTGCCGAAAACGACGAAAAAGATGGAGAAGCATCTGGCGTTCCTCTCAATGATAGGACTTCTCCTGACGATTGTTTTCATCAATGCGGCCGGGCGTGACAATCTCATGAAGGTCGGGGCACTGCTTGTATTCGCCTGCCTTTTACACAATACGGTAGGCTATATTCTCGGGTACTGGTTGGCCAAGGCATGTCGGCTGGACGAGCGATCGTGCCGCACGGTCTCCATGGAAGTCGGTATGCAGAACGGAGGTCTGGCGGCCGGACTGGCGATTGGTTTGGGTCGGGCGGCCACGATGGGGCTGGCCCCGGCGATCTGTTCCCCGCTAATGAATATAACCGGAGCAACCCTGGCCATCTGGTGGCGCGGTCGCCCTATAAAGAATGACAATAACGACGAGAACGACAATTCTGACAATGCGAATGACTCCTCTGACAAGGAGCCGCTCGCCGGTTCAACATCGTTGTTGCCTGAGGTCAATGAGGACGCGCTATGCTCGAAACCCTGAAACAAGAGGTCTGCGACGCGAACTTGCGACTGGTGCGAGAGCAGCTTGTGATTTTGACCTGGGGCAACGCAAGCGCTCGGGACGCATCCGGACGGCTGCTGGTTATTAAACCGTCCGGAGTCGCTTACGAGAAGATGACGCCCGACGATATGGTCGTCGTTGATCTGGCCAGCGGGGACGTTATCGAAGGTTCGTTGCGTCCGTCATGCGATACGGCAACGCATCGGCGGCTCTATCTTGCGTTTCCGGAGCTGGGCGGAATTGTGCACACACATTCGACGTTCGCCACCGTCTGGGCCCAGGCGCGTCGCGACCTGCCGAATCTGGGTACAACGCAAGCGGATTATTTCCGCGGCGATGTTCCGTGCACGCGTGCCTTGGCCGCTGGGGAAATTGGCTCACGCTACGAGTGGGAGACAGGAAGCGTTATTATCGAAACGTTTCAGGAGCGGAATTTATCGCCGCTGGAAATGCCGGCTGTGCTGGTCGCCTCGCATGGCCCGTTTACCTGGGGGAACTCGGTTGACCACGCGGTCGAAACCGCGATTGTATTGGAACAGGCGGCGAAGTTGGCCACCATGACCCGAACGCTCAATCCGTCGCCTGACCCCGACCCGGAACTTCTCCACTATCATTTTTACCGCAAGCATGGGGCTTGTGCCTGGTACGGCCAGTCGTAATACAACAAAGGAACTCGCGAAATGGATAAGAAACAGTTTGCACTCGGTCTGGATTACGGGACCGGAAGTGTCCGCGCTCTGATTGTCGATATAGTAAGCGGAGAGGAAGTTGCCAGTGCGGTTGCGCCGTACGCAAGTGGAGTCGACGGCGTGGTCGTGGACCCCGGACAGCCGCTCCTGGCGCGACAGAATCCCGCCGACTGGCTGGCCGGACTGCGCGACTCCGTCCGCACCGCAATCGCCGAAGCGACGAAGAACGGTTTTACTCCCGACCGACTCGCCGGAATTGGTATCGATACGACGGGGTCAACGCCGGTTCCGGTCGACGAGCAGGGCAATCCGCTCTCGTTTCAGGACCGATTCCGAGAGAACCCGGCGGCCATGGCCTGGCTCTGGAAGGACCACACCTCCTTTGCCGAGGCGGAGGAGATTAGTACGCGTGCCCGGGAGTCGAACGAGCCTTATCTAACGAAATGCGGCGGGGTCTATAGTAGCGAATGGTTTTGGGCAAAGGCCCTTCATTTCTGCCGCACGGAACCGGACCTGGCCGACGCTGCCGGAGGTTGGGTGGAACTTGCCGACTATATACCTGGCGTACTGGTCGGACAGACGCGTCCGGAGAAGATTGTGCGGTCGCTCTGCGCCGCGGGTCATAAAGGCCTCTGGCACCGGCAGTGGGGAGGCTGGCCCTCCCGCTCCTTTTTGACCTCACTTCATCCGCAACTTGCACGTTGGTGCGACGGCATGAGCGAGCCGCAGACGTCGGACCGACCGGCCGGATTCCTGTCTCCCGAATGGTCCGAGTCGCTGGGCCTGCTCCCGAATACGCCTGTGGCGACCGGCGGGTTCGATGCCCACTTCGGCGCCGTTGGCGCCGGAATACGACCCGGATGCCTGGTGAAAATTATCGGTACGAGTACCTGTGATATTATGGTCGCTCCGCTCGACAGACCGCTGGGCGACATACCTGGTCTGTGCGGGATTGTCCCGGGTTCTGTCCTGCCGGATATGTACGGCCTGGAAGCGGGGCAGTCGGCGGTCGGCGATATTTTTAACTGGTTCGTCAAAAATTTCTCGCCTGCGGGGCAGGGCGGAGGCCACGCCGAACTCATGCAACAGGCAGCGCGTCTAAAGCCGGGCCAGAGCGGCCTGGTCGCACTCGACTGGAATAATGGGAATCGCACGATTCTGACCGATCCGCTCCTGTCCGGACTCATGCTGGGCACAACCTTGCACACGACGGCGGCGGAGTATTATCGGGCACTGATTGAGGCGACCGCCTTTGGCGCCCTGACGATTATCAATCAGTTTGAGCGGTATGGCGTTGCTGTGGCCGAGGTTTTGAATTGCGGCGGAATTGCGGAAAAGAACCCGCTCCTGATGCAGATTTATGCCGACGTGTGCAATCGTCCCATGCGGGTTACGCGGTCCTCGCAGACGTGTGCCTTGGGCGCCGCCATATTCGGAGCCGTGGCCGGTAAGGCCTATTCCAACGTTGCCGACGCGCAGCGTGCCATGGCCGCACCGCTCATAACCGCCGCCGAACCCTGCCCGGCCGCCGTCCCCGTCTACGCCAGACTCTATCGGATCTACAAAAAAATGCACGACGCATTCGGCTGTCCCAACGCCCCCATGGCAAGCCTTATGAAAGAGCTCATTGCCATCCGGGAAGCTCCCGTTCCCGACTGATCCCTGTTCCCGATTGCCCCCGTTCCCGACTGCTCGCAGGTCGGGAACCAGCAATAACGTTCGGGACCCCCGCCCTGTACGACCAACACACTCGGGAGCGACTGCTTGCAGGTCGCGACCCAGCAATAACTGCGCTCCCCTGCGAACACCGCGTGCTAAAACTAGCCCCGTCATTTGAGAAGGCATTTGAGGCCGGCCACGGTATCTGTAACTTATTCTATATTGAGGAATTATATAGCGCGCAGAGTTCGCAAAGGATCGCAGAGGGCAGCATCGGAACCGGTCACGCTGACGCGTGGGAGCGACTGCTTGCAGGTCGCGACCCAGCAATAACTGCGTTCCCCTGCGAACTCCGCGTGCTAAAATTAACCCCGTCATTGGGAAGGCATTTGAGGCCGGCCACGGTATCTGTAACTTATTCTATATTGAGGAATTATATATCGCGTAGAGTTCGCAAAGGATCGCAGAGGGGATCACAGCCGCAACGAAAGACAATACGGTTGAACGCACTCTTAATACGGTTAAAATTAAGCCAAGAAAAGCAGAAACGCCTCGCCAGGTGCGAAGCGTTTCCAATACGGGACAATCCACGAATGCCCGACCCGCAAACCACGGGTATTGTGCATGAAAAAGGAAACGGGCCGGTCTTCCTTCGGTTGCCCGAACAGTACAGCTCAGGTCCCCGGGGCGGCGCTCGCCCCGCAGGAAACCCGATTAGCCCAAATTAGTCAAGGTCGTTGATCTTGAATACGCCCGTGAAACCAACCTTCTTGTCATTCGGAACCATGGCCCGAATGTACGGAACCGGGCTCACACCTTCGTTCATAACGCGAACGCTACCATCAACCATAGCCGCGACAACAACACCCGGATGGTTCGACGATGGACGTGCGGTGTACCAGCTCTTCGCGCCGGTGACATCTTTGGCACACGTATTGATCTTAACGGGAGTCTTCTCAATATCTGTAGAGGCTACCGCGTCAATATTAGAGCAAGCCAAGCTACTACTCAAAGCCGTAAAAGACTGCACAATTTGGCTGAACAGCGTAATGGGTTGGCCCGACGGCGCGGTGGTTGGCCCTGTTGCCCCGTAGCAGAAACCGACAGCGTATTCACTATAGTCCCAGCTATTGCTGGCAAGCTGTCCAGACTGCAGGTTTTCGGAAACGAGCAGTGTGTTGGTTGTTCCGTCGACAACGTCATCGATCGAGAGGGAGCTTCCCGTTTTGTAGTAATTTGTGCCACTTATGAGTGAAGTATGCCCGTCAGTAAGCATACCGTAATTCTTCGAAGTATCACCAACGCTATCCGTACTCCTTGTTCCGTGTTTATAATCAGCGTAACCGCAGTTGGCTACGTAGGAATTACCACCCTCTTCCTGGGTTCCGGCACTCTTACAATGCAGGAAGGGAAGCGAAATGGCCGGTCTGCGGTCAGCGTCAGAGAGACTTCCCTGGACGAAGTTGTCCCAAATCTGAACGCCTTCCATGTTGGGGAGCAGAATAGCAACCCATGGGGCAACATCGGTATGAGGAGTATCAACCGTATTGTCGCTCAGGACCACTGTTTGTGCGAATTGGGGGAACTTGTTTCTTGCGCTGTGATACGTATTGAACGCAAGAGCGATGTTCTTTTGGTTGTTGATACAGACGGCGCGTCGAGCGGCCTCACGGGCGTTCTGTACGGCGGGGAGCAGCATACCGGCGAGCATTCCAATAATGGAGATGACGACGAGCAGCTCAATCAGGGTAAAGCCTTTTTTTAGTGTCTTTTTCATGGTTTTCTTCCTTTTTCATGCTAAGGTTTTATGTTACCGTTTTCGTACCCAACCACAGGGTCTAAAAACGCTGTTTCAAAATGCAACGGAACGAGTCACGAGTGGGTCAATTTGAAACTCTTTGTCCGGGCACGTTCGGTAAGATTTCTGTTAAGCACCTTACTTTCCGCACCTTTTTCCATCCTTAATGAGATTGTTTTGTGGAAACAAGAACAATCCAGCTTACTATCTAGGTTACTCGCTAACGGGAAGAAAATCAAGAGGCCCCCGCCGAAAAAACAAAATTTTATCGATAAAAATCGAAATTTTTGTTGTTTTTGGAGGGTTCAGAGGGGTTTTACCGGCCGTTTGTTCCCTGTCGTCGCTTGGAACCGTTGACCCGGAAGCCTTCGTGCCGCCTCGAACCCGACTCTTCTTCCCGTTGGCTGAGCGTGCCCAGTGCCCGCTCGTTAACTCACCGTCGTGCCTGACGCCTTCCTGACCTCGTTACGACGTATCTTTATTATAGCAAAATCCGTGCCAAAAAACGCGTTCCCGACTGCTCACGTTCCCGACCTGCGTTCAGTCGGGAAGGGCTAAGGGCTTTACGGTAAAACAATTTTTCGCTTCATTTCGGCAACGGCCTCTTTCAGGCCGATAAACAGGGCGCGGGCAATAATACTGTGGCCAATATTGAGTTCGGCCATGGCGTCAATTTGTGCGATTTTTTCGACGTTGTGCAAGGTCAGGCCGTGTCCGGCGTGCAGACGCATCCCGAGCGAGGTTATGAGTTTACCCGCGTCGATGATTTTTTTAAGTTCACGAGTCACGTTGGCCGGCGAGGCGAGGGAGTAGGTGCCGGTATGAAGTTCAACGGCGTCGGCCCCAATTCGTTTAGCCATTTCAATTTGCGCGGGAACGGGGTCGAGAAAGAGACTGACAAAGACGCCCTTGTCGTGCAGTGCGTCGAGCGTGCGGCGTACATGGTCCGGCTGGGCGAGGACGTCGAGTCCGCCTTCGGTCGTAATCTCCTGACGCTTTTCGGGTACGAGTGTCGCCTGGTCCGGTATGACCTGGCAGGCCACGGCCAGGACATCGTCGTTACAGGCCATCTCCAGATTCAGCTTGACGCGAACCGTCTCGCGGAGTAGGCGAACGTCCCGATCCTGAATATGGCGACGGTCTTCCCGCAGATGAACGGTAATACCGTCGGCGCCACCGAGTTCCGCGGCGACCGCTGCCCAGACCGGGTCCGGCTCCACCGTCTGCCGCGCTTGTCGAACGGTGGCCACATGGTCAATATTAACACCAAGTTCAATCATAATAGAATATCCTTTCGGCAATAGTGTAAAGGAACAGGGGCGTTGCTCGTTTTTTTTACGGTCGCGTTGCACGACCCGAATCCGGCCTGCGGATGCCGGCAGGCGTCGACTGGGGACCATACAACAATACGTTGGTATTATAACAAAAAAATACCCTGTTGCAAGAGTTTTCCCGCAACAGGGTAAGGATAGTTTGTTTTTGGAAGGAATCCCCGGGTAATCAGCCCGGAGTCATTCCGCAAGCACTCATTCGGCAGCCGGGCTGGCGGGGAGAGCTTCGATCGCTTCGGCCGGAGCAACGTCACAAGCCGGAGCACAAGCCGGTTCCGCGGCACAAGCGGCACAAGCCGGGGCACCACAGTCACACGGATTGCAGCGTGGGGCGGTCACGTCAGCCAGGGCACAGAACAGACCATTAACGGCCCGATGAGCACCTTGAACCGGACGAATGACGGCACACTTAACGCGGGAGAAATCGATTGTAATGCAGCACGGTTTGCAGCACGGAGCGGCACAGGCCGGAGCACAAGCCGGTTCGGCAGCAACAGGCTCACAAGCGGGTGCCGGCGCGGCACAAGCAGGCTCACAAGCCGGGGCACAGCATTTTTTCACTTTGCAGGGCTTGACCTTGCAGGGGTCACAGGCCGGCTTGCAAAGATTGAAGAGGGGCTTGCAAAGGGGCTTGCAGGGTTTGCAAACCGGCTGGCAAGCGGGCTCACAAACGGGCTCACAAGCGGGAGCGGCCGGGGCACAAGCAGGCTCCGGAGCACAAACCGGGGCGGCACACGGCGCACAAGCGCGGCATGCGAGCAGGTCTTTCAGACCGCCAAACAATTCACATGGTTTACTGCAGCAAGCGTTGCAGGTGTTGCACGGGGAAACATCGGAGCACGTGGCACATTCCTGGGCCATAGCTTGAGCTCCAATCATCGACATGACAACAAAGCAGATGGTTAACATTCGGGACTTCATAGGGCAAACTCTCCTTTTTTTACCTTGTGCAAACATTCAAATCTCCTCGTAACGATTTCGCCGGACCACCTTTGACGATTTGTGTCCTGGAAGTTCCCTGCTTCTTCTCAAAGACTCGTCTTTGGTCGACAGCGGGTCGTTACCCTGGTTTCTCGCTTGCACTGTTGTTGTATCAACGGCTCTTTCCTGTCGGAGTCACACACTTTGACTCCGAAGTTATCCCTAAGGCAGGATAGGCCGTTCCCTTTTAGTTGCTTCGCACTTTGGCTTGGGGTTCAACCGAGAACTCCTTGCCGGGTGTTGTGTTTATCGGTGGAACAGCTTTGACTCCTTGAGTGTTCAGCGGGGATTTCGGCTTTTTTTTGAAACGCCTGCCCGTACCTCTTTTTTAATCGTTACAGTTTAACACAACCCTCTTAATAATCGCTATATCCTCCCTGTCTTAACATCCGGCGTTCACGCCCGCTCCCTATTTCCGGCAGAGATTCTGTAACCCTTGCTCCTTCTTTCGGTACAAAAGGTATTTTCCGAAGAACTGGCATCAAGAGATTTCTCCGAACTTCTTGCCTAACGGGTTGGACCGGCCTTTATTTATCTTTTACCGGGCTTTTTAGCCGCATACTTTGAAATACTGTCCTTTTTATGGTCGATTCTAAAAGTCATCAAGGAGCCGCATGGAATGCGCTTCGTTACCAATATCGGGCACGCCTGACACCTCCGGAAGGTGAACGACGTACAAGGCAAGAATGCAATAGAAGGACCGCTGTTCCCTATCTGCCCAAGAGGGGGACGCCGTTTCGATGAAATATGAAATACAACATATGAAAAAATTCATCCTTTGTTTTTTCCTTGCCGCTGTGGCAGTGACGTCCCCATGCCCGGGATCGCTCTTTGCCCAGCATGCCGTTGAGAGCGAGTGGACTCCCTGGCGCACGTCCAATGTCGGGCTCGACCCGCCGCAGACGCAGCCGCCCCGACCGGTTGCACCCACTCCCCTGGTTACCGTAGAGGCGAACACATCTTCAGCTCCCGCACTGGTACCCATTCCGCAAATGACGCCTCTGGTCAATCCGGCCGCGACTACGGAAATTGCCAATATAATTCAACAAGGGAATCTTTTCGTGCAAGAGGAGCGTTGGGCAGAAGCTCGCTCCCATTTCGAGAAGGCACTGCGCCGGTATCCGAACAATACGGACCTGCACGATCTTTTCCTGCTGGCCCGTTCGCACGTCGATGTGCAAAATCGCTATAGCGACAGTTCGTTTCAGGACCTGGTCAAAGAAATGACACTGGACCAGTGTATGGCGTTTCACGATGAGATTTTTAATAATATTCAGAAATATCACGTGGACACGCCCCACTGGCGGGCACTGCTACATGCGGGGTTGAACGCGTTTGACGTTGCGGCTGGGGAAGCGGCGTTCCTCGAACGATATGGGGTCTCCGAAGCGAACGAAGAGAATCTCCATCGATACTTAACGCTCCTGAAACAAGAGTCACAAAACTGGGACATTGACTCCTTTCCGGCCATGCGACGCTATGTGCTTGGTATTGCCGATTCCATTTCGAAAGGGGTCAGTAGTATACCGCCGACCGCCGTGATTATGGAGCTGGTTTGCGGTATGACCAATTCGCTCGATACCTACTCCACGTTCCTGACACGCAATCAGGTCAGTGACGTCTATTCCATGATTGACGGTCATTTCGTCGGTCTGGGACTCGAATTAAAAGCGGATTCCTATTCTCTTATAATAGTGCGCGTTATTGCCAACAGTCCAGCCGCGAAAGCCGGACTCGTGCCAGGCGAACGCATTGTCGCTATTGATTCCGCGCCGACCTGCGCCCCGCATTCGTTCGACCAAGCGGCCAATCTGCTGCAAGGTCCGGAAGGCTCTTCCGTGCGACTTACCTTGCGGGCGGAGTCCGGAACGCAGCGCGAGCTGACCGTTATTCGACGGCAGGTGGAGGTGCCGAGCGTGGAAAATGTCAGAATCCTTAATCCGGACAGTACTCTTGACCGGGTTGGCTACCTGAAAATATCCTGCTTTCAAAAGACCACGGTTGCCGAACTCGTGGCCGCCATGCGTTATCTGGACTCGCAGGAGATGAAACTCCTCATGATCGATTTGCGTCAGAATCCGGGCGGCCTTCTTCAGGAAGCGATTGAAGCGACGAATCTTTTTGTCGAAAAAGGGACAATTGTCAAGACACGCGGCCGGGAGCAGGAGCGCCCCTATTACGCAACGGCAGGGGGTACGTGGAAGATCCCTTTGATCGTACTCATTGACGAGAATAGTGCCAGTGCGTCCGAAATTTTCGCCGGGGGGATACGAGAAAACAATCGGGGACGTGTCGTGGGGACACGGAGCTATGGTAAGGGCACGGTTCAGGCGATTATTCAGCTTGGCGGCTGGAATCGCGGTATGGAACCCGTTGCTGGACTTCGACTTACGACGGAAAAATTCTATTCACCGCTCGGTCGCGCCTATAGTGGCGCGGGAGTGGACCCGGACGTCCTGGTCGTCTCTTCCGAATCTGAGTCGCAATCGGCGTTTCG
The DNA here is from genome assembly GCA_030539295.1 of Planctomycetia bacterium. Classification (GTDB taxonomy): domain Bacteria; phylum Planctomycetota; class Planctomycetia; order Pirellulales; family Thermoguttaceae; genus JAUNBG01. Next base: position 105,168 of record JAUNSJ010000005.1, on the reverse strand, counting down.
GAATGTCTCACAGTCGGGGAATGATCGGCCCGGTACGAACGGACAGGAACGAGGGAGCGGTGGCACTCTCTTCCATAACGCTGCCCGGGAGGAGACGACAGTAAGCGACCTGTGTCTGGACCGCGCGTTCGAAGAGGCGCAAAAAATCCTGCTCGGTAATCGCACCGTTGCGACTCCTCTGTAGCTCTCGCATGGCGCCCACGACGGGCTTGTCTGCAACCGGTTACGCTAAAAAAGTCGCGCCAGGCCTGTCATGAGAAAAGCGAATCCGGTCACGAGCAAGGCGAGCCGCCGGGCCAGGATGAGCAGCTGAAAGATCTTCTCTTCAACCGAAGGCGTCTGCAGATTTTCCGCTTGACGCTTTCTGTGCCGGCGTGCAACGAGTCGAAACCGTTTGTGCAGAACGTCGGCCCCAAATCGGGTCATGCCGGTCGTAATAAGATAGAGGGCCAGAAAGAGAATCGGCTGGACTGGGAGCAGCGACAGAGATGAGCAAAGAATCGCAAGCGGCCCGCCTGCCAGAAAGGCGTCGAAATAGAGCCTGGGCAGTAGAGCGTCCCGCATAAAGGCGGAGGACCACGAAGCCGATTCGTTCAGGTTCGGAACGCGTGACCGTCGCCTGGCAAATCGGGTTAGAAACGACTCGTCCCACGCGCCGAGCAGGCACAGCAGCAGCCCACACGCGATCAGATAGACTCCGTTCGGCAGTAAGCAGCCCAGGAGAAAAAAGAGGAAAACGGCCACCAGGTCCGGGAGCAGGGACAGGAAGAACAGACTCACCGACAGCGAAGGCCGACCGAACGCCTGATGAAGATAAAAGCGTCCGGCGGCACTGGGGCCCAAACCACGATGCAGGCCAAGGGCAATCGCATAAATTGTGATAAACAGTGAAAGCATGGACGGCCTTTATCGGGAAAGGGGCTTGGTCATTTGCCACGGGTCGAGCGCTTTTTCCAACTCGTCTTCCGGCAGCAGATTCTGCTCCCGACAGAGTTCTCGCACCGTCTTGCCTGTCTTATACGCCTCTTTCGCAATGGCCGCCGCCTTCTCGTAGCCAATGTACGGATTTAACCCGGTTGCCATGGAAAGACTCTGCTCAACGGCACTCTGACACTTCTCCGCGTTCGCCGTCATACCGGCCAGACATCGGTCCGCAAAGACGGCCAGAGCGTTTGTCAGGTCGCGTATCGATTCCAAAATCGTATCGGCCAGAACCGGCATGGTTATATTTAACTGAAACTGGCCTCCGGTCAGACCGGCCGTTGTGATCGTTTGGTCATTTCCGACGATACGACAGGCCACCTGAAGTAGACTCTCGCACAGGACCGGATTGACTTTTCCCGGCATAATCGAACTGCCAGGCTGCAGGTCAGGCAGAATGATTTCGTTGAAACCACATCGAGGTCCCGAACCCAGCCAGCGTATATTATTGGCAACGGATCCGGCGCTCACCGCAATGGCTTTAATCAGTGCGTGCGCGGTCACCAGGCCGTCTCGGGCCGCATTGGCTTCAAAATGATTGACCGCTTCCCGGAAAGAAATTCCGGTTTCGGTCGACAGATATTGAGCGACCAAGGCAGCGAATTGGGCGTGCGTATTGATTCCGGTTCCGACGGCAGTCCCGCCGACAGGGAGTTCGAGGAGTTCATCGACCGCTTTTTCCGCGCGTCTGGCGGCCAGGCTCATCTGTCGCGCAAAGCCGCTCATCTCCTGCCCCAGCGACATGGGGGTCGCGTCGGCCAGATGAGTTCGGCCAATTTTGAGAATGGAGGACCATTCGGCGGCTTTGGCCTCAAGAATATGCTCACATTTCAGCAGAGCTGGGACCAGGCGCGAACGAATCGCGACCGCCGTTGCAACGTGAATCGCGGTGGGAAACATGTCGTTCGTCGATTGACCGCGATTGACATGGTCGTTCGGATGGATTTTCTTCGTTTGATTGAATCGGTCGAGTCCGGCCAGTTCCAGAGCGCGATTGGCGATCACTTCGTTCGCGTTCATATTCGACGAGGTTCCGGACCCCGTTTGATAGACGTCGATGGGGAATTCGTCGTCCAGAGAGCCGTCGGCAACCTCGCGTGCCGCCTGGAGTAACGCGGTAATTTCCGCGTCCGTAAGTGGTACACGATTCGCCGGACCGAGCTGGCCCAGATCCGCGTTTGCCTTGGCCGCCGCCCATTTAATCAGGCCGAGTGCATGGATAAGTTCCGGAGCTATTCGACGTCCGGAAATGGGAAAATTATCGCACGCACGCTGCGTTTGCGCACTGTAGTAAGCATCGTGTGGGAGCTGAACCTCCCCCATTGTGTCGTGTTCCACTCGCATTGAGGTCATGTGAATAACTTTCTCCCTTACTGGCTTCCTTCTTACGGGCTTAACGGGGCAAAAGTACACACAGGGTTACCCACGCCGCCCCGAAACGCGCTGCCCGGGCCTGCATTCCGTGCCAGCAGGCGAAAAAAACCGGGAAAACCGCGATTAACCATATCATATAATATTCTAACCCGGCGCCACCGGGTTGTCAATACATTAGTCACCGTTCCCGACCTGCTTGCGTTCCCGACTGCTTGCAGGTCGGGAACCAGCAACAACGTTCGGGACCTCTGTTTGTGCTGCCCTTACAGGGCGCCGTGGAATGGTTATGATGGGGAAATGGCAAATCGATTGCGTGCTGGCAATGAAGGGGGGCCGTTTTCGTTGTTGCTGGGTCGCGACCTGCAAGCAGTCGCGACCTTATTACGTTGTCTTTTTTTTACGACAAATACGGTAAACAATTAAGGCAATGAGGACAGCGTTGGCAACCAGAATAATCGTGATACGTCTCAAAACGAGCGGTTTTTGAGCGGTAACATCTTTGATGTCAAAAGATCCGCCCATCGCTTCATGGCGAGCATCGTCATTCGCTTTTTTCGCAAATTCCCGATCCGCGTGTTTTTGTAAGGCAAGTTCAAAAGGCATGAGCAATCCCTTGAAATGGGGGTTGGCTTTACACAATTCCTGCCCTGTTAACTGCTCTTGCTTCGCTTTTTCGTACTCACCCAGATCTTCATAATTGCAGCCACGTGTCAGGTAAAATCGCGGTTTATTCTCGTTGTAATAGTCCGGATAGTCCGTTTGAATTCGGTCAAGGATTTTGAGAGAGTCCAGTGGCTTTTTCAGCGTACTCAATATGTTGGCCTTCTGCATTTGATAAGCCGGGTCCAGCTTCGTTTCCGGGAACTTCTGCATGAGTTTGTCAAGATAAATCAAGGCTGCCGCTGGGTCTTCGTTGGTATAAAGGTAAACTATGTATTGAAAAACAACGGCTTTTGCCATTTCGGATGAATCGGGCGTATAGATTTTCGCTAGCACTTGGTCAATTAATTCGTCTGCGGAGGCCCGATTTCTATCACGCAAGAGCTGCCCCAGTTGAAAGTGTATTGCCGGAAGTGAGTCGTCCGATTTTATAGCATTGTCATATCGCTTTTGCCACTGTTCAGCTTCTGCTGAACATTCCGCGTCGCTCAGAATCGAAATCGACGAAAGTATTCTTGCAACTTTTTCGGGCTCCGACGCTTCCGTAATATATTTTTCCAGGAGAGTCAATCCTTCTTGCTTTTTCCCTTGCTTTAACATTAGCCAGGCGAGTAACAGGGGAGAAGGCGACGTCTCAAGTTTCATCATCTCCGCTTCCGCTTCCTTGTATTTCTCCGCCATGGCCAGATCCGCAATGCTCTTATTCGGGAAGACGAACGCCCCTCCTTGCGCTGAAACACGGCTGATACAACACAGAAAGACAAGTGCGGAAAATATCAGGAGCAAAAGATGCGTGAGTTTCGGAGCCCGCAAACAGTGTTTCATCGAAAAAAATCCCCCTTCAAGCCTTCACAAAAGGGCTGGTGATACTCTATTGAAACGATGGTGACGTGACTAAGCTTTATCCGTTTACTCGACCGGAGTGTCCCGGAAGCAATCGACTTTTCAGTAGCCATGTTCTTTATACAGGAAGATGGGAATTCGGCAACCGGGGGCAAAAGAATTTTTGAAACGCGACAAAAATGCTTTTGCCAGGCTTCGTCCCGGTTACACGTTCGTATCTTGTCCGCACCTGTTATTGTATCGCGGTTGACGTCCTAAGCATAGCGTTTACAATGCTTTGTGCGGTGACTTTGAAGGGGTGATTGTGGGCGAAGGAGCCAGGCTGCTCGCAAATTTCAGCCAGGGGCATGAGCTGGTCCGCCGTGGCGTTTGCCAGGCCGATATCGCGTAATGTGGTCGGCAGGCCAACGTTTTTCATGAAGGCGATCACGCGTGCGCGTTCGTCCGAATCGACGTTCGGGTCGAGCCAGAGCTGGGTCGCCAGGCCAAAAGCGACCTCTTCTCCGTGCAGCAGGCCATGTGTCTCTTTGAGTATCCCCATATTATTGGCCATCTGGTGCGCCGTGGCCAGTCCGCCACTTTCAAAGCCCACGCCCGAATAGAGAATCGTCGCTTCCAGCACCTGCTCCAAGGCAGGCGAGACCTCATGATTCCGCACGGCCGTCAAGGCATCAAGCCCATTTTGAAAAATAACGTCGCGCGCACTCCTGGCGAGTGTTAGAGCGGCGACCGTAACCGGCGTACCCAGGCAATTAACCGCGTCGGCGTCGGCTACCGCTTTCGCCTCGTACCACGTGGCCAAGGCATCGCCCAGTCCGGCTATGAACATGCGAACCGGGGCTCCGGCAATAACCTGGGAATCGACCAAAACCAAATCGGGGCATCGTCCCCACGTATCGAAACCATCGCCGCGCCCGTCTTCCGTATACCAAACGGTGAAAGAACTTGTAGGCGAATCGTTCGAGGCGACCGTCGGTACCGAGGCGACCGGCAGTCCGGTGTACGCCGCAATGGCTTTCGCCATGTCGAGGGTCTTACCGCCGCCAATCCCGACGACAATGCCGGGGTTGGTCAGATTTTTAACCTGCCCTGCCAGAGCGGCTGCTTCCGACCTTAGCGTTTGCCCGGACAGAAGAAACTCGGTATAATCAAGTCCGGCGTCACGCAGACTGTCGAGAACCGTTGTGCCAAAAAGTCCTTTAACACACGAGTCCCAAACGAGAACAACGTTATTACCAAACCGTTTCAGTTCGCTCCCGAGTGTGGCCAGAGCGTTTGGCCCCTGTACGTACTTACCGGGCAGAAGAAGTGTTTTGAACGCCATGAAAGAACTCCTTTTTTTGTGTATTTACTTTTATTATGTATTTTTTGTCTGGGTACTGGCCGCAAGTCGACTGAAGATTTGACCGTTATTCAGGGCGTGATAACTCTGCTGAAAGAGCTCGAACCGCTCCTGATAGCAGGCCTGATTTGCGGCGTTTGGCTCAATTCGCTGGTCGGCATGAACCATGGCGTCCACTCCTTCGGCCAGGGAAGAGAAGAGGCCCACGCCGTAGCCGGCCAGCAGAGCCGCGCCGAGTGCCGCCGTCTCCTGCTCTCGCACAATTTCGACCGGGCAGTTGTAGACATCCGCCTGAATCGAATTCCAGAGCTTACTCCGCGTCGCGCCGCCGCCGAGACGAATGGCGTCCAAAGCAATTCCGCGACCTCGCCATACCTGAAGCATTTCATTGACTTCAAAGACAACGCCTTCCATAATAGCACGAAGAACGTCGCCTTGACCATGTGAAAGAGCCAGGCCGAGCAGGCACCCGCGCGCGTCCGGATTCCAGTGGGGAGCGGCCGCCGCGGCCAGATAAGGCAGGAACAGCAGACCATTTGCCCCAGGCGGAACGCTTGTCGCACACTGCTCAAAGTACGACCAGACATTACCAACTTTCGTTTCGTCCGCAATCTGTGTCACAAAGGCGTCGCGATACCACCGCAACGATGAGGCGGCCGCGTTCGAAAGTCCCTCCAAATTCCAGAGGTCCGGCACAATATGATTCGTACAGAACATGCCTGGCAAATCGCAACGCGGATTTTCTGTTGACAGAATCACCAGTCCGGCGGTCCCCAGCGTTATGGTTACCTGACCTGAACGAACGGCGCCCATACCGAGTACGGAACAGTTCTGGTCGCCTGCCCCGAGGCAAATGGGAGTCCCCTCGGCAAAGCCGGTCTTGTCCGCTACGTGCCGCGGAATTGTTCCCACGACCTGGCCCGACAATTCCGGACGCCCGAACCGCGATTCGGTCAGCTGGAACAGGTCGAGCAGAAGTGGGTCCCAACTCTTTTGACCTACGTTCCAGCAGCCGTAAAAGGCCGCGCAACTTCGGTCTGTTATCCAGTCGTCAACGCCAAACGCGTGCAAGAGGACATCTTGACATTGCACAATTTTGTCGATTTTCGCGTATTCCTCCGGCTCATTCTCCTGCATCCAGAGCAGTTTCGGAAGTAGATTGACCGTCGACAGGGGCAGGCCCGTTCTCGCCGTAAAGTCCTCGTTGGAAATCGCTTGTGACATGCGTTCCACCTGCCGGGCGGTACGGCTGTCCTGCCAGGAGATCATGGGGCGAATAATCGCGCCCTTGCGGTCGACGGGACAGAAGCACGACCGCTGCGTGGAGAACGAAACCGCTTTAACGCGGACCGGGTCGATTTCCCCGGCAGCCATTGCCTGACGACAGACGTCAAATGTGTCGTCGGTCATGCGGGATAAATCCTGCTCAACCGCCCCGGGAAACGGATACGCTGTGGGATACTCCTTACCGGCAGCGGCAAGACAGTTCCCGTTCGTTTCGAACAGACAGCATCGCACGCTCGTTGTCCCCAAATCGACAGCAGCCAGAATCTCCGACATAATCTCCCTTTCGCGTTAGACAAAATTTTGCAAATTTCTCAATGGCTCTCCGGTCCCCGCGACGCGTTTTGCGCGAAAGCGTTGCGATCAGGCCACGGCCGCTTCGGACTGACACGGACAGACAAGTCCGGCGGCCAGGAGCTGGTCCCACGCTTCCACAATTTCCACCGCCGCTCGCGTTCCAATTCGGTCGGCACCGGCGTTCAAAAAGGTAACCGCGTTCTGCGGTCGCGGAAACTTAACCCCGGCCACCTTAAGTTTAATCGGCGTTCCAGCCAGGAGTTTCTTCATGAGCAGAACCTGACCCAGGGTCGGCCCTTCAAACTGCCCTGTCGACGTCTTCGCGTAGTCCACGCCGTACTCCAGGACAAGGTCACAGACCGTCTTGATTTCCGCCTCGGTTAAGAAGCAGACGTCAAAAATGCACTTGGAAACCGCACGACCGCGGCACAGGTCCACCAGACGACGCACTTCCTCTCGCACTGTTGCCACATCGCCGCTCCGAAGCGCCCCGCAGTTTATGACCATGTCGATTGCCGTACAGCCGTCGGACAGGGCCTTCTTCATTTCATAGGTCTTAACTTCAATAGGAGCCGTTCCGAACGGGAACGAAATGCCGGTTCCTATCTCAATATCGGGGCAGTCGGCAAGTTCCTTCGCCACCAGAGGCGTCCAATAGGAACTACTCGTGTACAAGGCGGCGAAATGATATTCCCGCGCCTTCTGACAGCCGAACAGGATTTCCTCCCGCGTCGTCTGCTTCGGTAAAATGGAGTAGTCGAGTGTGCGAGCCAGCTCTTGTTTCGTTTGTACTTTCATCGTGCATCCTTCTTTTCTATTGTAATCAGTTTTCCGAACGAGCCAAGGAAGTCATCCCGCGAAATCCCGCGCTCACCCAGAAAACGTTGTTTTACGGCTTTCGTTCGATAATCGGCGTGATAGTCGGAGCCGCCACTAATAAATTTAACGCGACCGGAATATCGGGCACGAATCTCCGCGGCCACGTCTTCCGGACGACCCACGCCGGTCCAGGTCGTCTTATCGTAAGTGTAGTTCGCTTCCATACCGTCGAGACCGGCCTGGAGCAGAATGTCAATATAATCGGCGCGGGTCATTTCAGACACTTCCCGACCGTCCACACGCGTACGCACCGTTTCCGCAATTAAGTACGGATGCGCCAGTACGGCCAGTCCGCCTGCCCGATGAATCATGTGGATCGCCGCGACCGGGTCGATCTTGCGACGACGCACATTCCACTCGCTATTCCCCTGAACCGCCTTTTTCGCCTCGCTCCAGGATGGAAAATAACCACGGGCCGCCAGCAGCTCAAAGATGTGCTTCCGCTGGACCTCATCGGCAGTGCGTACGGCGTCGGCTCCGTCGCTCGTCTTGTAATGCAGCAGGTCCCGCTCCCAGTCGACGTCCATACCCGCCGCGGCCAGACGCTCAACCAGTTCACGATACGCGTTCGACTTGCTCGCCTGGGCCGCTTTTTGCTCGGCCAGAACGTCCGCATGACGCCAGTCCAGCCCATAACCGCAGATATGAACATCGTCGACCAGCGTATCGCATGAGTATTCACAGCCAGGCACGACAATGAGTCCGCGCTCTCTTGCCCAAGGCACAAACTCAACGGTTCGACCGTCTGTCAGAAGAATGGACTCCGGCGGAACCGTATCATGGTCGCACAGGCCCAAGGCATACAGCCCCGCCTCAATTGCGTGCTCGATCAGTTCTTCCGGCGTATCGTGCCCGTCACTTCGTGTGGTGTGCGTGTGCATATCGCAGGGCCATACCGCTTGCGGAGTCATGGGTCACTCTCCTTTCGACAGCAGAGTCATGTAGTCGGCCAGCATATCCACAAGGTCGGATTTCGCCCGGGCCAAAACTTTGAGTATGTTATATTCCGTCCGATGCTCATCTATATATTTATATAATGAGTCAATATAATCGATTTTTATTTGCGTGGAGACGTTGAACTTCGACGCGCCTGCCCGGACCAGCTCGGCGACCGTATCGCGGTCGAGTCCGGTGCCACCATGCACGACCAGCGGGCATGAAGTACGCGCATACAGGTCACGTAGCGTCTGTATGTTAAGTCGTGGCTTACTCTTATAGAAGCCGTGCGCTGTTCCGATCGCCGCGGCCAGGAAGTCGACGCCTGTCCGGGCCAGGAAATCGAGTGCCTCGGCCGGGGTCGTGTAAATGGCAGCGTCTTCGTTAACGACCACGTCGTCCTCCACGCCGGCAACGACGCCAATTTCGCCTTCAACAGTCACTCCGTAATCATGGGCATAATCTACAATTTCCTTCGTTCGCCGGACATTTTCGTCGATGGGAAAGGAAGACGCGTCGATCATAACCGAATTAAACCCGCACCGCACGGCCTCCCGAATAATATTCGGGTCGGTTCCGTGGTCCAGATGCAGAGCCAGCGGGTGCGTACTCCGTTCGGCGGCTAACTTGACCATTTTCGTCAGGCACGGAACGCCAAACGCCTTGAGCGTTCCGGACGATGCCTGGATTATGGCTGGACAGCCGGAGCGTTCTGAAGCGGCAACAACAGCTTCTATCGACAAAAAATCGACCACATTAAACGCTCCAACGCAGCCGCCCCGGGCACGAACCGCGGTCATCATGGTTACTGTATCTACCAATGGCATGGCAAGACCTCCTTATTCTCTATTATCTAACAGTATAATTGCGATTTCAGGAAAATCAATGACGAATTGTATTTTATTTATTGACGAAACGTCCGGATTTTTGGCCGCAAAACAGTCGACACAATTTTATAAGGCAAGAAAAAACAATGATTTAACGAAAAAGATGTCTTTTTTCGCAATTGACAAGCCAAAAGATTTTTTTATTGACCGGTTCTAGTGATTTCGCTTCTGAACGAACTGTGCGATTTCCTCCAGAGCCAGGCGAGATGCCTTCTGCTCCTGCGTTGCAACCGGCACACTCTTGTCAAGCTGTTGCACCGCCTCGGTCAAAAGCTGGTCAGCCTCGGCCCGGGCCGCTGCAATGGAACCGCTTTCTTTGAGCAGGGTACGAATCGCCGCCAGCTGGTCTGCGCTTATCGTGTCGGACGCCAGTATGGCCAGCAGGTCCGTTCGCTCACCAGCGCCGCAGTGCGATAAATAATGAATAAGCGGCAGCGTCGGCTTGTGGTTGATAATGTCCGTGCCCAATGTCTTGCCCGTACTCTCCTCATTACCAACGAGGTCGAGAATATCGTCAATAATCTGAAAGCTCATCCCGAGCCGCTGTCCGAACAGGGCATACTCCTCAATTATAGCAGACTCGGCCCCGGATAAATGGGCACCAAGGCGACACGCGCACTCCAGTAGCGCCGCCGTCTTGCCAGCGATAATCGCCCGATATTGCGCCAGGTCCATATCGAACCGGGACCGCGTCGTCGTTTGGAGCAGCTCGCCTTCACAGGTGGTAAAGCAAGCGTGCGACAGCAGACGATAGACGTTAATATCGTTGCACGGCGTAATGACCAGCATGGCCTGGGCAAGGAGCAGGTCGCCTACGAGTACCGCCGATTTCGGGTCCCATTCCGCGTTAATCGTTGCCAAATGACGCCGGAAAGTAGCCCCATCGAGAATATCGTCGTGGACCAGAGACGCCGTATGGATCATTTCCAACGCGGCCGCGGCCCGAATATGCTCCTGCGTTACGCCGCCGGTCGCCTTACCGACAAGGAGCAGCAGAACAGGCCGCAGTCGCTTACCGCCTAAAAGAAACGAGTAGCGCACCATGGCGTCGATCTCCGGATAATAATGACGTAACGTGTTCCCCAGTAAGTCGGTTACGTGATTTAATTCCGTCTGGATTAACTGATAGGCTCTTTCCAGCCCTGCGGGTACGGGAAACTCGGTCATAATATCTTCTAATCGGTGGTGTTTCATGGTGCATAATAAAAACGAACCTGATTCCTCCTATTTTACCCGCGGTTCCCATTTAAAAAAGGGAGGGCCTGCTCGCAGGGCCCGACCCAGCAATAACAAACGAGAACTGCCAACAACATTCGGGGAACCAGCAACAACGAAAACGGAAGACCAGCACCGGCAATCTGCGATGGATTCGCCCTAACGCCATCACAACCATGAACCGGCGGCCTGCGTTTCCAACCTGCGAACAGTCGGGAACGCCGGCCGCGCTCTGGAATTCCAAAAAACTCAATGCCATGCTTGACGGCGTCTGTTTCGGTCATTATAATGAAATTTGTTGTCCAGACGCAGGTAGCCTGTTTTCGGAATTGCCAACGTCGTGGACGCTTTTTGTGGCGACTCGTTATTTTCACGCCGGCCACGGCCCCCGAACTGCCTCGCGGTCCGGGCAGCGCCGGGACGAAAAGGATCATTTTTCATCATAGGGGGACTATTATGGGATTTTTTGGACTGACCTTCATGGGTTGGACGGCGTCTATTGCCGTTGTTCTTGTACTTATGTTCATCGTTGGCCCGGTTTTACTTCTGCTCAGTTTTTTCTGCTGTCCCAAGCTGTGCATATTTTGTCTCGCTGCCGTGGTCCGTATTGGGGCGGGAATAGTAAGACTAATTCGTTTTATTTCTTCGATTTGCGTACTTCCTTTTATTACAATCACTCTCAATTCCATAATACGCAAAATGGATCAACCGCAGGAATATCACGTGATTCCCGATGTGCCAGTCGATCCGGACGGTGAATCGCTTTATCCCCAATTCAAAGAGTTTTGTGAGTCGCGAGGCTTTACCTTTGCCGGTTTTTTCCGCGACCGCTCCAAGAACTGCTACGCCTCCTGGTCCGATCCGGAACGCTCCATGGGAGCCTTATTCATCTGGTTCCCAAACGGAACGGAAAATGTCTGTTTTGAGACCTCGTTCGCGAATAAAATCTTGTTGTCAACATCGTCGCTCGCTTCACTGACGCTGCCTATGCCGGAAAATTTCTTTGTTCAGACGTTCCCCAATACTCTTCAGTTAACCTTAGCGAATCTCCTTGCCGGGCATTCCGATGAAAGCGAGGAGAAAAATTCATCCGATATGCTTTTGGTCGACTTGGACAATAAAAGGAATTCGGAGTGGGAAATCCCCCCGATGAGTCCGGAATCGCCCGAGGACGATCTTGAGAATGACGAAAATGACGGAGAAGATGATGACGAGGATGATGCGGATTACCGTATGGGTACCATTCAGCAGCTATGGGAAGTGCATCAGAAATCGCATCAATACCTAGTGGAGACCGGCGGCGCGGTCTTCCGCCCTTGGGAAACCTGGCAGTTGGAGAGTGGCTGGCAGAGCGACGGTACCGGCCGCAATGCTAAAGAGAGCATACAACAGGCCTATGAGAATAAGGAGCACAAACTCCTGCTCGAAGCGATGTTCCGCGCAATGGACCTTGTAACACCACAGATTAAAAAGAACGTCTGCGCCAAGCCTTTTTGGTATCTCCGCTGTGGCTGGTGGGCTCTGTTCCGCGATGCCCGATACGCGAACAAAACAATACAACAGCAATATGAGTCCGGTCTGATAAAGAAACTGCCAAAAGACTTCATGAAATTTTAACTCTGCCCTCTTCGTACGCTACATGCCGGGCCAGTGAACAGGCCCAGCATGGATATGACAACGAAACGAAAGAACCAACCCCCAGCACGCTCCGGAAACCGGGTACGGTCCGTTCGGCCCGCCCTCTGCGTTCCCCCGCGTCCCCCTGCGCTGAAATAAATCCGTCCATTGAGAGGATATTTGATCTCGGTCACGATATCCATAACCTTTCCCTTTTAAGGACTTATATAGCACGCAGAGTACGCAAAGGGGCGCGGAGGTCCCGCTTCAAAATCGGTCGCGCTGCCGCGGTCGGGTCTGTTCGCAGGGGTGGACCTGACAGTAACCGAAAACATACACCCCACACGTCGCACTATCGCGTGATTTGCCCTTTACCCGTCATCGTCATTTACGCCGCCGGTTCATGGTTGTGACGGCGGTAGGGCGAATTCGTTGGGGGCGGTGTGTTATGATGGATGATTCCTTTTCGTTATGAACTGGGGCGGGCGATGTTCGGTAGTTCCCGGGAACATTATTGCTGGTTCCCGACCCGCGAGCGGTCGGGAACGGGTGTAACAAAATTAGGGGTCCCCGACTTGACAGTTTTTTGTGAAAATAGATAATAGACGGTAATTTGTTATGTATCCCAGCCTCGCTTATTTAGAGCCGAAGAGGGGTGCACCTAAAAGTCACAACCAAACCACGTATCAAGGAAAATAGGAGAATACGAAATGAGAACAGCAAGTTCCTTTCTGAATGTACTCCGTTGTACAGTGGCCGCAATGGCCCTAACGTTCGGACTGACGGCTGTCAGCTACGGACAGGACGCGGCTCCGGCACCAGAAGCGGCCGCGGAAGCTGCTCCGGCGGCAGATGCTGCTGCTCCGGAAATCGTTGCTCCGGAAGAAGTTGCGCAAGAAGAGGCTGCGGCGGAAGCTGCTCCGGCTGCCACGGTAGCTCCGGATCAAGTCAATGCCAGTGACCGAGTCAGTTTTTGTGGAAAATACGGGCTCTTCTGGATTCTGGCACTGGCTGGCTCCATAGCGGCTTTGGTCTTTGCCCGAAAGTTTTATGTTGCCATGAAGGCTGCCGATGAAGGCAATGAGGAAATGGTCTCCATCGCGGCTGCGGTTCGCGAAGGTGCCGATGCCTATCTGTGGCAGCAATATAAAGTGGTTGGTATCTTCTTTGTCATAATCTGCCTGTTCCTGGGGTATTTGGCCTGGGTTCTCGGCGTTCAGAACAAAGTTGTTCCGTTTGCCTTTTTGACCGGTGGTTTCTTCTCCGGGCTGGCAGGCTGGTGCGGCATGAAGACGGCGACCTGGGCTTCCTCCCGAACTGCCGCTGGTGCCATGAAATCGTTGAATCAGGGTTTGCAGGTTGCCTTCCGCAGTGGTGCCGTTATGGGCTTGACCGTGGTTGGACTTGGCCTTTTGGATATCGTGCTTTGGTTCGGTGCCCTGTACTGGGTCTTCCCCATGTTTAACTGGCAGATGAGCCTTGTCGAAATTACCGTTGTTATGCTCTGCTTCGGTATGGGTGCTTCCTCTCAGGCGTTGTTTGCCCGAGTTGGTGGTGGTATCTATACGAAGGCGGCGGACGTTGGTGCCGACCTCGTTGGTAAAGTGGAAGCCGGTATTCCGGAAGACGATAAGCGTAACCCGGCCACCATTGCGGATAACGTTGGTGACAATGTTGGTGACGTTGCCGGTATGGGTGCGGACCTGTACGAATCGTACTGCGGGTCCATTCTGTCCACGGCCGCTCTTGGCGTTGCCGCGTTCGCTTCCATGGGCGGTACGCTCGGTCAGCAGTTGAACGCTCTGTTCCTGCCTATCCTGCTCGCCGCGGTTGGCATTATCCTGTCGATTCTCGGCATTTTCCTTGTCCGAACCGACGAGAATGCGGATCAGGGGACCCTGCTGAAGGCTCTTGGCAAAGGCGTTAATCTGCCCTCACTGCTCATTGCGATTTTCTCCGTAATCGTGTCTTGGGTGCTGGTTCCGGAATATCACTGGGTTGGTCTTTCGGTTGTGACCGGTTTGGTCGCCGGTTGGCTCATTGGTAAATGGACGGAATATCGCACCTCTTACGAATACAAGCCGACGCAGGCCATTGCCAACCAGGGCAAGACGGGTCCGGCCACGGTTATTATTGCCGGTATTGCTGAAGGTATGTTCAGTACTTGGGCTCCGGTCGTTATCGTTGGTATCGCCACGCTGCTCGCGTTCGGCTGTGCTACCGGTTTCAATTTCTCCGATGTGAAGATCTTCAGTATTGGTCTTTATGGTGTTGGTATCGCCGCGGTTGGTATGCTTTCGACGTTGGGCGTTACGCTCGCGACCGATGCTTATGGTCCGATCGCCGACAATGCCGGTGGAAATGCAGAAATGGCGCAGTTGCCGTCTGAAGTTCGAGAACGAACCGACGCTCTGGACAGCCTTGGCAATACGACCGCGGCGACCGGTAAGGGCTTCGCGATTGGTAGTGCCGCTCTGACCGCTCTGGCTCTTTTGGCCGCTTATATTGAGGAAGTTCGAGTTGGTTTCGAACGCTGGGGTGCCGCTGCTGTTACGCAAATTGAAGAAGCAGGTGGCGAAGCCGGTTACTATAAGGTTTCGAATCAGTTCGTCGTTCGTTACGATGGTAAAGAAGCGACCAGTGCCGAGATTGACGCCGCTGTGAAAGCAGGCCGCGAATGGTTCCCGGAAACCTATCTGGTTATGCCGAATCAGGCGAATAACCCGAAAGAGAGCGCTCCGATCTATCGTGGTGCCGCGCTGACCTGGAAAGATTCCAACTCCGCCTGGAAAGCTCTTGATGTCAAGAAGGGACCGGCTCTTATTCCGGGTCCCGCCGCGGAAGCCTGCCCGTTCATTCCGACGACTCTTGGTGGTGCCGATAACGACATGACCGAAGTCAAAGCCGCCAATATGATGGACTGGATGAATTACTACTCCTGCAATCTGCTCAACCCGAAAGTACTCGTTGGTATCTTCCTGGGTGCCATGAGTGTGTTCGTCTTCGGGGCCATGACCATGATGGCCGTTGGACGTGCCGCCAGTGGTATGGTAGAGGAAGTACGGCGTCAGTTCCGTGAGAATCCTGGCATTATGGACTACACGGCCAAGCCGGACTACAAGACCCCGGTCGCCATTTCCACCAAAGCGGCCCAGCGCGAGATGGTTCTCCCGTCGCTGCTCGGGCTGGTCATGCCGGTTGTCGTTGGGCTTATTCTGGGCGTTACCGGCGTTATTGGTTTGCTCGTTGGTACGCTGACCTGTGGCTTCTGCGTGGCCGTTTACATGGCCAATGCCGGTGGTGCCTGGGACAATGCGAAGAAGTACATTGAAACCGGTGTCCTGGGTGGCAAGCGGTCCGATGCCCACAAAGCCACCGTCGTCGGTGACACCGTAGGCGACCCCTTCAAAGACACAACGGGTCCTTCGTTGAACATTCTTATCAAGCTGATGAGTATGGTCTCCGTCGTCGCCGCCGGCCTCATTGTCAAGTACAGCTTCGAGGCTCTTGGCTGGTTCTAAGCCTAGGCCGCTGGCCATTGCCGCGTGCGTTGCCGACGCTCCCCCGGTTCGCCTGGTTAGACATAGCCAGGCAGCCGCCGAAAACAGGAAACGTCGGCTCTGCCTTGGTGCGGCAAATCAAACAGACCGGAAGGTTCCACGCCTTCCGGTTTTTTTGTGCCCTGAGCATGTTTTTCAATTCTCTTAAAGACAGAAGCTTTTCGAAGAATCATAATCATGAAGAATCATAATCACAATGCGTATTCACTGACGAAAAGGTGTAAAAACTTATCATAGAGTCTCTGTAGTAGATTGACAGGGCGTTTTTCGCAGGGTATAATAAGTTCTGACACTTGATTTCCCATTTGCTCGAAACCTCCACACAATTTTTGAAAAGGTTTGGGGATGAGGTGTCATTAGAGTAAAAAGATTCCGTAAATTCGGCGGCGCACCAGGCCTGAATGATTTTTTGACTTGGTGAAAACGCGGTCGTCTGGCAAAAGGAGTAAGAAGAAAATGACAAGTCCACTTAACGAAACAGAAATGGTTTTTTTGCATGAGGCGGCGAAATTTTTTGAAAGTCCTTCTTTGCTCATGAGAATAGCGGATATGACCGGTAAGCCGCTTGAACTAATTACGTCGCAATTAAAGGGGCTTCCTGGCCCGGGCAGCCAACTGGTGCAAAAGGCGTTCGGGGCACTGTGCAAGGTCTCCTGCCAAAGCGTTCAGGTTTCCCCGAAGAGAATGACCTTTACCGAGGCGTGCCGAGAATCGGGAGACGGCGCCTTCTTTCATCGGGTTGGGACCGGGATAACCGGAGCGGCCGGTGGTTTTTTCGGTTTCGCCGGCTTGGGAGTTGAACTTCCGGTAACGACAGGCATCATGTTTCGGTCCATTGCCAATATTGCATCCAATTTCGGGGAAGACCTAACGAAGGAAGAAGTTCGCTTGAATTGTATGAGCGTGTTTAGCTATGGGGGCACGAATGCCAGCGGCACAACGTCGCAGCTTGATTCGACATACTACACGGCCCGAGTCCTCATGACTCAAATGATTAACAAGACCGCACAAGCGGTTGCCGGTAAGAGTGCCGCGGCCATTGCCATGATGGTCGAGCGGGAGAGCTGTCCGGTCCTCGTGCGATTATTAATGACGATCGCGCAACGTTTTGGCATTGTGATTAGTGAAAAACTTGTCTTACAGTCGCTGCCGCTGTTCGGCGCACTGTCCGGGGCAACGATCAACTACGCCTTTACAGGGTATTTTAACGACGTGGCGAAATATCACTTCGGCATAAGGTATCTCGACCGTAAATATGACATTGAGACAGTCCAGGCGGTCTATCAAAACTATCAGAAAAAATGAAAAAAATGCTCTGAAAAACGATGAGGTGTCGTTTACGAAAATAGTCTGCGCCGTGACCGGGCAGGGCACGCAAATCGTGCCCTGAATTGAGTCTTACTTGTCGCGACAGAAAGGTTGTTAACAATACTCCCGGCCGGCGGTCGGTCGGGAAGAGAATTTTTATTCGATTTCGCTATTGACGCAGCTGAGAGTTACTCTTTTTTTTGTCTTCGATCATGCGACGTATGCCTTCTTCCGTTGAGACGAACGCTTCATAACCCAGCTCGCGTCGCGCTTTGGATATATCGAACCAATAGGATTGAGCGAGTTGCGTCGAGAGGAATCGTGTCATGGGCGGTTCTCCGGTTAATCCAAACATTTTGTAAATGGCTTCGAAGACGGCGCCGTGATTCCAGGCAGATTGAAAGGAAATCTTTTTAGCGACCGGGGGCAGTCCTTCAATAGCCAAAAGGCGATTCACCCATTGCCAGCAGTTGACCGGTTCGCCTTGCGAGATGTAGTAGGCACTGGCCGCGACCGGACTACCGAACTCCAAGGCATCCATCGCGAGCAGGTGGGCCTTGGCCGCATTTTCGACGTGGGCAATATCAATTAAATTCGTACCGTCGCCAACCTGGGCGAGCCGTCCGGACTTCGCACGCTCAATCAGTCGCGGAACGAGCTGGCGGTCGCCTGACCCCCAGAGCAAATGCGGGCGTATTGAGCAGGTCAAAAGGCCATCGCGAGAAACGGGCGAGGCCGGATTGAAATCACATTTGCCATTGGCGGCAAGTACCATGCGTTCAGCGATTGCCTTGGTTTCGGGGTACCAGGCGAGATGCTTTTTCGGATAGGGTGTGGATTCGTCAACCCCGAGTTGTGGCTTACCGCCGTCGGTTACACTCGGACTGCTCGTGTAAATCAGTTTCCGTATTTTGTGCTCGAAACAAGCGGCGAGAATATTCTTCGTACCCACAACGTTGGTTTCATAAAACGGCTTGCGCCAGACGCTTATGCCCGGCAGCCCCGCCGTGTGAAAGACGACGTCCATACCGCGACAGGCATCGCTCACCGCCTGGGCGTCCCGGAGATCGCCTCGGACCAGGTCAACGCCCATCGCGCGAATATGCGGATAATCGCCGCGACAGAATACACGGACACGCTCGCCTCGCTCGACGAGTTGCGTTACCACATTCTCACCCAAAAAACCGCCACCGCCTGTAACAAGGATATTCATTTTCGTTTCCCGCCTTTTGTGATTTCTGTTAAAATTAAATAACTTTTGTTGACTTGAGTACGGCCAGCGAGATATCCAGTCGGCCCAGCGGGGCACTAACCTGGACACCACGGACCGTGGTACGTATCTTCTCAATCATTTCGCACGCTATTTCTATTCCGGCGGCTACCTGATCCTCTCGCGTTCCATGCGAGGCGCTCTCCATGCGTTTAATAATGGCGTCGGGCACAACAACGCCGGGCACTTCGTTCTTCATAAATACAAAGTTTTTGTAACTGGCAAAAGGCCACACGCCGGCGATAATGGGCGGTAAGGGGCAGTCACTGTAACTCTTTTCGTAAGATTCCAAAAAAGTGAACAGGCAGGCTGGGTCAAATACCGGTTGCGTTATAATGAAGTCGGCCCCGGCGGCGAGTTTGTCGTGCAGTCGATGAAGTTCTCGTGGTCGATTAATGGCCGAGGGGTCCACACCCACGCCAACGACCATATTGGTTGGCGAAGGCAGTGCCCGTCCGCCCAGGTCAAGTCCGCCGTTGAGTTTCGCCGCTGTCTTACACATGCCAATGGAGTCAGAATCGAAAACTCCGGTTGCGTGCGGATAATTTCCCAACTTGGGTGAGTCACCGGTTATAAACAGAATATTACGAATATCACAGGCGGCACACCCGAGCAGGTCGGCTTGCATACCAATGAGATTACGGTCGCGACAGCAGAAGTGCAAAATGGGTTCAAGCCCCACTTCATGGCGAATGCGGTCGGCGACGATGAGCGAAGAGATTCTCGCCGAGGCGCGGGGACCGTCGGGCAGATTGACCGCGTCCACGCCTTCATCGCGCAGCATGCGGCACTTCTCCAGAGTCGCAGTCAGGTCGTAGCCGGTGGGCGGAATGAGTTCAACGGTGGTAATCCATTCCCGGGCCGCCAGTTTCTTACCCAAGGCGCTCCGGGTTGACAGGGGTGACGCCGGTCGAAGTTCCGCGGCCTTGACAACGACGTCCACCGCAGACGCTTCTCCCGCACGCTGCGCCTTAGCAAAAGGCTTAATCGTCCTCGCCATTTCCGCGATCTGCTCCGGCGTCGTGCCACAGCACCCGCCAACAGCGGCCACGCCCATACTCACGTAGCGCTGGGCATAAGTCGAAAGATATTCCGGCGAGCAGTAGTAGAGCTGACGCCCTTCGAACTCCTGTGGTGTTCCGGCATTGGGCTGCGCAATGAGCGGACAGGTTACGACTTTCATGGCCGCTTCCACCGTCTTGAGCATGAGTTCCGGCCCTTGCCCACAGTTCAAACCGAACGCCAGCGGCTGCGGCAGGTCCGACGGAAGCGGGGCAAAAACGGTCGCCACGTCGTCTCCGCCCGGCGTCTTGATTGCATTGGCAAAGCAGCAGGAGAGTATGTACGGCACGGTGGGGTAGGGGGCCATGGCTCGCGCCGCCATTTCCAATGCCTGACGTGAAGGCAGGCTTTCGAATATAATGACATCGCACCCGCCATCGATAAGAGCCGCGATTTGCAACGCCACATGCTCCACAATTTCGCCGTCTGTATATCGCGCCTTGGCGGCAAAGGTATGGGGGCCGACCGAGCCGGCGACGAAGATGGTGGAATTCTCGTCGCGGTCAGCGACTTCCCGGGCAAGTTTTGCCCCGGCCAAATTAATGTCATGCGTCTTATCGGCCAAGCCATAGCGTTCGAGCATAACGGAACTGGCGCCGTAGGTATTTGTCGTCAGGACGTCGACTCCGGCTTGGGCGTAGCTTTCGTGAATCTGCTTGACCAGACCGGGGTTCTTAATGCACAATTCGTCGTAGCACTGATTTGTAAAGACGTTATGTCGATACAGCTCCGTTCCCATAGCGCCGTCGAAGACCAGCACGTTTTGCTTAAGGGCCGCAACGAGCGATTGCGAGCGTGTCTGCTCTGCCGTTGGTGACATATTCTTGATACCGATTCAAAAAACAGGGTTGAAAAAAGGGTCGCGGTTGACGACTTGCCAACGGACGCCTTTTCGTGTATAATCCAAGTCAGGTTTCGGGCAACAGCATTCGGGGGGCTGCCATACCGAGTCCACTCGAGTTCTCCCGTCACATTCTCCCGGACACGCCTGATAATCCATGGATCGGGCGAAAATCGGGACCAACGAAGTGTCGGCAGTAAAAAATTGCATGAAAGGACGGGGCCATGTTCGCCAAACTTATTCCGAATCATCAAATCGGTTGCGTAACCGAGCTGACGGTGGATCGCCTGCAAACGCTGGGCCTGACCGCTCTCCTGCTCGACGTCGATGGCACGCTTAAGCCGTATCTGTCGAAGGAGCCGCTCCCGGAAGTACGGCAGTGGCTTGTCGACCTGCGCCAGGCGGGCATAAAAGTCTGCCTACTGTCGAACGGACGCGGCAAACGAATCTCGAAAGTCGCGGAAAGTCTGGACCTGCCTTATATTGCCTTGGCCATGAAGCCGTCGCCGAAAGGCTGCCGTCGCGCTTTGGCGGAGCATAAGTTCGACGCGGCAACGACCGGAATGGTCGGCGACCAGATCTTTGCCGATGTCCTCGCTGGTAATCGGGCAGGTCTGACCACGATTCTTGTGACTCCCATTCATCCGGAGCAGGAACCGTGGTTCGCACGCGTGAAACGACCTTTTGAAAAGATCGTTCGCACTTGCCTGTATCGCTAAAGCGACACTTCCATCGTCTGCTCACGACCAGGGCCGACAGACACGATACCGACCGGGCGCCCCAGTAGTTCGGAGAGGCGAGCCAGATATTTTTTTGCGTTTTCCGGCAGTTGCGAGCAGGAGGTCAGCGAACTGATATCCTCACTCCAGCCGGGCATCGTCTCGTAGACCGGGACAACGCGTCGTAAATCTTCCGCGTCGGCCGGGAAATTCGTCGTCCTCTTACCGTCCAGTTCATAGGCAGTGCAAATTTTAATCTCGTCGAACGTGCTCAAAACGTCAAGCAGCATAACCGCCAGTTCCGTAATGCCACTTAAGCGACATGTGTAGCGAGCGGCCACAGCGTCGAACCAACCGCAGCGGCGCGGACGCTTCGTCACCGTACCATATTCGTTACCGCGATCGCGCAATTTCTGGCCAAGGTCATTTTCCTGCTCCGTTGGGAACGGGCCGCCGCCGACGCGGGTCGTGTAGGCCTTAATAATGCCAATCATGCGCTTCATGTACGTTGCGGGGATCCCGGACCCGGCCGAAACGCCGACGCCCGAACTGTTACTGCTCGTAACGTAGGGGAAAGTCCCGTGGTCGATATCGAGCAAAGCACCTTGCGCTCCTTCGAGCAGAATATTCTTATTGGCGTCGACCGCGTCGAGCAGAAAACTCGTCGTATCGGCCACGTAAGGACGAAGTCGTTCGGCAAACCCGAGATATTTCTCGACAATTTCGTCCGCGACCATAGTCTTAACGGTCCCCTTAAGCTTTTCCGAGGCCATACCCGGCAGATACTGATTCTTCGCCGCAGCGATTTTGGCCACTTTTTCCGCGAAATCACTCCGATACAGGTCGCCCAGACGTATGGCCATGGAACGACCGAGCTTGTCACGATAACAGGGACCAATGCCGCGCATAGTCGTGCCGATCGCTTCGCTTGTCACGCCCATATCGTTCATGAGCCGGTCTTCTTCCAGGTGCCAGGGAAAGATGACGTGGGCCCGGTTGCTAATCATGAGATTCTTGCCGATTTCCACGCCGCGACTGGTCAGCCCCTCAATTTCCTGAAGAATCGACTCCGGATTCAGCACGACACCACCGGCGATAACCGATTGCACTTCCGAACGAAAGATCCCGCTCGGAATGAGGGACAATTTGAATTTTTCGCCGCCGAATACGACGGTGTGTCCCGCATTCGCCCCGCCTTGATAGCGGACGACGATTTCGTTACGATTGGTCAGGAGATCGACGATTTTGCCTTTCGCTTCGTCTCCCCACTGTAAGCCAATGACACATGTTGCAGCCACGGTTTTGCTTCCTGATGGTTAGGTGTGAATGTTTTCTGTTACACGACGCATGCTTTCCGCGTCTCCTCGTTTTCGGTCTACGCAGAAAAAACGCCTCAAAACGCTTTGTCCAAACTCATAGATTTTACTATAAAAACCCAAACTCACAAGGTGGGGGCGCCCTGTTTTCGTTTATTCACGATTATTAAATTAGTTTTTGTTTAATAAATAGATATAAAACTTTGTTTTCAATAAAAACGGGACTTGCTTTTTCAGCGGTTCCCGGGTATAATGAGCATGGGCTGGGTATAATGAGTAGCGTTATTGACTAAAAATCTTCCACCAACAGGAATCTGACATGTACAAAGTAAAAATGGCGATTGTTGTTCTGTTCTGGGCGGCGACGGCCTTGGGCCAGTCGGTTACGCCGGGAACGCAAAATTTTGATTTACCTGACTTTGCGGCGAGTGAGCTGGCCGGGCGTCAGGTGCCGGATGACCGGGTTCGGTCCTTTGTTCTGGCCAAGCGGGTCGTCTGGACCAGTGAGACGGGAGTGGACGGTGCGGACCGACTGCTTCTGCCGGTTGCGGGTCAAACGTCGACCGCGGCCATGAACGACGGCTGTCATATGGAGAAGACCGCCGGGGCGGACGCGGCCATCCTACTCGATTTCGGGCGTGAGCTTCACGGCGGATTGCGGTTGGAGTCGCGCAATCTAACGCCAGGCAATGGGTCCTACGGTAAGAGTGTCCGGATTCGGGTTCGGTTCGGAGAGTCGGCGGACGAGGCCATGGCGGAGCCGGGTGAAAAGGGCGCGGTCGTGGAACATAGTGCCCGGGATATGATTGTCAATGTGCCTTGGCTCGGCGCGGTTGAGTTCGGGGAGAGTGCTTTTCGGTTCGCCAGACTCGACTTACTCGATGACGGCGCGAAAATATGCTTCGACTCGGTGCGGGCCGTCTTTGTCCATCGGAATCTCCAGTGGCTGGGTTCCTTCCGCTGTAGTGACCCGCGACTAAATGACGTCTGGAATACGGCGGCGTGGACGCAATTCCTTACAATGCAAGGCTATATAATAGAGGGTGCCAAGCGGGACCGTTTGGTCTGGTATGGCGATTTTCATCCCCAGGCCATGACGACCCTGGCACTTTTTGGGGCCGTTCCGGTTCTGACTGACTCGCTTGGTACCTATGCCCGGGAGACCTGGCCGCTTCCGAAATGGATGAACGGGATGCCGAACTATTCGCTCTGGTGGCTCATTACCGTCAGCGACGTCGTTCGCTACAGTGGTAATCTCGACTGGCTACGGGAGCAGCAGGACTATATAAAAACGCTGGTCGACCAGCTTCTTCCGCATATTGCCGACGACGGTCGTGGCGGTTTTGATAATCCGTTCCTCGACTGGCCAACCCATGGTAAGCGTGAGGCACTCGACGCCGGAACGCACGCAATGTTTCTTATGGCGTTTCATCGGGTCCGCGATCTGGCGAATCTTCTGCAAGACGCGTCCCTTGCGGGCAAAGCCGACGACGCGCTAGCGAAACTGGGTCAATATCAAGGGACGAACCAGGGGAACAAGCAGGCCGCGGCGCTCATGGCCTGTGCGGGTCAGGAGAGTACGGCGGTCGCTAACGGGCAAGTGGTTGCCAAAGGCGGCGGTCAGAATTTCTCCACCTTTTATGGCTACTACATGCTCGAGGCCTTGGCGAAAACGAATCAGAAGCAGGTCGCGCTCGACGTTATACGTCAGTATTGGGGTGCCATGCTCGACGTAGGCGCCACGACGTTTTGGGAGGATTTCGACCTGGCCTGGCTTAAAAACGCCGGTCGAATCGACGAACTCACGCCGGACGGTAAGGAGAGTCTGCACGGCGACCGCGGCGCCTTCTGCTATATTGGTCTGCGGCATTCGCTCTGTCACGGCTGGTCCAGCGGCCCCACCCCCTGGATTCAGAATCACATTCTGGGCGTGGAACCGGTCTCGCCTGGCTTTAAGGAAATTTCTTTCCAGCCGTTCTTGGGCGACCTCGACTGGGCCGAAGGAACCATTCCGACGCCCCACGGACTCATTCGCGTTCGACTCGACAAGAACGCCGATGGGACCATAAAGTCTGACCTCACACTGCCCGACGGCGTCCGCGTTATCCCCTGACGGACGTCTTCCCACAAAGGCGCTCGTTTTAGCGGCGAGGTCTCCGGCTGGTCAAGATGGCGACAAGGCAGCAGAGAACCATTTCGACCAAACCGTAGAGCAGTAAATGCAATGAGGTATACTCCTGCACGAGCCAGGTCAGCAGGACGGAAACAACGACCCCAGTAATTGCCCCACGACCATCGACCCGCGGTACAAAGAAGGCAAGAAAGAACAGAGCGCCGAGCGTGCCTGTCAGGAGCCCGAGAAAGACGTTGAACTGGTCCCAAAGCGATTCTATGTTGCACGAGGCAAGTACCAACGCCAGGCCAATTCCTGCCAGGCCGGCAAAAATTCCGGAAAAGCGGGCAAACTTCATTTCCCCATGTTCGCTGCTTTCGGGACGTAATACTTTGAAAAAATCGGTCGTTAATGCCGCGGATGCCGAGTTTATATTGGAACTCAACGTCGACATGGCCGCGGCGAAAATGGACGCAATCAGAATGCCGGAAATTCCATTTGGCAACTGATTCGCAATGAACCAGGGATAAATCGCGTCGTTTATTGCGGTGTTCGGCATGCCTTGTTCCGGATTCTGCTGGTAGTAGACGAACATGGCGCTCCCGATGGAGAAGAAGAGCAAGGTAATCGGGAGCACAAGCCACATATTGAGCCAAATACTATGGGCGGCCTTCTTTTCATCGGTACTGACCATATAACGCTGTACCATGGTTTGGTCACTCGTATAGGAAATAATACTCGCCGCGCAGCCGCCGAGCAGTACGACCCAAAAGACCGGCTGGGAGAAGTCGAGCGTCAGATTGAACGTGTCCAGTTTGCCGCTGGCCGAGGCGTCCCGCACAAATCCCAAAAATCCACCGTCTATATGCCAGACCAGCCAGAGGAACGAGTACAGTGCCCCGCCAGCCAGGATAAAGCCCTGAATCACATCACACCACACGACCGCTCGCATTCCGCCAATGGTTGAATAAATTAGTGTAATGAGGCCCGAAAGAAGAATGCAAAAATAGACATTCATCCCCGAGGCAATCGATAAAGCCACTGCCGGAAGATACAGGACAATGGCGATTCGTGTTATCATAAAAAGGGAAAACAGACCGGAGGCAAACCAGCGAACCGGACGATTAAATCGCTCTTCCAGATACGCATAGGCACTTTGCGACTTAATTTTGCGAAATCGCGGCAGATAAAAATAAACGACAATCGGCGTAACCAGTAATACACAAAAGTTAAAGAAAAGCATATTCCAGTTCGTGGCAAATGCCTTGGCCGGAATGGCAAGAAACGTTATCGCGCTTAGCATGGTCGCAAAGATACTTATCCCGGTTGCCCACCAGGGTAAGGTTCCGCCCCCTCGAAAATACGTCTCCGTATCCCGATTACCACTCATGAATCGAACGCCCACGGCGAGCATAAGAATCATATAAAGTGCTAAAATCGTGTAATTCAGTAATCCGAATTCCATGGCGATTTCTCCTTTCGTCAGCTGTTACAGGAAGGAGTGCTTGCGATGTACTCGCCGCAAGTTGCAAGATTTGGAATCTCGACAGCAGACTTACTTTCGGCGGTTGATTCGCTTAACGCCCAGTCAAAGAATCCGATTCGCTCCAGGTCCGATTTGAGACTTTCCGCGACGGAATAAGCGAGCGGAGTATACGGCAAACGACAGGGGCCTACCTTAATACCGTGCATCTGCATAACCAGCCGGCCGGACGGATGTACCGGCGAATATTTTAATATAACCTTTACAAGCTGCCAGCTCAATAATTGCAATCGCTGCCCCTCTTCCAGATTTTTTGTATTCCAGCATTGAATCAGTTTGCGATACAGGGCAGGTGCCATGGCGTACGTCGAGCCAACACCGCCACAGCCCCCGGACATATACCCGGTCAGGAGCATCTCGTCACATCCCCAAAGCATTTCGTACTTACCACCTCCATATTTTACGCCTTCAAGAAAGGCAAACGCTTTCATTTCCGTGTATTTTATTCCGCGAAAACTTGGGCAGCGTTTTTCCATAAGCGACATGAATTCACTTATATCGATATTAACGCCGGTAAAAGCGGGTATATGATAATAATAGAACGGCAGCTCCGGTGCCGCGCCCGCAATGTGACAGAGCCAGTCGACGAGTGTCGCCGTATCCGCAATGCGAAAATAACTCGGCGCATTGGCGCTAATCGCATCGGCACCAATCGCCTGCGAGTGCGCCGCCAGTTCCAGACAATCGGTCAACGCATTAGCGCCCACCTGAATAACACACGGTACACGTTTTTGCACTTGTTTAACGAACGTTTCGGCAACGGCCATCCGCTCCGGCACGCTCATATTAACGCCTTCTCCGGTCGACCCGCATATATACAGTCCGTTCATTCCGTTGCGAATCAGGAACTCTACATACGGATTAATCTCCGCCAGATTCAGTGAACCATCTTCGTTAAATGGGGTATAAACCGCACTTATAAGGCCGTGTAACAGGTTTTTTTGTTTTGTATTATTCATTTTTTTTGTCGTTTCATCTTGATGTATTCGTTAAGCGGGGAACGCGAGCTGTTTCACATTCCCCATTACGGATTAAAAAGAAAACTTTCATTCACATTTTTTACTGATTAAACTTTAAGGAATAAACGTCGGATTCCTGAAGATAAAATTTAATGGTTATTGGCTTACCTGCCAGTGACGATACATCGGTATTACCTTTCCACGAAACAATTCGGTCCAACGAATCGCCATAAAGCACGTCACAATTTTCTTTTTCGAAACCCGGAATCACATTACCCGTCTCATCGCACATTTCAATATACAAGAGACCCGCCGCACTCGTTCGATAATTTAGTGTCAGCTCCTTTCCCGCAAATGTTAACGGCTTCGTTACAACCGTTCCCGGCATACGTTTTGCATGTATTGAGCAAAAACCATCAATACGAAGTGAGTAACGACGTATACACGTATCATTACCGGTAAAATAGGATTCCGAAGCGTATAAGCTTAATTCACGAGGGGAATCATCTTCCGTTGAGTCCGTCTCGACGAGATTCCACGCCATGTAATTATCGCCATAAGCCCAATTGTCTCTTGTGCGAAGGCCTGGCCGTAAAAAAACATCATTCCCTTGGCGAAAATTGATTCCGTCTCGACTGGTAATATAAACTGTATCAGTAGCCGCAGTGCCAAAACGGGTCTGCCATGACATTCGGACCTGACGCTCCTCCCAGCCCGGCAGATACTTTGTCGATTCTGTTAAGCCATTATCGCAATATCGCGCGGGAAAACCTATATAGAGTTGGCTCGCCCGATAATAAGGACGAATCTGGCTTACATAAAATTGCGCACCAGACATGGGGCCTTCCCCATCAGGAAATTGAATCTGCCCTTCGTCTTTCCAGTTGATATAGTCATCAGACGTAGCGCGAAATACGCAGCGAACAAAGCCTGTACCGTTTGCGTCAGGAACCTTAACGCGATAATACAAAACATATTTTTGCTCTTTCTCAGACCAAAAAGAAATGTTTTGGGAATCAAAATGACCCGATGTATAAACCGGACCATCATGCATGGGCGTCCAGTGTACAGCATCCGGCGATTTATAGGCCCAGACACCTTCGTCGCACCTCATACCCGACCCGGTCGCTTTATATTTCGCGTCTGGAGATGCATTCGGATTCGTATCCAGACATGGTGAAAAGTCCTGCGGCGAATCACTCTTGCCGTCTGGCCATTCAAAACGACCCATTACTATATTATTATCCTTCGATCCGTCATATTCCCAAAGCCCCAAAGTCGGACGCGTCCAATGAATACCATCCGGCGACGTCAACATGGTAATCCGCAACGTTGGCTCGCCCTCTTTCCAAGCCGATACATAAAGTCGGTACAGCTTAGCGTCCTCGTCGTAGAGCACCGTTGTGTAATTGCAGGCGTTCCCTTCCCAGGGCTTGTCAAGGACAGCAACAAGATTCTCGCGATTCGGTTCATGAATCTGCAAACATACATTCTCCATCGTCCCGATTAAATAATCGTCAATAAAAAGTTCACGCTGGTCTCCCAAATTCAAAACTTCCGCACTTAATACAGTTCCCGCATAAAATATTGCAGAAAACAGTATTGTAACAGCCAGAATGAATCGTCCTTTTATCTTTAACATTTATATTTCTATTTTTAACATTTGTGTTGTCGTTTCATCTTGATACATCGATTAAGCGGGGGAACACGATCTGTTTCACGTTCCCCGTTATGGATTAAGATGAAAACTTTTCATTCGCATTTTTTACTGATTAAACTTTAAGGAATAAACGTCGGCTTCCTGAAGATAAAATTTAATGGTTATTGGCTTACCTGCCAGTGACGATACATCGGTATTACCTTTCCACGAAACAATTCGGTCCAACGAATCGCCGTAGAGCACGTCACAATTCTCTTTTTCGAAACCCGGAATCACATTACCCGTCTCATCACACATTTCAATATACAAGAGACCCGCCGCACTCGTTCGATAATTTAGTGTCAGTTCCTTTCCCGAAAATGTCAGTGGTTTCGTTACAACCGTTCCCGGCGTACTTTTCGCACTTATTGAACCGAATCCGTCGATGCGAAGTGAATAACGATGTACTAATGACGATTCCCCGGTAAAGTAGGATTCCGAAGCATACAAACTCAATTCCCGCGGAGAATCTTCTTCGGGTGAATCGGTCTCAACAGGATTCCAGGCTATATAATTGTCGCCATAAGACCAATTATCTTTTGTACGAAGACCCGGTCGCAGAAAGACATCATTCCCCTGACGAAAATTTTTACCATCGCGACTGGTGATAAAAATCGTGTCCGTAGCCGCAGTGCCATAGCGAGGTGACAACGCCATGCGTGCCTGACGCTCCTCCTGCTGCGGCAAATGTTTCGTTGATTCCGTCAAACCATTATCGCAGTATCGCGCGGGGAAGCCTATATACAAATGATTGGCCCGATAATAAGGACGTATCTGATTCACATAAAATTGTACTCGTGGTTGAGGCCCTTCTCCTTCAGGAAATTGAATTTTTCCCTCATCGGTCCAGTGAATGTAATCTTCGGACACGGCGCGCACGATACTTCTTGTATTATCGATAAACATGCGGTAATAGAGTATATACTTCTGTTCCTTTTCTGACCAGAAAGAAACGTTCTGGGAATCAAAATGTCCGGAAGTATAGACGGGACCATCGTGCATCGGTGTCCAATGAATCGCGTCAGGTGATTTATAGGCCCAAACGCCTTTACATCGCATACCTGTTCCAGTTGCCTTGTATTTCGCGTCCGGGGTTGCATTCGGATTCGTATCGCGCCAAGGCGAAAAGTCATGACATGATTCACTGCTCCCATCGGACTTCTCAAGTCGTCTAAGGACAATATTATTCTCCTTGGATCCATCATATTCATACAGTCCAAGATTTGGTCGTTCCCAGTTTATTCCGTCGGGTGACGTCATCATGGTAATTTGCAATGTTGGCGTGTCCGTTTTCCACGCTGAAATATAAAGCCGATACAGTTTTGCGTCCTCGTCGTAGAGTACGGTCATGTATTTACACCCGTTCCCTTCCCAGGGCTTATCGAGTTCGGCAATGAGATTCTCGCGTTTGGGTTCATGAACTTTCAATTGCGCATTTTCAATTGATGCAATCAAATAATCATCTATAAATAGCTCACGCTGATCACCAAGATTCAGTGTTTCGACCCCTTGTACAGAATCGAAAGACAAAATCACAAAAAACAGCAGCATGAGAATCGTGCGAACGCACCATTTTACTTTCAGCATCTCGTTTAAATCTCCTGCAATAAAGGTTATTTTGCGACGGGTTCAAGATTTAGTAAAATCTCTTCCTTCGACTCTGTTATTTCGAGTGTCAGAGGAGTTGTTTTAACCGACGTGTAGGCCTCCGCAAAAGGTAACCGCATGTTTTTGCGAGCGGCTTCAATTTTTGCATGATAGGCCTTTCTTTCTTCCTCTTTCATGTCGGTCACTTCTTCCATACTCTTTAATCCCTCAATTTGTTGTTGTTTTTGAACAACGACACGATAGTTGCCAAGGGGGGCGCCCGCTTTTACCCAATCTCCTTTTACGCTCGTCAAAGAGGCAAGGCCTTGTGAGTCCGTTTGCCCGGAAACGGCAACTCCGGACAGATCTCCCTCACCTACGAGCTGCAAGTCTGCCTGTGCCAAAGGGGACCCACCAACAGTAACGTGAATTTTTGCTGGTACTACTTTTGTAATTCCGTCTGGATTTGTCTCATTACAACCGCATGTAATAAAAACTGCAATGAAAATTAATCCCCAACACAGAAGCTGTCTTTTCATAAAACACCTCTTGCCTCTTTCTAATTCAACAATGTGCCTCTTTTTTAAAGCGACTTCGCCTCACCGCCATTACGTGTTCCCATCGCACCCCAAATGCCATAAGGGCTCTCGCCAGAAGTAACCTCTGTGCCATCATTGTATGGGTCGTCGGCGCCAGACGCTACGGGCGACAGTGCGTTCACCGTGTCGCTCACAAACCGAACCGAGCCATCTGCGAGTAAAGCGTTCACCCCGCCGCTATGATAACTCGATGCGCTGGCAATCGTGTCATTGTAATCATCATCCCAGCAGGTCGGTGAGTTCGGAGGTAATATCGTGTGAAAATATA
Organism: Planctomycetia bacterium; assembly: GCA_030539295.1. Classification (GTDB taxonomy): domain Bacteria; phylum Planctomycetota; class Planctomycetia; order Pirellulales; family Thermoguttaceae; genus JAUNBG01. Next base: position 74,009 of record JAUNSJ010000005.1, on the reverse strand, counting down.
CACTGTGAGGAAGACCGTACCACAAAGACCTGCATCGTACACTTATTTTGCTGAGAGTTACTGTCGTTGGGTACGCGGCCTGGGATGGCTTCTTTGACATACAGGAAGACGGTACGATTGGCACACTGCTAAAGACGACTAAATTCGCTTTAACTAGGCGGTCGCTTATTTGAGCCAACCCACTTTCTGACGCTGCTATTGTATTTGATGTACCATCAACAATACTGGCGAAATTTTGCCACTTTAGGAAATCCCTGAAAATCCCGCGAAGATCTGCCGTGACCGCCCAAGGGGTTTTAGTCCAATCAAGAGTGAACTTCGAATTGTCGCCAACACATCCCATATAATTACCACGAGATTCGTGTTTGGTGCTTTCCAATGTTTCTTTATTGGGCTCAGAAGGACAATAAGCGTAGGGGATAACTCCTTCCATCGCTGCACATAAGCCGGATCCTCCCGGAATAGTCGCAGAGCCTGTATCGGCAACAGTTTTTATTGCGTCATATTTCGCCTGTTGTTCACAGAATGGCAAAAGAGCGTAATGAAAAGACCACATGTTTCTCTGGTCGCCTGGGTAACCACGAAAACATCCAACAGCAGGCAGTCCAAGATTCGTATCGTGATAATTGTGCAGACCGATACCAATTTGTTTTAAATTATTGGTGCACTGCATGCGTCGGGCCGCTTCCCGTGCCGCTTGGACCGCGGGCAGGAGCAAGGCGATTAAGATTCCTATAATCGCTATGACGACCAGGAGTTCCACCAGGGTAAAGCCAACGACCCTTTGAAGTCGTTCTACCGTGAGTTGCATCGTTTTTCTCATGACGCTCCCTTTCTTTTTCCGGAATTCAGGACGGGCTTGCTTACCTCTGTATCGGACGATTTAAACAAACAATCCGAATTCCAATAATGTTAAATCTTTAAACCATGGAGTGCTTCGTCAACGAGTTCCAGACAGACCATCTGCTGGCGTGGCATGTGAAAGCACCCCTTATACATATTCCCTTTCAGGTCGGTCACACGTCGACCGTCCCGACTGAAATAACCGAACCAGTCCATTCCCTCACGATCGGGGAACAGATGATACGTGTATTCGTGCACCTTGCGATACATTTCCGCATACTGCTCTTTTCCGGTCACAAGCCAGGCGAAGAGCGTAGCGATCAATGCTTCATTCTGGGGCCACCAGAATTTTTCGTCGGACCAGTATTCCGCGATCGGCTTGTTATAGACGTCGCGATAGTAGATAATGCCGCCGAACTCCTCGTCCCAGCCGCGAGACCAGGCATAGTCCAGCATGCGCAGACCGAGTTCAATATAGTCGGCGCGATTCCGCTTGTGTCCCTCGGCCATAATGAACCAGGAGCCTTCTATGGTGTGGCCCGGATTTAGTAGTCGACTGTCGAAATGATCGAGAATTTCGCCGTTAAGTCCAACGAGTTCCATGCAACATTTGAAATCATCCTTAACAAAATAACGACGTATCTCCTCTATGCAATGGTCAATATCGTCTGTGGCAACGTCGAGCGCAATGGACTCGCGAAGCTGCTGGCATAAGTTAATTTGAATCATGAAAGGACCAAGCGACTTCACAGGCCGGGTCGCGTAGTTCTTTGGTGGGTACGCAATATGCTCCCGATAAACTTTATAGAGCCGTCGCGCCATACGGGCCGACTCTTCATTGCCTGTCGCCTTACAGTGTTCGCCATAGGCCATTGCGGCAAAAGCTTCTGAAAAACAGTAGCGACGCTTGCGTATAGGCGCTCCTTGCCGCGTGACCTGAAAGAACATGCGACCGTCCTGGTCAATACAGCTCCGGCCAATAAAGGCCAGAGTCGACTCCATCGCCGCCAGCCACGTCGGATTCTTTTCAATTGTGTTGTATGCGTAACCGAGTGTCCAGGCAAAACGCCCCTGCTGCCAGACGCCTTTATCACTATCGACGACCGTTCCGTCCCGGTCGAGCGATGTTATGATACCGCCGTCATCCCGGTCCCAGCCGTACTTGAGCCAAAACGGCAGACAGTCGCGTAAAAGCGTTTGACGATAGACGTCTCGCAATCGTATCAGCTCTTCCTTTTTCATCGTCTGCTCCGTTTTTTTACTCGTTCGCTACAATAAAAATTCATACTGGGCAAGTGGACTGGTCTCTTCTTCCTCGCCCGGGTGCCGACGATCGTAATCGTCGAGCAGTGTCTGAAACCCGACGTCCAGATGCTTACCCATAAACGCAACGGCCTTGTCCCTCTCGCGTCGTTCGATCAGGCGGCATAATCGCATGTGGTTCAGATAAATATCGGCCACCATGTGGAGTGAGGTTGTGCGGTCGTTTACGTCAATGGTACACAAAATTTGTGTAAAGAGAACGGCGTCGGAAAAGACGCGTATGAGCCGACTGTTCTTCGTCGACTGAATAATCGACAGGTGGAACATGATTTCCGCGTCGTTCTTAATACGCCAGCGCTCGTTCAGCGAGGTGATCTTGTTTGACCTTATATCCAGGGCAAGCTGACGCAAAATGGCACAGGCCTCTTTCATCTTGCCAATAAAGTAGGGACTGGCACTCTCGGCCGCAATGCCTGCCGCGTACGTCTCGTACAGACGACGCAAGGCCACCAGCTCCTTAATATCGGTTCGGGTAAGCTCCTTGAGGTGGATTCCACCGCTTGGCGTATAGACAGCAATGCCTTTATTCACCAGTTTGGCCAGCGCGTCGTGGACCGGAGTACGACTCACGCCCAGTTCACTGGCCACGCCCAGTTCCGTCAGACGACTGCCAAACCGAAGCGACCCGTCCAGAATGCGTTTAAATATGTAGTCATAAACGACTTCTCTTGTCTGTTTTCGACTGCCACCCATGACTTTTTAACCGTCCCCTTAATATAACATCTTGTGTTTTAATGTGTTGTGTTTTTGAATACATTGCATGCAATGAACTCAATACAACTATGTTAACATAAATTTTCAGTTTTGTCAAGCATTTTTTCCATTTTTTTCGTTTTTTTATGAGAAAATTTCCAAACAGCGAAAAAAGCTACCGTTACTGCCGCGGAAAGGCCATGATGGGTAAATGGCGAGTCGCGTGATAGCTCGTTGTGCAGGGTGCGTGTTTTCGTTCTTGCCGAGTCGGGCCACGTGAGTGTTAGGGTGCGTGCCGGCCTGATTGACAGCGTCACGCGTTTGTGTTATAGTTAGGAGAAGAGGCGAGTTAGACAGACCAGGGAGGTATTATGTTTTTTATGAAGCGTGTGCAATTTGTGGCGGTCCCCGCAGTGCGGCGTTATCGTTTGCCGGCTTTCTGTTGGTTAGCTGTTTTCTGCTGCGTTTCTTTTTGTGCCTGGAGTCGGTCGCCTGTCGGGCTGGGGCAGGCATGGGGAATCGATTTTCGAGACGGTAGGTCACAGGTTTCGCCGACACTGGGGACGACGCCGCTTGTTCCAGCGAAGATTTTCCCGTGTTTTTTAGCGCATTTTTGTCTGTTCGAAGGCGAGGGGAGCGAAATGTCCATGCAGAGTCCGGTCGATCTTTTCTTTACGCAACTGGAGCGATGCGAGAAGGAACTTTTTGAAGATACCGCGTTTTATGTGGATTATACGCGTCTGTCGGGTCGCAATATACCGGAGCATAGCGACATGCCGCAAGTCCGGGTCATCGCAGGCAGCTTTCAGGGAGCCTGGCTTCTGGAGACGGCGCTTGTAACCGAAAATGAGGCCGGGCACCACGACAGGCAACAATATTTCGCAAAAGATAACAAAATTTGGGAATGGCGTGAATCGTCGAATAGTGCGGTCGTCGCCCCTTTCGGCGATGGTCGTAATATGTACGGCGAATGGCGATTATTTGAGAATTACGGAATCGCTCCGTATCGGGCGCTTGCCCGGGACAATGGCTTGCCTTGGCCCAAACTTCAGGAGCTGGCCCGAAATGCCCCTGTTCTGGCGCCTGTAACGAATGAACAGCTCATTGGGAATATGCTCGCGAATCAAGGGGCGTATACAACAGGTCCCGCGACGGAAGAGGTCGACGGCGCTGCCTGTCGTGTGATACGGCGCGAGGGATACGATTCGATTTGGGTCGACCCCGCATGCGGTTACGCCATTCGCAAACGCATTATTTTTCAAGACCAAGGCAAGCACAAAAAAACGGTCGTACTCAATAAAGATTTTCGCGAAGTTCGACCGGGCCTCTACTTGCCAATGGAGCAGGAGGTCACCCATTATATGACCCCGGAACTGGGTAAGGGGCCGGACCAGACCGGGGAACCTCTTTACCACTTTATTTACAGGGTCAACGAATATCAGTTCGGTACGCTTACCGAGTCGGCCCGCAAGTTCTTTAATATGTCGCCCCTGGCCGGGACACGTGTGCTTGATCTTAAATCGAACGAGGCGTACACCGTAGGCCGGGACGGAGGCGACCCCTTTTCCGGACCCACTGCCTTGGGCATGAAAAGAGTTCGCGACCGTTTTATCCGTGCCCTTCTCATGATTATTGCAAGTTTTCTCATCCTCACAAGTGTGTGGCTGAAAATGCGAAAGGCCCATAAAGCGAGTTAGCGGCGAACAGGTTCCCTGAACTGCCGCGACTACAGAACGCGGAGCAGGGCGTAGCGTTTTTTACCGCTGCGGAGTACAATCGACGTTTCACTGGCCAGGTCGGCCCGCGTAATTTGATAGTCGAGTTCGCTAATCGGTCGATTATTAATATAGGCGCCGCCTTGCTGAACGGTGCGTCGGGCATCGCTTTTCGTCTTTGCCAGACCGGTAAGCGTGAGCGCGTCGATCAGACTGAGTCCCGCGTCGAGTGTGGCCTGATTCGTTTCGGCACTGGGCACGTCGGCGAAAATGGCCGAAAGTTGGGCGTCGGACAGTTCGCTTATTTCCGCCCCGAAGAAGATATTCGTCGCCTTTTCCGCAACGGCCAAGCCGTCCTGCCCGTGGACCAGGCGGGTAAGCTCCATGGCCACCTGCTTCTGCGGGAGTCGTTTGCTCCTGTCCTGCTCGTGTGCGGCGAGGAGTTCGTTCGTTTCCGCTTCTGGCAGGTCGGAAAAGAAACGGAGTACGTTGGCTATATCGGCATCGTCGACGTTAACCCAATATTGATAGAACTGATAGGGACTCGTGCGGTCCGGGTCGAGCCAGACGGCGCCCGATTCCGATTTCCCCATCTTTTTGCCGTCGCTTTTCAGTAAGAGTTTGCAGGTCAGTCCGTAGAGCTGTGTACCGCTCATGCGGCGCGCCAGGTCAATACCAGCGGTTATATTGCCCCACTGGTCACTTCCGCCGATCTGAACTTCGCAACCGTAATTCCGATTCAGACAGACGAAGTCGTACGATTGCAGGAGCATATAGCTGAACTCCGTATAGCTGAGTCCGGCATCGTCGCGTTCCAGTCGTGACCGCACGGAATCTTTCGTGAGCATGACATTAACAGGGAAATGCTTACCGACGTCGCGCAGGAAGTCGAGATAGCTGAACGCGCCCATCCAGTCGAGATTATTCACGAGAATAGCGCCGTTGCGGTCGTCGAAATCGAGAAAGCGGGCCATTTGCTTTTTGATACCGAGTACATTTTGCGCCACGGACTCCGCGGTCAGGAGTTTCCGTTCTTCGCTCTTTCCGCTCGGGTCGCCAATCATCCCGGTTGCCCCGCCAATTAAGGCGATTGGGCGATGGCCGGCCTTCTGAAATCGGCGAAGGTTCATAATGGCCACGAGATGCCCCACATGCAGCGAATCGGCGGTCGGATCGAAGCCCGCATAGAGCACGCGCGGCTTCTCCAGAAGAAATTTGCCAATCTGTTCGTCGGTAACCTGATTCAGCAGTCCGCGCCAGGTTAATTCCGCTATGATATCCGTTACGTTCATCGTCGCTTCTTTCGCTTCTAAATTAGGGGTTGCCCACGGCCAGTCGGGTTCCGCCAGCCAAAAACAGGATTGATCCCATTTTAAACCACCATCGCAAAACGTCAAGTGTCCGCTACGGCGCAATTTGAACGGCCCACGTCCCGACTGCTCGCAGGTCGCGACTCAGCAAGAACGAAAACGGAAGCCCAGCATCGCCAAGATGCAACTGATTCACCATTTCCCCAGCATCGCCATTCACCAGCGGCCTGTAAGGCCAGCACATCATAGCCCGGGGCAAGGGAGCGCAGCAACCGGCACCCCGGGTTAGGGATAAGAATCATCTATCGCCCTGTAAGGGCAGCACAAACAGCGGCGCTGTCTTTTGTTGTGGGTGGTTATTGTTTTCGTTATTGCTGGGTCGGGCCCTGCGAGCAGGCCCTCCCTTACAGAGTCTGTTAGTCTTCCGGGTCTGGCTGCGTTGCGTTTGGTCCGGCGGGCGTGTCCGGTTCGGCAGGCGTATCCGTCGTCCAGACGAGTTCGAGCAGTTTTTGCAATTTGTCCGCGTCCTGGTCGCGGCCGGTTTCTCGCAGTAAGGCAATAATATTCCGCTTGGCGTCGCGCCAGGCTTGAGACCCTTCTTCCAAGAGTCGGGCCGCCTGATTCCAGTAACCCAAGGCAAGCTGCTTATCGCTTGCGTTCGGCGATTCGGCCAGAAGTCCAGCCGCGGCGGTCAGGAGTGCCAGGTCCTGCGGTCGTGCCTCCAGAAGTGGTTGTATGAGTTTGAGTGCCGACGCCCGTTCGCCACTTGCGGCCAAGGCAAGTGCCCACGCCCGATGAATGAGCTGGACCTGACCCGCGGTAAGCGACGCATCGTTCGCAAAATCATAGTGCTGAATCATTTGCAGGCAGACGGAAGCGAGTTCCGGGTTGGGATGATTGAGCCCTTGATTGAAATGGTCAATGGAGTTGAGAAAGACATTGCGATCCGGCGGGGTACTTTTTATGAGCTGGGTCAGAAGCGAGTGACCCTCCGCCAGGCGGCCGCGGGCGAGGAGTACAAAAGCGGTTTCGTACAGCTTGCCTGTCGTTTGCTCCGCGTTGGGGAAGAGGGCAACGAAGCGGGCAACGCGATCGAGCAGGTCGTCCGCGGGATAGTCGCCGGCCGCAACGAGCGGATTGATCTGACTGACACCGTGCATATAAAGAGCCGGGGCAAGCTCCTGCTCCGGAAACGTTTCGGCCAGTTCAAAGAACCGATTGGCCAAGGCAATTCGGGCCGTGACGGATTCATGACTCGCGTCGCTCTTTTCGGCCAGGGCCGCCGCCGCACCGAGCAGTCGAAAGCCGTTCTCACGATCATTTTGCGTTAAGGCAATACGCCCCGCCTGGTCGTACAAGGCAATTGCGTCTGTATTCTGCCCGGCCGTGAGTGACTCGCGTCCCGCTTGTTCCGGGATGCGGTAGTCGGTGGGCGCCGTCTGAATCGTTGCGGTTAATTTCGCATAGGCCGACTCGTAACGCGACCACAACGCCTGAAGCGTCGACGTCTCACGCGGAACGCCTGTGGCGACCGGGTGAATCTTTTCGATTTGTTGAACCATGGCGTGCTGACCCTCGGCCGGCTCTTGATACCACTGCCGGTCGTAGATTTCCAGCAGGAGCGAGGCCACGACCAGGACCGAGTCGGGACGCGTGTTCGAGTCAAAGCTGGCAAAGACCTTTTCCGCCTCTTCGCGTGCCAGATCGAGCAGGTCATAATGCAGTAGTCCTTCGACGAAGAGAACGTCATCGGAGCGGCTATCGCGCAGGAAGAAAGGAGGCGGCTCCTGCGCGAACAGAGGAGTCGCGGTCAGGGCAACGAGTCCCAAGGTAACCAGTCCCAGAGCAACGAGCCGTGATGTCATAAATCGATCTCCACGAGCCGCAGGAGGCCCGCCTTGGCCGGTTGTGTTCTTCAGGGCTTTTCGGCGTCGGGGCACGAGCAGACGAGCTTACCGCAGCCGGGGCAGCCGGACCCGTACTTCTTGCGAAGTTCCGCGGTCAGGTCGATCCCACGCACATTAGCGATCGTCGTTAGCCACGCAATGACATCGGCGAATTCCGCGCCGAGTTCTTCGGCTGTCCCTTCCCGGAGCGCCGACGCAAGTTCGCCCACCTCTTCCATGAGCCACATAAACGTACCATCGACCCCGCGCGCTTCATCTTTACTGAAGTACATCTTGTGGATTAATTCCTGAAATTCCCGAAAGGAAATGTCAGCAATTGGAGGCTGTGAGACGGAGTCAGGCACGTGCTTTGGCGTCATGGTTTTTTAGTTTCTTCTTTGATGGGTTCGGGGTAGTATTGCCGACGTGACCCTCTTGGGCAGGGCCATTGGCCAGCACAGGAATGGCTTCCGTATTCTTTGCCATGTCTTCCGGCTGGAATTTCCGTCGTTTTTTCAAGACGAAGTAGCGACCCAGCGGCCCGGTCAGCAGAGCTGGCAGGAAGATGAGGTCACCCACTTCCGCAACGAACAGGATGGTCAGCATGAGTATGCCGAACTTCTGTGTCGGAACAAATGTACTAAACGCAAAGGCGAACAGGCCCAGTCCGCAAATTATCGTCGATTCCGTCATGGCAACGGCACATCGTTTATAGGCGTTTAAGGCCGCTACTTTCGGCGCCTGTCCTTTGTGGATGCCGTCGGAGTACCAGGTTAGATAGTGCATCGTATCGTCTATGGCGACCCCGAGCGCGACGCTGGCGGTCATCATGGTACCGACATCGACGAGAATCTGCTGCCAGCCCATGTACCCGAAAACGCAAACGACTGGGAACAGGTTCGGAATCATGGCGACCAGACCGCCTGGCACACTTCGCAAAACGAACATGAGCGTTATACTGATCAGGAAGAACGCCATAATAAGACTTTCTACCAGACCGTTAATCAGTTCATGCTGCGTTTTATAGACGAGCGGAACCATTCCAGTATATTTTGCGGACAGGCCGGCCGGATAGACTGTGTCGTGCGCGTGCGCGGGGTCAGATCGCATACTGTCGCCGCCGGCTGTGGCGTCCGGGTTCGGTGCGGACAGGCCCGAGGCAACCGCAGTTTCACGCAGATACGCGGCATCCACCGGCGCCTCACTGCCTGCTGCTTCCGCCGAGCCGCCTTCCGGACCGATTGTCGCCTGGATCGAGTCGGACTCCGCTGCCAGAATCGGCTCAATGACATTGCGAACGTCGGTCACAAATTTTGAATAGTCGATATCTTTCTTAAGTGCCCAGACGCGGATACTGATACGCCACAGTTCAATTCCGCAATGCTCCTGCCACAGTCGGGCTCCCTGATGCAACGCGGTCAGAGTCTCTCGCGTCAGACCGTGCCATTCCCGGTCTGTGGGCAAGTCGGCCAGAATTGTGGTCAGGTCCGTAATACCGGCGTCAAGTAAGGTCTTTTTTGACTGCTGACATGCGGCCGCCAGAGCAGAGAACGCGGTGAATTCGTTCTCCTTATCCACGTAATTCTGAACTCGCGCGGCAAACGTACTGTCCTTCCACGCAGGTTCCGGCTCGCCTTCGATAACGGATTCGTCTTCGGCAACGGGTTCCGAGTCCACCGCTTCCGGCAGAGCGGAGTTTTCCCGCTTGAGATAGGCCAGTGCCTCATCCAGCGAAAAATTCTCTGCGGCCATATCGCTCGAAAGCTGCTCTTTCAGGTCCGCAAGAAGCGTTTTGTTACCTTGGTCTCGGGCCTCGAGCCAGGCAAGCATTTCGTCCAGCGACGGATTCCCCTCAATAGCGAGGTAGTCTTTCAGTGCGGCACGGTTCTCGTCGATCGATTTACTTATAACCGACGCGGCCATGCGGTGCGCAATACTTTCCGGCTCCCACAGCAGGTCTATATCCGGGGCAAACATTCCGACCGACAAGGTTCCGCCAACGTCCTCGGCCAGGTCTTCCTGAAGTCGCTCACTTATGTGATTGATCAGACTCAAGCGACTGGCCGTCCCGTACGTATTGCGGTCGAGACGCTTGTTATCAAAAGAGACGACGACCTCCATGGGAACCAGCGGTCCCAAATGCCCTTCCAACCAGTTATAGTTCGCGATAATATCGGCGTCCGGGGAGAAAAAGGCCATCATTTTAACCGAGGTCTTTATATTCGTTAAATTAAAGGCCAAAAAGACCATAACGCCAAAACAGAGTCCGGCCACCAGATTATGATATTTGATAATGTAGCCGCCCACATAACCCCAAAAGCGACTCATCAAGCCCGGGTCCGCGTCGAGTCCGACATGCGCGTACTTCGCCGCGAACTTCGTCGATGGATAAAAATAGAGCAGGGCAGGAAGATACAGGAACAACAATAACAGGGTGGTCATAACCCCAATGGCCGAATAGAACCCGAACTTCGTAATTGGAATAAGTTCACTCACAAACAGCGACCCCAGCCCCAAGGCCGTCGTTAACTGCGCGAAGAAACAGGGCGAAAACGCGTGCTCCAATGCCCGTTCCGGCGCATTCTGCAAGCCATGCTCCCGAATCGCGTCGTGATAATAGTTGATCATGTGAATCGCGCCCGACATGGCCAGAACGTAAACCAGTGCCGGCATACTCAATAAGATGGAGTCACACGTACCGCCAGTAAGCGAAACCGTCATCATGGCAACCCCGGCCGAGAGGATGGACACCCAAAAGACGAACATGGTCAACCGAATACTGTGCAAACAGGCATAGGCCAACGTACCGCCAATAACAGCGCACAAACCGGCCAGACGATACAGAGTGCGCTCGCCTTCCTGGTCCAGAGCAACGTTGTCCGTTGGCGGGCCGCCCATGATGACGCCGTCTAACCGTGGCTGACGACCATTGACCAGCTCGTTACCCATATCGACCATGCCTTGGACAACTTTCTGACCGAAACCGCCTGTGGTTACTTCGATTGTGTTCGGCATGCCGCATTCGACCGATATGGCACGGATGCGGTCCAGGACTTTCTTGAGCGTCTTGCCGTCCCGTTTGCCTTGTTCCAAGGTAACGATCAGAGCGGTACTTTCACCGTCCGGACCGACCAGGGTCCCACGCAGACGATTGACGATCTCTTGGCGCAATTCTTCTGGACTCAGGTTCATCTGCGGCGTTCGCTGATACGCCAGTTCCAGTAGTCGGACCAGTCGCGGACCGGTCATAACCGATTTAAAGTAGTCCGGCTCCTGACTTGCGACCGCGCTGGCTTCCGGAGTGGCCCCTCCCTGGCCCACGGCCTCCGGAGTCGCGGCAATCGGCCCTCCCGTCTGCTCCTTCTGCCGCTCCTCCAGCAACTCTTGCTGGATCTTGTCGTGGATTTCTCGCACGTCCAGATCGGCTCGTACCTCGCCCGAAGGCGTCATAAGCGAAAAATTATCGATCGTCTGTTCCGGAACCAGTTTCTGCGCGAACATCTCGACCCGGTCGTCGGTCAGAGTACAACCGTCCCAGCTCACCACGACGAAACTTTCAAATGGAAAATGCTCAAGGAACCATTTGTAGTCTCGCGTCTCCTGATATTTGTTCGGAAGCCAGTCTTCTACCGAGTTCGAATTGCTCTCAATCGTTGCTCGCGTCCCCATCCAGATAAAGGACAGAAGAAAGACAACGATGAATAAAATCCGGAATCCGTACTTCTTAAAAAAATCTTTTTGCATTGGGCTGCTCGTTCCTGTATGGTGGGACGCATGGGCCGGTTGCCCGAATCATACGCGACTTACGAAAAGCCGGTCCGGGGCCTTAACCCACGAACCAAACTCACGCATTATATAAATTAACCTTTTTTTGTCTTGCTGTCCAGACCTCTTACGCCAATTTAGTGCCAGATTTTTAAGAACCTGCCGTTATATTTTGTGTATCTTGTGTTGTATTCTTAGATTGGCTAACTTCTTATATTGCCTATATTTACACCTGGCGTACTTTTTTGGCTGTTTTGATAAACTGTATAATTTGGAGATGAAAGGGAGGTGCGCGGCTCGTAGTTTGGGACCGCGCTGACCTTACAGGGCCGCCGTGGCGTGGTTATGACGGCGAAATGGCCAATCGTAAGATGCTGTCTTCTTCATAAAGTTAAAATAACTTTTAAACACAAATTATACCGAACAACTTTAAAGCAATCTGGTTTTAACCACATCTACGTAATATCAATTCTGAAATGATCGAAGATCACTGCCCTTACAAGACAAGTTTTATCAGGATAGCATAGCCCCGGAGAACGCCGAAAAACCGGGGTTCCCCTCATAGTAAGGGCTGTCTAATAAGCAAAGGACTCGCTTGGATACACCAGGCACGCGTCAGAAAAGACACGTGCCTGGATTTTATTCGCCGATTATCGTAAGGCCGATTATCGGAACATGGTCAGGTCCGGGACGAGGCCCGACTGATTGCCCAGACGCGACTGATTCTCGACCGGTTTGGCGCGGTACCAGTTGCCACGCATCCAGTCGGTCAGCATTTCCACTTCCTGCTCCGACATGAGCTTATCGCCTTCGGCCGGATGATAGGCTGGCATGCGGTCGTTTTTGTGCCCGTAATATTCCTTGGCCGTTGGGTCGGAAATAATCCCGGCGAGCCACTGTCGCGACATGTATCCGCGCAGGTCACAGGCCAGGTCCTTCTCTTCCGCACCGTAGAACGCGTGGCATTCGGTACAGGTCAGATAATTCATATCGCTTGTTGCGCCCTCGCGAAGGCCTTCATATTTACCGTCAACGAGCGCCCGGGGCGCGTCGAGCAGGGACTCCGCGTGCAGATCGTTTGCCACTTCGTTACAAGCGGCCATAATACCGGCGCGAAGTTCGTTTATATATTTGCAATCTTCTTTCGCGATCGGCTCTTCATTACCGCACAATTGCAGCAGGAACGTTTCCGACAGGAATGTGGCAACATCGTCGTCCAAAATCAGGGCAATATTGTCTTCGTCTGTCAGCAGTTCCTGATACGCCGGGTCGTCGAGTACTTCCAAGAGGACCTTGCACGTTGCGGCGGCCACCTGTTTCGGAAGCGTGTAGCCGGTCGAGGCCATGAATTCCGCGTCGGCGAATTTCGCGGCCACCTTCTCTTTGAGCGCCGCTACGTACTGACCACTTTCAACCTGGTCACTGGCGTCAGCGGCCAGTTCGTTCAGCGACGCTTCCAGCACATCAAACGCAACCCCGCCATCGTAACCGATTAACGGATAAATCAGACCGCTCGGATTGAGGATAAAACTGCCGTCGTCGGTATCGGCACCACCGTAAACGCGCCCGGTCGCGAATCCGATCATGGAACCTTTCTTCGCGAAATCAGTCGTCTTACCGAAATAGTCGTTACTGCGAATCAAATCCGCGTCATGGAACCCGGCAATCCAGGCGGCACTGCCAGCTCCGTAAAGGTTCGGCGCCGACGGTTCGGCCGTTATGATCGGTGCGAAATCATCCTGTTTCGGGCAGCGCTCGGTCGGTTCAAAATTGTGGCAACTGGAGCAATGTTGTGCGAACAGAGCCGGACCTTGTACGAACGGGTCTTTCTTGAGCAGAGACAAAGCTCCTTCGCCTGGAATCCCGTCCTGACCCTTAATCAATTCGACAACGCGTCCTTTAAGCACATTGGCCTGCGCCTGACTGGCCAGAAAGGTCGGCGCATGCTCCGGATTGCGATAGTCGTCCCAATAGGAAGCATAGGTAAACCAGCAGAACACACCAAACAAAACAGCCGTCGCCGCAACGATGACATAATGCAGCGGTTTAAAGTAACCGAGCAGTGGCAGAGCAAAGAAATAGGCGCCCAAGCAGCCCGGTATGACGAAAATAGCAAAGATCATGCCTATCTTGGAAAAAATCGGAAGCTTTGACATGAAGTACAGAGCGCGAAACGACCATTCGGGCCGCGCGGCGTCGTAGGAACCACCGGGATCCGCCGGACTCGTAAGTTCAGCACCCAGATACGCTTCCGCCGGCAAGGTCGCACTACGCGCGGCGATCTGCTCATGCGTGAGCGAGTGCTGAAATACCAAAAGCAGAACCGCACAAAGAGTCACAATGCAGATAACCGAGCAGAGCAGAACTTCCCAACCCCAGAACGAACGCTGCTTCCGATTCGCACAGGCAAGTGCACAGTTGTGCCCTTGCTCTCCCCTGGCCAGAACACGCGAACGAAGGTCCGACCACTTCCAGAAGAGCAGAACGAGCAGAAAGCCACCCCCGAAAACGGCAACGTGCAAAACGAGGAATCGCGTTAGTGTAAACGTGCCGAACGCCGGGTCCGGACCGCCTGCCGCTAACTGATAGAGCGGAACTCCTATGCCGGGCAGAAGTTGCAAAAACGAAACGCGGGCGATCGTCGCAAAGTAGCCCGAGAGTGACCACATGAGTAAATCGCCGGTCAGACAGCTGCACAGAGAGAGCAGGAACAGCACAATGGCCGACCAATAGACAAACTCACGCGGCTTGCGATAGCCGCCGTGCAGAATGAGCATGAGGACATAAAGACCGAGCATAGCAACGAGGAGCTGGGCACTATAGTGATGTATCCCGCGAACGAGCCAGCCGAACGGTACTTCATACTGAATATAATAGACGCTCTCCCACGCCGTTTGAGCACTGGGCGCGTAAAAGGCCCAAAGGAACAGGCCGGTCAGCCCCTGAAGTAGAAAGGCAAAGACAATCGCGACCGGCAGAAAGCGGCAAAAGCAGAAATTCGCCGGGACCTTATGCCCCAATACTTTACGCAGACCGGTAATCAGGCCGGTCCGTTCGTCAATCCAATCGAGCAGAAACATGGTGGAGTTACTCCTTTTTGTATATCATTGTGTCGTTGCGACCCACCTTTTACGGACAGCCGCAATTCTTCTTTTAAGTGGAACCCGGACGTGTCAGACGGAGACCTTGGCCGCGTCGCCGAGCCGGAAATTCTGGAACTTGACAAAGACGCGTCCGCTTTCGTCGACCCGCGTTTCCAAAGAATCCATATCTCGCGCACTCTTGGCCGTCTCCGGCTGGACCCGCTTCCCTTCAAAGGTAAAGCAGTCGCCGTGGCAAGGGCAGAAGAAAAGAGTTTCCATTTCGCCGGTGGCCGGGTTCTTTTGCGTATCGACCTTAATACGGCACCCGGCGTGAGGACAGACCGATTGCCACGCTTGCGCCGTTACCGTACCGTCAGGCAGGGTCACTTTGCGGATAAAAACATTGCCAATGGCCTGATTCGGCGAGGTAACCCAAGCGTCGCGCCGTGTATCGACCACGGCGTACAGGCGGGGCGTTTCGTCCAGATTGTCCAGCGTCGTTAGCGGGTATTCCTTCCCGGACAGCCCTGTCTGCTCCAGGGGATGAATGGCCATGCGGGCGCACGCGTACAGGGGCGGCGCAATTGCTACTGCTCCTATTCCTAATGCTGCTATAGACTTACAGAAACTTCGACGGCTTTCTCCGGAACAGGAGGCACAATCCTGCGCGGGAGTTGACGTGCCGCCTTTGTGACTCGGCGATTTCATGAATAATTCTCCAAAGGTGGGATCTTGATACGGGAAACAGACACGACGGATGTGTCTCCGCTGGTTCATGGCTTGAGGAACGCTACTCATGCAGATTCTACCGGTTCCCCAGGGCCGGATGCTTGCGCGAGTACTCTCTTATTTATAGCATACCCGCATTTTAAAGAAAAATCAAGCGGCTCCCTTGAATTATTACGAAAAATTTTAAAAACTCGTGCAAAATAGAATGGGTAATCTACACAAAATTACAAACCGTGCTATAATGACTCGTGTCACTTGCCAAAACCTGTTCGCAGAGCACAAAACGGCCTGCCGAACCCGTCCGGTCGAGGCAAAATGGCACGAAAACAAGAAAAGCCACGCGAGTTCGATTTTTTCTTTGGTCGAAATTCATTGTCGAAGTCACGTGTTCTTTGTATAACAAGGGAAAAACTCTCTTGGGAACCATGCGGGAGACATTTCAGTGAACATTTTATTTGCTACCAGCGAGGCGGCCCCTTTCGCGAAGACAGGCGGCCTGGCCGACGTATGCAGTGCCTTGCCTGATTCATTGTCGCAATTAGGTCATAATGTATCCATTATTCTTCCAGCGTACTCGCAAATCTATTCCGCCGGGCTCGCTATTGAGTCGACGGGGAAAGAACTGGTTATCCCCGTCGGAACGAAAACAGTGCGTGGTGAGCTCCTTTATTCCCATCTGCCAGACTCCAGGGTCACCGTCTACTTCGTTCGCCACGACGATTATTACCATCGGGACGGCCTTTATAATTCCGGCGGCGTCGACTATCCGGACAACTGTGAGCGATTTGTTTTCTTTTGCCGCAGTGTTCTCGAATCGATTCGTTTGTTGAATTTGCCGGTGGATTTAATTCACGCCAACGACTGGCAGACCGGGCTGGTCCCCGCCTATCTGAATATATTGTATAAGTCGAAATCGCCGCACAAGATTGAGTCCACCCTCTTTGCCGACGCTTCGGAAGAGAATATTATGAGTCCGCAGCAGCTGGAACATGCCCATCAATATTATGACGCGATTCATACGGTCTTTACGATCCACAATATGCGGCATCAGGGTCGCTTCTGGCGATGGGATATGGCCCTGACAGGGATTGACTGGCGCTACTTTACCTTTGACCGAATGGAGTTTTACAACCAGCTCAATTTGCTCAAGACAGGCATTATCTTCTCCGATGCCGTAACGACGGTCTCGCCCCGATACGCGCAAGAGATTCAAACGGAAGGGTTTGGCGAAAAACTGCAAGGCGTTTTACGCTATCGCAGTGACGTCCTCTCGGGCATTTTAAATGGTATTGATGTCACCCACTGGAATCCGGAGACCGATGTCTTTCTGGACGAGCCGTATGCCCGATACAATACACAGACGGTCTTTGAGAACAAACCGAAGTGCAAGCGGGCACTTCAGAAGGAGTTTGGCCTGCCGGAACTGCCAGAGGTCCCTCTGTTCGGCATTGTCAGTCGCTTTGATTCGCAGAAGGGACTGGACCTGGTCGCGGAGATTATGCCGCATTTCGTGGAGCAGTATGGAGCGCAGCTGGTCGTTCTTGGCACAGGCGACCATGCTCTGGAGCAGCGGTTCTCCGACCTTAACAAGCTCTTTCCGCAAAATATATCAACCCACCTGACCTTTTCCGACGCCGCGTCACATCATGTGGAAGCAGGTTGCGACCTCTTCTTTATGCCCAGTCGCTATGAACCGTGTGGTCTGAACCAGATGTACAGTCATCGCTACGGGACTCTGCCCCTGGTGCGAGAGACAGGCGGACTGGCCGATACCGTGATTAACGCCAGCGACGAAACCATGGCCAATGGAACGGCCAATGGCTTTTCCTTCTTCTGGGGTAATCCAGACGACCTGGCCAAAGCCACGCAGTGGGCACTCTACTGCTATCATCACCGGAAGCCCGAATGGCGAAAAATGGTCACGACGGCCATGGAGCAGGACTGGTCCTGGAATCGAAGCGCGCTTCGCTATTACGAGCTGTACAAGAAGTGCCTTGAGTCCTGACTTGACACCGCAATCGGGAACTGCCAACAACGTTCGGGGAACCGGCAATAACGAAAACGGAAACCCAGCACCGCCAAGTTTTTTCGTTAATACTGTTGCCAGGTCGGCACCAGCGATGAGGACTTGGCCTGACGCTCGACAACCAACTTCGGTTGCTCATTGTGTATAATTTGTTATCGCAATCCGATTTGGCACGCACCCCGATCCGATTGCGCACGCCGCCGGCCGACCCGACTCACATTCTGCCAAGCAGCCGTTTTGCAAAATTACGTAACTTTTCCGGGATGTTCAGAAGACTTCGCCGGAGCAGGAAGCCAAAGGTCTTCCATTTCGAATGACGCCCTTGAAAATGGTCTTCCATGAGGAATTTAAAGTACCCATGGTAGTGCAGGCATTTCATGGGTACCTTCTGCCCATTTCGCAGGACACTGTAGGGAACTCCGTTCACGAACGTTATTTTTTTGTGGCGGCGGCGAAGACCCGGCAAGTAAAATTGAGTCTGAAAATTATGGGAGACGCCATCACTGTCAATACATGAGTCGTAGCAGATTCCTTCCGAAAGAAAATCTTCGAAGAAACACGTCTTTTCATTGCTCTTTTGGTTCCAATCGCAGAAGAGCGACATATCGGAAACCCAGTATGTATGGCGCGCTGCGCGACGTTTGCAATTCTTCTCCTTAAGAAGGTTAAGGAGATTTGCATCGGTATAGACCTGGAACATATAATCGCAGAAGGAATCCAGGGCACGCCTGTTCTGGATGAAATTGCAATGAATAAGATTTCTGGCGTCATCCCAGTGTGCGAACGTCATGGCATAATCTTTGAATCGCCTGGCTTCTTCATCGACGTTGCAAAAGAGGAACACATCCGAGTCAATAGCAAGACAGGCGGGCAGATTTTCCACCCGCATAAGATTGCGAACGAGGAGCCATCGCTCCATATTAAATCGTTCCCACGCGGCTGGAAGCATACTGTAACCCTGATACACGGCGCAAAAGGCCGCTATGTCTGTCGAAAGCTCCGGTTCGTCAACATTGCGATGGATAACAAAATCGTAGCAGTTGTTGGATTCATCTCCCACAAGATAGATGGGATTATCCGGATTCATCTTCCTGGCCTGTCGCAAGCAGAGTTCCAAGGCTCGGGAATTGCCACAGTGCACAACGACGATGGGAAAATGTTCCTTCTCTTGATACGGCTCTTTTTGCATGGGGCGGCTCCAAACGGGCAAAGCGAAAAAAGACTCCGACGTTGTTTTATTATCGCACGCTGCCGCGTTCACCAGCGTGCGGAAACAGAGATTGGATTTCGCGAGTCAGCACATGGCCCCGGCGAACGTACAGACCTTGGCCGCGTATTCGCTGGCTTTTCGATTGGTTTCGTCGAGTGGACGATGGTCCATCATGCCCAAGGCACAAACCGCGGTAAAGGCGTCACCAGCGCCGACCGTACTGACGATCTCAACTTCTTTCGCCTCACAGTAAGAGCGATGCCCTTGCGAGTCGAAGATGAAACTGCCACGACTGCCACAGGTCAGGACAACGTGGTCGAGATGATACATATTCATGAGGATTTCCAGCCAGTTCATGGCCGAAGGCAGGAGTTCCGTTTCGCCCGTGGCCGTGCGGTCTTTTTCCTGTATAATATTGTCGCCTGGCATAATGGAGCTTGGAATCCGGTCGATAAAGAGGCGAGCCAGTGTGGTCAGCTCTTCATCGTTTAATTTGAGCACGTCAGCCTGGGCAAGACAGTCGCGAATAATTCGTTTGGTATAGAAAGGAGCACGCAGATTCAAGTCGAAAAAGCGAAGGGCTTTCGTCGGCAAGACGGAGAGAATGGCGTCGAGCGTCTCGCGGTTCTTGTCGGTACGCAAGGCAAGCGAGCCGAAATAAAACGCGTCCGCACGCCGCACATCGGACAAGACTTCCCGCGTACCGTCTATATAGTCCCAGGCTACATTTTCTACTATATTGTACGTCGGCTGGCCCTTGCCGTCCAGTTCAACCTGAACCGTACCGGTCGGAAATCGGTCGTCCACCTGAAGAAACTTCTTCGATAGATTGTGCGCTTCGAACGCCTCTTCGATTTCTTTTCCAAGTGGATCATTCCCGATTCGTGTGCATACCGTGGCATCGGCTCCCAGGACGCCCAGATGATAGGCAAAGTTTGAGGGGGCCCCACCCAGTTCCTTACCGGTGGGTAGCATGTCCCAAAGAACCTCTCCAAAGACGATGACTCGTTTACGCATCAAAGACCTGCCTTGTCTATTCTCAAAAAATTCGCTTATTTCAGTGCAACGGTGCCCAGCTGATTGCTTGCCTCATTGAACGCCAATGTGGAAAACGAACCCGCTGTTAAAACGGTACTCTTGACCTGCTGGACGACTTCTCCATTAACCGACGAAACCACGCAGACCTCGAACTCATACGACTGACCCTCTTCCAGATGGTTCGCTGTAAAACTACGCTCGGTTCCGGTCAGTTTCGTCTTGTAGCCATTAATATAAACAACGGCGTCTTCCGGGACCAGCATATTAATCACGCCCGAGGCCGGATTCGCGGCCGGAGCCGGAGCCGACGGATAAGCCGGGACGCTAATCTGGCCGGAGTCGGCAGGGGTCGTCGCTTCGATGCCAGTCGGCGTAGGGGCCGGATTCGTTTCTTCAGGCGTAGGCGGAACCGGCGCCGAGAGCGAACCATCTTCAATCAAGGTCGATTCCCCTTCCGTCTGTCCACAGCAGGAACCGGTTCCCATCTCACCGAAGCCCGCTCCGCAGCACGGATCACAGCAAACAGCGCACGGGTCGCAACAGACAGCACACGGGTCACAGCACGGGAAGCAGCAATCGTCAACAAACCAGGCATCGTTGAACGAACTGGAGCAGAACGACTTCTTGCACGAAAGCTTGGAGAACCAGCTCTTCGTATTGCCGAAAAGCTTGCAACCGCTGAACAGACCCCAGGATCGCTTGGGGGCGACAACCGTATCGAAACACGGGTCACAACACATATCAAAACACGGGTCGCAGCACATGTCACACGCACCACAACCGCCGCAATCGAAGGAATCACCGTAAAAAGTATCCCCTTCGGCGAATTCCGGTACGTATTCCTGGCCATAAGCCATGCCGGTGTCACTCGTCGCATAGCTCAAAGCCGGCTCCGCTGCGGGCTGCTCCTCTGCGGGTACTGCTTCCGTTTCTTCCGGAGCGACAGGCGCGGCAGGAGTAACCTCTTTCTCGCATTCCTCGCAGGGAACGCCGACAGCGACGCCGCGACGAAGTACGCCACGTTTTCCGAACGACGTTCCGTAGGACGACGTCCCGTAAGTTGCAAACGGATTATAGCCATAGGTCTGGCCATTGTACTCGTAGGAAAGAGGCGGCGCCGGACTGACCAGCTTCCGATTCCAGGCACGATAGCTCCACGGGGTCGGCGCATTGAACGGATGAATCATCTGCGTTCCCGGCTCGTAACCGGCGTAAGGATTAAAGCCGTCCTGGCTGTAGGGGGTCCAACTCTCCGTATCCGCATAGTACATGGCCGACGGAACGCCACGATTCCCGTGGAAACCATACGAAACACTGGCCGAAACCGCCAGTACTACCAGCATGAGCCCCATCAGACCCACTAAACGACTCGTTTTCATTGTTATTTCTCTCCTTTTACTCGATCTTCTTACCCGCCTGACCGCTTGACGCGTGCAACCGCCGCGCCTGTACAAAACAGGTCAGACAGGGGGCCGGTCTGGCCCTGATCCTCTTCTTCTTTTTTACCAATAAGCAAGCCAAGCCTTGGGTTCGTCCCTTCCGCCACGCACTTACGCGGGGAAGAAACGGCTTTTATTTTGCTTATCTTCACTTTTTTACTTAATTGTCACAAAGCTATCTCCTTCAAGATAGCTTGCGCAACAATCCTTTATTGGCTATATTATACACTCTTCCCAATTCTTTTACCATCCCCCGGAACGAAAAACTCCATTTTTTTCTAAAAACTTGTTCTCGTTCCGTTGGATTATGCGGATTTTTTGGTAAAATAAAAGAACCGAACCTAAAGCAACCCTATACTATATGTAATTTAGGTAAAATAGACAACATACACAAGGAGCCGCCATGAAATATTCTCTCGTCATACCCGTTTATAACGAGGCCGAAAGTTTACTTGAGCTGTATCAAGAGATTGTGCAAACTGCGGACAGCAACCTTGACACGGTCGAGATAATTTTCGTCGACGACGGCTCGAGCGATTCCAGTTGGTCCGTGATTGAATCGATTGTCGCGGACGATGCCCGGGTCAAAGCGATTCGATTTCGCCGAAATTTTGGCAAGGCGGCCGCTCTTGACGTCGGGTTCCACGCAGCCAGTCTGCCGGTCGTCTTCTCCATGGACGCCGATCTCCAGGACGACCCGCGTGAAATTCCCGACTTCCTGGAGGTCCTGAATTCGGGCTATGACGTTGTTTCCGGTTGGAAGAAGCGGCGCTACGACCCTTGGCACAAGGTCTTTCCGAGTCGTGTTTTTAATTGGATGGTGAGTCATCTTACCGGTGTCCATCTGCACGACCACAATTGTGGAATGAAGTGTTATCGGCGTGAAATCTTCGATGAGATCAGGATTTACGGCGAGCAGCATCGTTTCATTCCTGTCTTGGCCCAGGCACGCGGCTATCGTGTGGGCGAAAAAGTCATTGCGCACAGGGCACGGCAGTTCGGCCGCTCGAAGTACGGTTTCACACGGTTCGCCAAGGGGTTTCTCGACCTCTTGACCGTTAAGCTGGTTACCGGGTACGGGCAGCGTCCGCAGCATGTCCTCGGAACGCTTGGCCTGACCGCGTTTGGCATTGGCAGTGTAATGCTCTGCTGGCTGGCCGCGTGCTGGCTCTGCTCTCGCATTCCCTGCTTCGGGTTTGAACAGGTCTATAACTTAAGTGGTCGCCCAGCCGTGATTTACTCCGCCGCGCTCATGCTCCTGGGCGGACAGCTCCTCTCGGTGGGTGTTATTGCCGAGCTGCTCCTGTCCTATCAGCACCGGGAAGGCCGCGAGTATTCCGTCAAGAAGACCATCGGATTCGAGGACGCCCCCGACGGATTGGCCTCGGACCCGGCAGGGAAGTCATGATTTATTACGAGCATTCGGGTGTCAACCCGTATTTTAATTTGGCCCTGGAGGAAATTCTCCTCCATCGTGCGGACGTGGAACCGGTTCTTTTGCTTTGGCAAAATGAGCCGACCATCGTTCTCGGTCGATACCAGAACACGTTTGGGGAACTCAATCTGGAGTTCGTCCGAGAGCGGGATCTGCACGTTGTCCGTCGTTTAACCGGCGGCGGGGCCGTCTATCACGACCTGGGAAATTTGAACTACAGTATTCTTTCCCCCTCGCGTCAGGGGTCTTGCGAGATTGATTTTACCCAGTTTATTCAACCGGTATGTACCGTCTTAAAGTCGGCTGGCCTGCCTGTGGAATCGTCGGGGCGAAATGATCTCATTGTAAACGGCAGAAAGATTTCCGGTAGTGCACAGATGCGGGTGCGAGGCCGCGTCTTGCATCATGGCACGCTCCTGTTCGACGTTCGGCTCGACGATATGGCGTGTGCTCTGCGGGTTGCGCCGGATAAATTCCAGTCGAAGGCCGTCGCTTCGGTCCGTTCCCGCGTGACGAATATAAAGGAGTCTCTGCCGCCGGGCAGTCCGCTGCGAACGGTAGCCGACTTCAAAAGGCTACTCCAGACGAAGCTGACCGGGTTCGGAGCGATCCAGGCCCGTTCGCTCGACCCGGCTCTTTTCGCCGCTGCTGAGAAGCTTGCCGGCGCGAAGTATGCGACCTGGTCCTGGAATTTCGGTCAGTCGCCTGCGAGTGATTTTCATTTCGCCAAGCGGTTTTCCTGGGGTAAAATTGAACTGTATCTCCATGTTGTGCATGGACTTATTGCTGGCGGCGAAGTTCGGGGGGACTTCTTTGCCGCCGGGGATCCAAACGATGTGATTACCCGACTGACTGGTCAGGTGCCCGACGACCACCTGATCGACGCGGTGCTTGAGACGCCCGAGATTCAGGCCATTTTCGCCATTCGCTCCTGACCTTTTTCGAACCTTTTAAAAAAATTTTTGGAAAAAAAGGTTTTTTTCGTGTTTTTTCTGTTAGATTTCCCTCTGGGAATTGATCTTTACTACAGAGGCGGAATTTTTGCCCTGGCATGAGATTGGAAACGCTTGGTTATGGAATCGTTACAAACAACTCGCAAACTGACACAACAGGAAGCGACCGAAGTCTTTATGAAGTACTACGGTTACGTCCGAAGTGTCGCTTTTGCCGCCGCTCCGGTTGCCTCGCTCTCGGAAGACATTGCTCATGACGCTTATGTCTGCTTTATGGAAAATGTGGCGACCTGGGACTACTGTGAGGAGAAGGTCAAGCCGCTTTTGAAGTCGATTACGCGCAATATGGCTGCCCGGGTCTGGAAGAGTCAGGCCCGGCAGACGCCCGAGGCACTCCGCGCCGTGGCCGAGTTCCTCCACACCGAACTCATCGACGACGAAGCCTTTCATGCCTCTTATTGCTCGCTGGAAGACAAGCTGGACGCCTTACGCAGCTGCCTGGCCAAACTGAGTCCGGAGAGCAGAATGCTCCTGGAGAAACTCTATTTCGAGGAAAACTCCTATTCCGACCTTGCGGTCCTTCTGAATAAGTCCACCGAAGCGCTCTATATGCAGGCCAGTCGGGCAAGAGCCCAATTGCAAGACTGTGTGAACGGAGTCCTGGAGGCGGAACAATGACCGAAATCAGACGAAATTCCCCGCACTACCTCATTTCTCGCTATGTTCAGGGCGACCTGACGCAAGAGGAGTCGCGTGAACTCCTGGCACTGCTCCGGAGCAATAAGAACGTCGTGGCCGCTCTCAAGGCGAATCTGCTCGTCGACGCCTGGCTCAAAGAGGCAAAGCGTGGTACCACCGCCGGCGACCGCAAGACGTCCGCCGAACTCTTTGCCAAGGCTTTAACCACAATGGAGCTGCCCGAGACACCTGCCAAGCCCGCGGTCGCCGTGCCTGCTCCTGCCGTCACGGCCCCCGCCGCCAGCAAAGCCACTGCCCCCGCCGCCGAGACCGCGTCGTCCGTGGAGCTGGATTGGGATGAACTGGTCCGCTTACAGAACGCGGAGAAACCCATTGCGCAAATGTCGCCGGAAGAGGTCGCCGCTTATCGTGCCCGTATGGCCGTACCCGTTTCGAACGTACCGCAGTCGAACGCAAAACAGCAGAACGAAGATTACGACCCGTTCGCCGTCCTGCGCAAGTTGGAAGAGCGGGAAGAGCGACGCCGTATCCCCGTCAAACGGAAACCGCATAAGTGGACCTTGAGTGATTTCTTCCTCATTGGCAGTGTCGCCGTGGCCATACTCATCGGAGTGGCCGTGTATCAGGAGAGTCAGTGGGAACTTCACCGCCGCGAGCTAACCCCGCCCGCGATGGTTGAGCCGACCGAGGAATTTCTGCCTGTGGCCCGCGTTACCGAACTGGTCGACCCCGACTGGGCGCCCGAGAGTACGAAGTACAAGCGGGGGCAGAGTCTTGAGACAGGCGAATTAGCTCTGGAAAAGGGCATGGCAAAAATCGAATTCAAAAATGGCGCCGTTGTTGTTCTGCAGGGGCCGGGCCAGTTTGCGATTAAGGGTGCTCTGGATACCTTCTGCACGCAAGGCCGATTGAGCGCGACGATTCCGCAATCGGCAACCGGCTTTACGGTTAATACGCCGCTCGGCACGGTCCGGGACCGCGGTACGGAATTTTTCGTCTCTGTTGGCCAGAATGAGCTTGCGGTTGAAACGAATAAAGGCCTGGTCGAAATTACGACCTCTGATACCGATCCTGTCCCCATAACAACCGGGGAAACGATTCAGGTCAGTCGCAAAGGGACCGGCGAGAAATACCGCACAAAGACACCTCGATTTACGACTTTGGATGCCTTTACTGCGCAGCTGACCGCCTACGTTGCAAAATTGCGTAAGGAGAAAGAGCAGTCGGACCTGGTACTCGACGCCGACCCGAATCTGCTCGTCCGATTCGACGCCGACAATCGTCAGGGCAATCGTATTCCGAACTCATCACTGGCGGGCCGGGCACAATGTCCCGAGCTGGACGTGACCGGAGTGCACATAGCCGAAGGGCGCTGGCACAACCGCGAGGCGCTCGGCTTTAGCAGTCAAAGCTCCGAATGTGTTTTTCATCTCGACGGTAGTTTTCGACGTCTGGTCCTTACGGCCAATATCCGTTTTGACCATTTGGGAACGCAGGAAAATACGCTCTGTGCCAGTCGGAATTTCCTGAAAGTGCCAGGCGCCTTCCTGTGGCAGATTTGCCGGACCGGCGAACTCCTGCTCTTCGTTACCGATCGTAAGGACCATGCGGAACTCTACTCCAGTAAGGCGGTCATGACCGTTCGCGACTGCGGCGTCTGGTACAAAATTTCCGTTATTATCGACGCCGACGAAGGAACCGTTTCCCATTTTGTGAATGCCCGGCTGATTTCAAAGGTCCCGTGGAAAGAGCCACTCGACCTCGTTCCCGGCGAATGCCTGATCGGACGCGCACCCCGGGAAGTCCTTAAAGGTAACGGCCCGCAATTTGACGGGGCCATTGACGAATTCCGGGTTGCCACCGGAAAATAACGGTTTGCCGTGTTAACTCTATCGTGCCGCGTGTCGAAAACAGGGGGTAAACGAAGTGAGGGGGCGGACAAAACCAAACGGTCTGACAAGACCACAATAAAAACCTTTTTTTGTGAAAGGAACGCAACATGAAACGAACCATGGAACAAATCAAGCGGGTCCTGGGTTTTACCCTGGTGGAACTTCTGGTGGTCATTGCGATTATCGGAATCTTAATCGCCTTGCTCCTGCCCGCCGTACAAGCCGCGCGAGAAGCGGCACGCCGTATGCAGTGCACGAACAATCTCAAACAGATTGGCGTAGGTCTGCACAATTATCACGATGCCTATTTCGCGTTCCCTTCGGCGTCACTGCAGGTGTCTAAAATACACAACCGTCAAAATATGTTCAATCCGATGGCTGCCCTGCTTCCGTTTTGTGAGCAGCAGTCGCGTTATTCCATGATTCAGCAGTCTAATAAACATGGGATATCAACAGGCCTCACGGAGGCTACTGGTTTAAAGGGCCAAATAAACTACATGATCTGCCCTTCTGATCCCAATAAAAATGCCGAAGCCTACGAGCAAAAGAACTTAACGAACTGCTCCTACGCCGGCTGCTTTGGTGACTCATACAACGATGCAGTATCTTTTGCGACGACCGGTTCTACAACGGGTTTTTCTTGGGAAAAACCACATCGCGGACTGTTCAAAAACGTTTATCTGTGGACCAGTTTTTCAACGCTCGTCGATGGTTCTTCCAATACACTCGCCTATTCGGAAATGGGCATAGGAGTAGCTTATGAAGGCAACCTTATCAAAGGAAACCTGGCCCGTTTTACTACGAATACCATAACGCCGGCTAACTGTCTATCGGCAGCGGATACAACCGATAAAAAGGTTTTTAAATCAGCTTACACCAGTGAAACTTACCTCATTCATTCGGTATTTCCCTATTGCCCAACGATTTCCAATTGTGGTTTTTTTGCCGTGCTCCCGCCTAATGCACCGTCCTGTGTGACGAATGGATCGACACATGGGGCTGGTAACCACCTGAATACGGCCTCCAGCTATCATTCCGGCGGTGTGAACGCGCTGCTTTGCGATGGCAGTGTGCGTTTCGTGTCCGACACGATTGACGCGGGAAAATATGACGCGACGACCAATCCGAATTATAATATTGGTATGTCAGGCAAATCAGGTGCGAGTCCTTACGGTATTTGGGGTGCCATGGGGAGTGTCGACGGCGGCGAAACGGCATCACTGTAAAAAATAATTCAAAGTGAAAGTTTATAAATCACAAGTAAGGAAGAATAATGAAATACAGTTTTACGACGCTGCTCGTTTACCTGTGTGTAATTTGTCTTGGTGGTTGCGGCGGTCCACAGAAACCAGACGGATTTCCTGAGACCGTCCCGCTTACCTTAACCGTGATGCGTGACGGAAGTCCGCTGCCCGAGGCCTCGGTTCAGCTCTATCCGGAAACGGCCTCTGATGCCGCGACCGGAGGGATTACCGATGCCCAGGGCGTCGTTTCGCTGGCAACCACTCGCGGTAACTATTCAAATTCCGGCACGCCGGTCGGGACGTTTAAAGTGACTGTGAGTAAACGCGTAACGATTCCCGGAGAATTATCGCGGGAAAAGCATCCAAAAATGAGCCCGGATGAATCCATTGCCTATTCAAAAAAAATGGAAGAGGCTGAAAAATCCGTTCCTCCTGAAGTTGCAGAAAAGTATAATTCCGTAACTACTACGCCATTGTCCATAACTGTAACCAAAGGCGGTAATGCCACTATTCAGGTAACAGCGAAATAATGTTTGTGATTTACAGTCGCATTGTCCGTTCATTGGACGAATAATGCGACTGCGAGCTTCGATGTCAATCTGTATTATCCGGTAATCGGCCATGCATAAGGATATTATGCGAGGAAAAGCCAAATGATACCGGAACAATAACCCTGGGAAGAAAAAATGAACAAGTTTTGTATGTTTGTTTGTCTGCTGCTCTGTCAGAGTGCGCTGTTTGCGGACGATCCGGTAATTACGTTGCACACTAAGGCGGAATCATGTCCCGTCTCTTTTACAAAGCCCATTATCGCTATTGCGAATGATGGGATACTTACCTTACAGGAAACAGAAGTCAAAACAAGCTTTGACCGCGGTAAAACATGGACCTCGAAGCCGGCTGTTCCTGCTGATAAGTTTTCCTTCGCAGGCGATCTGAGCCTTGTTCGCACCAGTGACGGTACTATTGTGTGCGTTTTTTGCAATGGCAAAGAAACAAAAAGTGGTGGAAAGTGGGGCGAAGGGAAACCTTCCGACTGGGTCATGCCTGTCTATTCCATCTTTAGCAAGGACAACGGAGCAACCTGGTCCGAACCACTTTTGATCCAGCGTGATTGGGTTGGCGCTTTGCGGGCCATGGTCGTTCTCAAAAGTGGAAGAATCGTTTTAGCGACCATGGCCATTGTCCCATGGCATCATGTGATTCCCGTTTATTACTCAGATGATCAAGGCCAGAGCTGGACGAAAACGACCGTCGTCGATGTGGAAAATTCGAAAATCAATGACCATGACGGGGCCTTGGAACCAAAGCTTGTACAGCTTAATGACGGGTCTATCTTCATGTTGATTCGAACGACGAAAGGCACATTTTACAAATCCATTTCTACCGATGAAGGTCTAACCTGGACCAAGCCGGAATCGACCGGAATCCAGAATAATAATTCCTTTGGTGAACTGAATCGCCTGGCCGACGGACGTCTTATTCTCCTCTGGAATCGCGATGAAAATCTGCCGCCCTTTAATTACGTGCCGGACCCGAATGACTGGATTGTGAAGGACCTCAATTACGACTGGTTGCGTCCGCGCAATATTCTGGCCGCGTCCTTTTCGTCTGATGACGGTAAGACCTGGACGCCGCCGGTTACAATAGCGTCCACGACTCCTTCGACGAGCGATATGGAAACGTGGATATGTTACCCGCTCTTCTTTGAACCGGAGCCTGGCGTCTTTTGGATCGCCACCGGTGAGCCGGGTGCGACAGGATGTATCAATGTACAGATCAAAGAAGAAGATCTGCTGAAATAAGAGTGTAAGGACGCCACATGAGTAATGCGTGTGACAGGGAGTCCTTTCCGCACTGCCTGGGACGACCTCGTCGACCATTGACCTTGGCTCCGCCATAAATTCAAAATCCTATAATAATTATTTTACAGTAAAAAGGAAATCCCTATGAAAAACTTGAATCGTCGACACTTTTTGAAATCTGTTTCCGCCTGGGGCGCCGCTCTTGCAATGCCTCTGACTTCGACAACAGCGCAGGAAGAATCCTGTGGTCACTGGTATCGCGGCAATCTACATATGCACACCCAATGGAGTGATGGCAAACTGCTCCCGGAATGCGCTGTTGCCTGGTACAAAGATCGTGGCTATAACTTTATTTGCACGTCCGATCATGGTACATTTCAGACGGACGAATTCCGCTTCTCCGGATGGTGTGGCTCGTGCGAACCGCCCAGAGACCTCTCTCCCTTTGAAGGCGAAACTTCTCGCTGGAAAAGAGTCGTTAACTCAAATAACTGGGCACAGCTCAACCAGGAACATATGGACCAGTGCCGGGAGAAATTCGGACCTGACTCCGTTAAAACCAAGACCGTTGAAGGACAAACCTTCTGCCGCCTGACTCCTTTCGATGAACTCGACCAGAGATTTACCGAACCTGGAAAATTCCTCTTGATTCCCGGGTTCGAACAGACAGGGAACTGTAAAGATAAATATCAAGTGCACATGAATTTCATCAATGTGCGCAGTTGCTTTCCCTACAGAGCGGAAGAAAATTCGAAGAAAACTGTCGATGCCAATTTTCATTATGGGCAAAAGTTCTTTAAGGAGAACCGTGAACCGTTCATTTTTACACTGAATCACCCGATAAGTTCATTCTACGACGTTGACCCACGCATTCTTATCGATAATGCCGACATTCGTTTTTTTGAATTTAATAATAACCCGCTCGCCTATCCCAAGCTTGCCTTCGGCTGGACCCCTGATACCTACTGGGACCTCATCAACGCGTATCGCGTTACGGCAGGTCAGCAACTCCTGCTGGCAACCGGCACAGATGATGAGCACACCTATACCAGGGAGGAACCCCGTGCATGGATGGTCGTTCGCGCGAAGGAGTTGACCTTCCCCGCCTTGTTCCAGGCCATGAACCAAGGTGATTTCTATACCTCCAACGGCCTTGATTTTGACGACATTGCGTTCGACCGTAATTCCGGGACGCTCTCGGTTAAGGTCAAGCCTCTCGACGGGCGTAAAGTGCGTATCGACTTCCTGGGTACAAGAAAGGAGGCTGACCTGACCATAACCGAAGTCGAAGTCCCGGCAAAAGACAAGCAACCAGCCCGCACCATACCCACTTGGTCCCCGGAAGTTGGACGAGTCTTTCAGTCGTCCGAAGGCCTTGAGGCGAGCTATACACTCCAGAGCGGCGACCTTTATGTCCGTGCCAGAGTAACCACGGTCGATGAAGTTCAGCAGTTTCAGGACAAAGAGCCGATCATTCCGCAGCCCGGCGCCTGGACACAACCTTGGTCACTCCTGGTCCGCTGAAATGGCGTCACTGTAAAATTTTTCTCCGCAGAGGGGTCGGGCCCTGGCGAGCAGATGTTTTTATTGCTGGTTCCCGACCTGGCAAGCAGTCGGGAACGGCCCTCCCCCTTGCACCAACCTCATTCGCGTGTTATTCTATATCCAGACAGGTGCCGCGTCCAGACAGGCTCTGTTGATTCCACTTGCTTTTTGCTCCCGGTGGGCGTGGCAGGTTGAACGGGGGTAGGGCGAAGGGTGCTTAAATAAAGCGGCGGACAAATGGCGGATAAAGAATGACCGAAATCATGTTGATAGTCCTACTGGCGATTGTGCAAGGTGTGGGCGAGTTTCTGCCGATAAGTTCGTCGGGGCATACGCTCGTACTCGGGACCCTTCTGCATGCGGACCAGCGTCTTCCGGGCGATCCGCTTACCCTGACGATCATTCTGCACTCAGGCACACTTCTGGCTCTTTTGGTCTGGTTTCGCCGTGATTTAGAGTCGCTCATGCGTAATCGCGCCATTGTCAGACTCGTCTGTATTGCCTGTATTCCGACGGCACTGCTGGGCCTGCTGGTAAAGTATAAGTTGCCGGATCTGGAGACGAATCTGGTGGTGACCGGCGTTGGCTTTTTGCTGACCGCGGCGCTCCTGTTCTTCGTTCTGCGCCGTTGTCAGAGGCGAAAGCCGGAGCAGACGGTGCCGCTTACCGCGTTTTCCTGGCCCAAGGCACTCCTGGTCGGCCTGGTTCAGGGCTTTGCCGTACTGCCAGGCCTTTCCCGCAGTGGCTGGACGATTACCAGCGGTGCGGCGCTCGGTCTCGACGGTCGCGAAAGTGCCATCTTCTCATTTCTCATTTCCATACCTGTCCTGGCGGGTGTGCTCCTGCTGGAGACGCTTGACCTGTTTTTTCACTCGGGGGGCGGCCCGCTCACGGCGGAGCAGTTCTGGCTGTATCTGCTCGGCGCGACCGTCAGTTTCCTGGTCGGACTGACCAGTTTAAATGTTCTTATGAAGCAGCTGGCCAGCGGACGCCTTTACGTATGGTCCGCCTGGCTCGTGCTCGCCGGACTGCTAACCCTTTGCCTTGCGTGAGATGACTATGACTAATAGTGAACAGTATTTGCGACCGGATGTCATACAGTCCATTAAGCGACTGGACCTCAAGGCCCAGTTTATCGTTAAGGGATTTCTGCACGGCCTGCACGCGTCCCCGCTGTCCGGATTCTCCGTCGAGTTCAGCGAGCATCGCAAATACACCCAAGGCGACGACCCCGCCGATATCGACTGGCTTATCTATGCCAAAACGGATAAATATTACGTTAAAAAATACGAAGCGGAAACCAATCTTACCGGCTGGCTCGTCGTCGACGCCAGTCGCTCAATGAACTATACGTTTCGGCAGCAGTTAACGAAATTCGACTACTCCATCTATCTGGCCGCCGCGTTAACCTATCTGATGATTCACCAGCAGGACCCGGTCGGGCTGGTGACGTTTAACGAAAAACTTACCCGGTCCATTGCCCCGAAGTCGAAACGGTCGCAGCTCGGTAATATCCTGTCCGCACTGGCCAATCTGACCCCGGAAGGCGCTACGAACGTACCTCAGGCCCTGGGACAGTTGGCCGGTATGCTCAATCATGCCTCGCTGGTCATGATCTTTTCCGACCTGCTCGGCGACCCGGACGAAATTATGAAAGTGCTCTATCAGCTTCGTCATGCGGGTCACGATGTGATTCTCTTTCATATTCTCGACGAGGCGGAAGTCCATTTCCCCTTTCATGGTCGTGTCGAACTGGAGGACCCGGAGTCCGGGCAGAAGATTACGACCAATGCCGACGCACTGGCCGCGGACTACGTAGCCGCCGTCGAAGAATTTCGCGACTCCTTTCGCCGGCAGTGCTCTCATGCCCGAATTGATTACGTCGAGCTTGATACAAGCATTCCGTACGACAAGGCACTCCTGGGCTACTTACAGGCACGCCGATAGCAACTGTAAAGTGTTCCCGAACTCCGGTTCCCTCCTCCCGGTGCCCTATGCTCTGGCAGTCTCTTTTTGGGTACGCACGCTGCGATTAACGATTTTGACCGCGTGCCCGAAAAGTTCGTGTCACCCCTGTAAGAGCAAATATAGGAATTTCTGCCTGAACGCCGAAATTTCAACCCGACCCCCGGAGGAGCCCATATGATCAATCCTGTCGTCCAAGATGCACTGAACAAACAACTGAACGCCGAATTTTACGCCGCCTGGCTTTATCTGTCCATGGCCGGATGGTGTGAAGAGAACAACTGGCCGGGCACGACCCACTGGTTTAAAGTTCAGGCCGCGGAAGAAACCCAGCACGCAATGAAAATCTTTAACTATCTGCACGACCGCAACGGGACCATAGCGCTGAGTGAAATTATGGCTCCGAATAACGATTGGGTTTCCCTGCCAACGGCCTTTGAAGCGGCGTATGCCCATGAGCAGTCGGTCACCGCGAGTATCAATGAACTGGCACTTCTGGCGCATCAGGAGAACGACCGCGGTACGGTCGTCTTTCTCGACTGGTTCGTTATGGAGCAGATCGAAGAGGAGAAGAGCACCCTGGCCATTCTCGAACGCCTGCAATCGTTCCAGGACAACGTTGGCATGATGTACCTGCTCGACCAGGAACTGGGCAAGCGTGAGCGTGAGGCCTGCGGACTGTGCGAGGAGTAATCAGAGGAAATCCGCATTGGTTCCATCATCGACGTAACCTCCGCCGCTGTAACTTGCCACGCTGGCGGGGTCGATACTGACGTCCGGACCCATCACGCTATCGTAGGCGAAGTCATCAGCGTAGTCCGGGGCCTCGCCATCGCGCCCACTGGCCAGAGTCGCGAAGAGCGTGAAGTCGCCCATCCACGCCAGTTTCACCTCGCCCACCGGACCGTTTCGCTGTTTCGCTATGATGATTTCCGCCTTGCCTTTGAGGTCCCGTTTTTCCACGTCGTCGGCCTTCATACCGACTTCCTCTCGGTAGACGAACATGACGACGTCCGCGTCCTGCTCGATTGCTCCTGACTCACGCAGGTTGCTTAAGCGGGGCCGTCCGTCGCCCTCTTCCGCGGCGCGATTGACCTGGGCCAGGCAGAGGACCGGTACGTTCAGCTCACGGGCAAGTCCCTTGAGCCTTCGCGCATTTTTCGCCACCTGCTCCTGACGCGGGTCGCTCGGGTTTTCCGGCTCAATCAGACCGATATAGTCAACGATAATAAGACCAAGATCATTATTCCGCTTAATACGTCGGGCAACGGCGCCAATTTCGGTTACCGTTCGCGAGGAGGTGTCGTCAATAAAGATTGACGCGTTACTCAACTGCGAGGCAACGCGAAAGAAGCTGTCTTTATCCTTGGCAGGAAGAAAATTCGACTTAAACCGGTCGCCCCGAATGCGTCCACGGGCACAAATCATACGAATTGCCAGTTCCTCTTTTGCCATTTCCAGACTCACAAAGAGGACCGGCTTCTTCTGGTCGACAGCCACGTGTTCGGCTATATTGGTAGCCAGTGCCGTTTTACCCATACTGGGTCGCGCGGCGAGAATAATCAGCTCGCCTGGATGAAGGCCGCCGAGCATGCGGTCCAGGTCCGTAAAACCGGTCAGAACGCCTTCACGCTCCCCGTTCGACTGATTATCCACCAGGTCGCAGACTTTTTGGATAATGTCGAACATGACATGATACTGGTTGCCCGAGCGACTGTCGCCCACTTCCAGTATGGCCTGCTCCGCCTGGGAGAGCAGTTTCGTGGCGTCCGCGTCGGCCTCATAGGCCTTTTGGAGAATGTAGGAACCTGCCCGGATTATTTCGCGGCGTATGGCGTAGTCCTTGACGATTTTCGCGTAATGTTCCGCGTGCGCGATCGTTTCGACCGACTCCATGAGCGAGGCCAGGTAGGATTCCCCTCCTATTTCCACCAGTTCGTCCGCCGCCTTGAGATGGTCGAGCAGAAGAACCATGTCGATTCCCGTACCGCTATTGTGCATCTCCAGCAGGTGCCGATAGATACGTTTGAGCGGGTCCGTATAAAAATCATCCGCGCGAAGGAGAACGGCGATACTGTCACAGAGGTCCGGCTGGAGCATAATGGCGCCCACGACACAACGCTCAGCCGCCTCATTGTACGGCGGCTGGTGGTCGAAGAGAACATCCGTCCCCGGGGCTGCCTGTTCCCCTTTGCGCTTACTGGTTTTTATGTCTTTGGCCATGCGGCGAACCTTAAATTCCGATTTTTTTCAGAATAATGAGGTTTTTTTACCCATTTTTCTGATTTATCGGTTATAATTATAATGGAACGATAAAAGAAGTAATTTGGGTAAATGGGATAAAATAGCCATATTGCCCAATGACTTCCTAATTGTAAGTATAACCCACAGACGTCGCCCGTCAAGGAACGCCAGGCGGCACAAACCGATTTTAAAAGTTCGTAAGTTGACCCAACCGGTTAACACGACGTGTTTTATAAACAGAAAGTGTACTATGGATTCGCGTAAAGATAAAGAGAAGTCCGACCGAACCGAGCCTGCCTCAGGCGTGTCTGCCGGGTGTAAGTCCGCCCTGACTTCGCCGGTAACGGTGCTGGACGAGGCGGCTGATACCCGACCGGAGGAATCGTCGGACCGGGCAAAAAACTTTTCGACCGTGCTCTCTGACCTGGACTTTTATCTCCTTAGTGAAGGCAACCACTGGCAGAGTTACGACAAGTTGGGTGCCCACCTGCGCGCGGTGGACGGCGTTAAAGGCGTCAATTTTATCGTCTGGGCCCCGAATGCGAGTCGGGTCTGTCTCGTTGGCGACTTTAACGGCTGGAACGGCGACGCGAACCCCATGTTCAAGCACAATCCGAGTGGCTTTTGGGAAGCGTTTGTGCCCGGTCTGACCGAAGGTGCCCGATATAAGTATCGCGTTACCAGTGACGAAGGAACGCAGGACCGGTCGGACCCGGTCGGTTTCTTTGCGGAGGTCCCGCCGGACACCGCGTCCATTGTCGCCGATCTGAACCACTACACGTGGAGCGACGAGTCGTGGATGACCAAGCGCAAGAGTAACGATACTGCCTGGCTCCACGAGTCGGTCTCGGTCTACGAAGTGCATTTGGGAAGCTGGCGCCGCTCGCCGGACGACCCGGACGCCTTTTTGGGCTATCGTGAACTTGCCCGTGAACTCGTCGACTATGTTAAAGAGATGGGCTATACGCACATTGAGCTGCTGCCGATTGCGGAACATCCGCTCACGGCCAGTTGGGGTTATCAGGTTATTGGTTACTATTCCGTTACGAGTCGTTATGGCCGGCCGGAAGATTTTATGTATTTAGTCGATTTATGCCACCAGAACGGTATTGGGGTTATTCTCGATTGGGTTCCTGCGCATTTTCCGCGCGATTCACATGGTCTGCGTCGGTTCGACGGAACGGCGCTGTACGAGCACGACGACCCGCGTCGGGGCGAGCATCGCGACTGGGGTACGCTCATCTTTAATTACGGGCGCAACGAAGTGCGTAACTACCTTATTAGCAACGCGCTCTTTTGGCTCGATAAATATCATGTCGACGGATTGCGGGTCGACGCGGTGGCCTCCATGCTCTATTTAGACTATAGCCGGGAAGACGGCGACTGGCTCCCGAACGAATTTGGCGGTCGCGAGAACCTGGACGCCATTGACTTTATTAAAAAGATGAATTCCGAGACGCACGGCCGCTATCCGGGAATTCTGACCATAGCGGAGGAATCGACCGCCTGGCCCGGCGTTTCGCGACCCGTCTATACCGGTGGCCTCGGCTTCTCTATGAAGTGGAATATGGGCTGGATGAACGATACGCTCAAGTACATGCGTCGCGACCCTGTCTACCGGAAATATCATCATGACCGCATGACCTTTAGTCTCATGTACGCGTTCACGGAAAATTTCGTACTCCCCATTTCGCACGACGAGGTGGTCCATGGGAAAGGGACGATCGTCAGTAACGCCCCGGGCGACCTGTGGCAGAAATTTGCCAATGCGCGACTGCTGTATAGCTATATGTGGTGTCATCCGGGCAAGAAGCTGCTGTTCATGGGCTGTGATTTTGGGCAGTGGCGCGAATGGAATTTCGACCAGAGTCTCGACTGGCACCTCTTGCAACATGGCGACACACACGGCGGACTTATGCACTGTATTCGCGACTTGAACCGCCTGTACCGCGAGGAAAAAGCCTTGCATGAGCTCGATTTCGACGGTAATGGTTTTCAATGGATCGACTGCCATAACTGGGAGGAAAGTACGTTTGCCTTTATTCGTCGCGGACGTAACCCGGAGGACCATGTTGTGGTCGTTGCCAACTTTACGCCACTTCCGCGCTACCATCGGATCGGGGTCCCGGAAGCGGTGGATTACGACGAAATTTTCTGTAGCGACTCCCACTGGTACGGTGGTAGTGGCACAGGAAACGGACGTGTCACGGCCGAAGAGATACAATGGCACAAGCAGCCGGCCTCGATGGAAGTTTTGTTTCCTCCTTTGGGCGTTTCGGTCTTTAAGCCGCGTCGCTCCTAACCGGAGCGGCTGTTGCGGCCCTAATTTTTCGGAAAGGAAACGATGCAAACTTTTTTTGAGCTGTCGGGCCCGTTGTGCGACCGCGAGCGCTCCCGCTTTCACATTATTCCGGTCCCCTATGAGGCAACTGTCTGCTTTCAGAAGGGGACGCAATACGGTCCGGAGGCCATTCTGGCCGTTTCGGACCAACTGGAGCATTTCGATGAGGAACTTCTCCAGCCGATTCCGCGAGAAGGCGTTTACACCTGGCCGCCTGTAGAATCGGCGGATATGCCGGAAGAGGAAATGGCGCGAATTGAGCGATTCCTGCGTGGGGAACGTTTTTTTGCGGACCGGCGTTTTCCCATTCTGCTCGGCGGTGAGCACAGCATAACGCCACCGATCGTTCGAGTTGCCGCGGAGCATTACCCGCACTTGAGCGTTCTTCAGTTCGACGCGCACAGCGACTTGCGTGACCACTTTACCCACGGTGGAAAATTTTCACACGCCTCGGCCATGCGCCGGGTCCTGGAAGTCACGCCGCATCTGGTTCAGGTCGGAATTCGCAGCTTTTCGGAAGAGGACGTGGTTGCCTGTCCGGTCCAGGTTGAAAATTTTGTGACTCCTGGTATGATAGAAGAGAATGCGGACAGGGCACTGGCCCGAATCCTCGACCGACTCACGGCCGACGTCTATATAACCTTTGATATGGACGCACTGGACCCCAGCTTTGCCCCGGGCGTAGGCACGCCGGAGCCGGGTGGCCTGGCCTGGCGCACCGCGACCCGCATTCTCCGCGAAGTCTCCGCGGCCAAGCATGTTGTCGGTGCGGACGTGGTTGAGACGATGCCGATTGCCGGTAATCAGTTGACGGAATTCGTCGCGGCACGCGTGGTTGCGAAAATAATAAGTTACAACAGCAAGTCCGGTTGGGACAGGAAATAAGTCGAACAGGAGAAGAACATGACGACGAAGGTGGGTATTTTTGGCGCGGCGGGCCGCATGGGTCGGCGACTGATAGCGTTGGGCAGTCAAGACGAGCAGTTGCGCATTGTCGCGGCATTGGACGCGGCGAATCATCCGGAACTGGGCCGGGACGCCGGGACGCTGGCCGGAGTCGCTCCACTTCATCTTCCGCTCTCCGCCACGCTCGACGGCGAACGACCGGACGTCCTGATCGATTTTTCGACGCCTGCGGCCACGGACGCGGTTATTGCCTTGTGTCGTGAGCATGGCATTCCGCTGGTTTACGCAACGACCGGCGCTACGGCGGAACAGATGGCCACACTTCGCGACGCGGCCTCTGTCATACCGGTGCTCTGGTCCCCGAGTATGAGTACAACGGTGAATCTTGCCATGAAGCTGGCGGCGGAAGCGGCGCGGTCGCTCAAAGACCACGACGCCGACGTCGAAATTATTGAGCGTCATCATCGCTATAAGGCGGACGCGCCGAGCGGAACGGCCTTAAAGTTTGGGCAGCTCATTGCGCAAGAGATGGGAATTGACCAGTTTCGGCACGGGCGGGAAGGAAAAGTCGGTGCGCGGCCACACAACGAAATTGGCTATCATGCGGTGCGAACGGGCGACAATCCGGGCGAGCATACGATCGTGTTTGGCCTTTTGGGTGAGACGCTTGAGATTACGGTTCGGGCGTCGAATCGCGACTGCTACGCACTGGGTGCCTTGGCCGCGGCCAAGTTCCTGGCAGGTCAGAAGCCGGGCTTCTACTCCATGAACGATGTACTGCATCTTTAGTTTTTCGGCGAAACGGTGCCGGACACTGCTCGTTCGACACCGCGGGAGACGCGAACGTGACCGTTAAGCAACCGAGTTTCTTTGACGACGACCAGCCGACGGCCGACATGGACTGGGACTTGGCGGCGGCCACGATCTGTCGCATCGCCGAGGTCGTCTTCTCCGACGGACTCGACGGAACTTTCGATTATCTTATTCCGGAAAAATTTTACGACGCGGTCGACCCTGGCATGCGTCTACAGGTCCCGCGCGGCAAGGGGAATATGCCGGTCACTTGCTATTGCGTCGGTGTGCGGACAGGCGGCGGACTGACCGAAACG
Organism: Planctomycetia bacterium; assembly: GCA_030539295.1. Lineage (GTDB taxonomy): Bacteria > Planctomycetota > Planctomycetia > Pirellulales > Thermoguttaceae > JAUNBG01. The sequence goes on along the minus strand of JAUNSJ010000005.1, from coordinate 34,811 downwards.
AGTCACGGTCGAAGGATACGACTGAAAGAAATTGTTTGCCCGCTCGACTCACGGCCACTTCTGTCCGCGAAAATGATTGAGCTTGCCCGTTGGATTGCGCGGCAGTATTTGTGCCCGCTCGGTCAGGTTTTGGAAACGGTACTGCCCGCGGGTGTGCGTGGCCATGCGGGTACGCGTCTAACGACCGTTTGGACCCTGGTTCCCGACATAGCGGCCAAATTGGCCAAGCTGGACAAGGGGAATAAGGAGAATCAGGAATCTGTCTTAACGCCCAAACAGCGCTATGTCCTGGATGTACTGGCACACGCGGAAGAACCCATGACTCTGTCGGAACTCTGTCGGGCCGCAAAATGCTCCATGGTCCCGGTGCTCGCGTTGCGAAAATACGGCCTGTTCGCCAAGCGGTCTGTACGTCGAAAAAACTCCCTGCTCGATGACACCGGCCTGTCGGTCGATAAGGAATCGGGGCACGAACTGAACGCGGAACAGCAGTCGGCCCTGAACGCCATTCTCGAGGCCATGCAAAAAAAAGAATTTCATCCCTTCCTCCTGCATGGCGTGACCGGCAGTGGCAAGACGGAAGTCTATATTCGGGCAATCGAAGAGGCCGTTGCCAGCGGGCGTCAGGCGATTGTCCTGGTCCCGGAAATAAGTCTCACGCCGCAAACGGTGAACCGCTTCCGCCGGCGATTTCGGTCTGTCGCCGTTCTGCACAGTCACTTGACGGATACGGAACGGCATGGTCAGTGGCTCCGTATCGAGTCGGGCGACGTTCAGGTAGTCGTCGGCGCCCGCAGTGCCGTGTTCGCGCCGGTCCCGCGACTGGGCCTGATCGTTATTGACGAAGAGCACGAAAACAGCTTCAAGCAGGAGACGGCGCCCCGCTATCATGCGCGTGCGGTGGCCATGCAGCGAGCCAGAGTGGAGAAAGTGCCGGTCATACTCGGGTCCGCGACGCCTTCGCTGGAATCCTGGCAGAACGCTCTGAAAGGCCGAATCCATCTGCTGACCATGGCCAATCGGGTTATGAATTTGCCACTGCCGGACGTCTCCATTGTCGATCTGCGTTCGCGAGTCGCGCAAGGCTTTACACGTGGCGCCATTCATCAGCAGTTGGGAATTGCCATTCGGGCAGCCTTGGATGAAGGCGGTCAGATTATCCTTCTACTGAATCGGCGTGGCTTCTCCACGCAAATTCAATGTCCGGCCTGTGGCGAGGTCATGAAGTGTCCCGAGTGCGATGTAACGCTCACGCACCATCTCACGCAGCAGATTGCCTTGTGCCATTATTGCGATTATCAGGTCCCGGCGCCGACGAAATGTCCCGCATGCGGGTTTGCCGGAATACGTTATAGTGGCTTCGGAACGCAAAAGCTGGAGCAGGAGCTTGCGGCTCGATTTCCCGAGGTTACTGTTCTCCGCATGGACACCGATACAATGCAGGGGCACGGTGCGCACGAACGGGCCTTGGCCGCTTTTCGGGAAGGGAAATTTCAGATCCTGCTCGGTACGCAGATGATTGCCAAAGGGCTCGATTTTCCCAACGTTACGCTAGTCGGGGTCATTAATGCGGATACGGCCCTGTATCTCCCCGACTTTCGCGCCGCCGAACGCACGTTTCATCTTATAACCCAGGTCGCCGGTCGCACCGGGCGCGGCGACCGGAAAGGCGAAGTCATTGTCCAGACCTATAATCCGGACCACGCGGCCATTATAGCCGCGAGCCATCATGACTTTTTAACCTTTGCTCGTGACGAACTTCGTCAGCGGCATGCCCTTGGCTATCCGCCGTTTGCGTCCTTGGTGCGACTCGTCTTTCGCGGCCCGAACGAAGAGCAGACGCGGACCGGAGCGTCGCAAATCGGTCAGGCGGTCAGGGAATCGCTTCAGGACTTGAAAAAGGAGAGAGAACAGGCAGACGGGCGAACACGCGTTTTCCGCATACTCGGACCCGCTCCGGCTCCCTTTGCCAAGTTACGCGGCTTCTTTCGGTTTCATGTTCATCTGCATGGGAACGACCGCGAACTCCTTCGTCTCGCCGTCGAAAATGTGCTCGCGAAAAAAATCAAACTGCCCAACGAGGTCCAGTGGATCGTCGATATTGACCCGGTGGACATGCTCTAGCTCCATTTTTACGCCGCAGGTCACACGTATTCGTCGATGATTTCCTGTAATTTCGACTTCGACAGCGCACCGACGGTCCGCTCCACCGTTTGACCTTGGTCAAAAAGAATCAGTGTTGGCAAATTGGCAATGCCCAGCTGCCCGGCCAGATTCGCGTGATCGAATATATTCACCTTGACGATTTTGAGGTCGTCTTCATATTCCTCCGCCAGATCCTCCAGAATCGGAGCAATGGCCCGACATGGGACGCACGTCGGAGACCAAAAATCGACAAGGACCGGAACTTCGGACTTCAGTACGACCGCGTCAAAATCTTGTTCTTTCAGTTCAATTACACTGCCCACGGCGTCGCTCCTTATTTAAACAATAATAGATTATTATAGGTTTGTTGTAATAATTGTAATAGTTAACAGGTGGGTAAAATCACATTTCACCCTCGCACAAACGCATTATACACCAAAATTTCCCCCCTTAGGAGGGGGCATTTACCCGAATCTTTGGAATATTTTTCTGGAAAAGCGAATGTTCATCTTTTCAGAAGTCGCTAAATCTATTATAATAGGAATAATCGACCACGGAAAAGAAAGGAATTTTTTCGCGGCCAGTACCCACCCAGTAACCTGCCAACAACAGTAAGACGTTGTCTGCTTTTTGTCGTTCCGTTTTCGGTTCGGCAGGAGAGCAGTCGCGTATGTTTCGGACCTTAAAGAAGGAGGCTTACCCATGAAACGACCCGCATTCACCCTTTTGGAACTCTTGATCGTCTTGGCCATTCTGATTGTAATTATCGGTATTGTCGGGACAACAGTGTGGAGCTCCTACGAAAAAGCGCTGGTACGCTCGGCGACGGTGCAAGTGAAAACGTTTTCCGATGTTTTGGAGACGTTTCGTATGGACCATAATCGCTATCCCACGACGCAGGAAGGACTTGAGCTCCTTGTCGGTCAGGTCAACCCTGCGGCGGCCGGGGGTGCAACGACAGTCGACCCCATGACTGGACTCCCTGTTGCCGACCCGAACGCGGCGGCCGGCGCTATTGACCCCATGACGGGACTCCCCGCAGCCACTGACCCAACGGCTCCTGTTGGCATGGACCCGAACGCGACGGCTGGGGCCATCGACCCCATGACCGGGCTTCCGGCCGACCCGAACGCAACCGGCGGCACCATTGACCCCGCGACCGGATTGCCTGTGGCTAACCAGCAGACGACCGCGCCGGCGAAGTCCTATGGGAAATATCTCGACACCAAAGACGTTCCCAAAGACCCTTGGGGTAATAAATATTTCTACGAATGGCCGACCATAAAAGGCGACGGCAAAAGACCTTGCGTCTGGTCTGCCGGTCCCGACCGCAATAACGACCAAGGTGCGGGCGACGATATTATCAGTTGGGACCCGACCGCAGTCAATCCGCGTGCGGCGTCCATGAACGGCGGTATGCCTGGCGCGGCTGCTATTGACCCGCTTACCGGAGAGCCGATTACCACCGATGGTTTCCTGGCGCCCGGGGATATGAACGCCTCTGGTATGCAAGGCGGATTGGTCGACCCGAACGCCATGCAGCCGGGTATGGCACAGCCCGGCATGATGCAACCCGGCATGGCGCAGCCGGGTATGGCACAGCCCGGTGTGATGGGAGATATGACCAATCCGATGGTCCAGCCTGGCGTTGATCCCGGAATGGGTGCGCCGGCGCAACCGGTAATGCCGAATCCCTAATGGCGGTTTTGCCCGTTGCCGCAAGGGGAGGGTCGTCGCGAGTGGGCTTTACCCTCCTGGAGTTGCTCCTCGTTCTGGCAATTCTGACGACCGTCCTTGCCATGGGGCTTCCCGCATTGCAACAGATGCAATCGCGGGCCCAGTTCAAGGCAACGGTCCTGCAAATCCAATCGGAACTGTATCAAGCGCGGCTTACGGCCATGAAGAGCGGAGCCGCGCTGGTCTTCTGTTTTCGTGAGGGCACCGGGTCATACGAACTCATGCCGAAAGAGGTCTACGACCGCCGGCTGCGCAGTCAGCAGCGAGCTGACAGCATGGTCGGTTCTCTGCAACTGGCGAGTGAACCCGCTGCTCCTCTTGACACGCAAGACGATCGCGCCCGAATTGACAAAAGACAGCTTCCCCCGGAGATTATCTTTCAAGGGGAACCGGCCAGTCGAACGATCATGTTCTATCCGAATGGTCGCACTTCCCAGGCTCTGTTCTCTCTTGTCAGTACAGGCGAAGATCACTGGTACGGCGAGATTATGGTCCGTGGCATAACAGGCGTTCCGCGGGTCAATCGAATCGGAGTACGAGTCGAGCCGGAAACGGCGCCCAAGGAGGCCGGACCATGAGACGTGGATTCACTTTATTGGAAATTCTGGTCGTTCTGGCTCTGCTAATAACCGGAATGACCTTACTTTCGTCGCTTTCCAGCGCGGCGCTGCGGGAAGCGGTTCGGAGCGAGGAACAAGCGACGGTTATTCTCTTTTGCCGCTCGCAATTAAATGCGATTCTCATCGGTGCTGTCCCGTGCCGCAATGGTCACACATGGCAGGTGCCCGACGCGGAAAGCTGGCTTGCCACGGTCACAATAAAAGCCGGGCCATTGCCAAACTTGTCCGTTGTTCAGCTTACGGCGCAGAAGTATGAAGAAATTCCGGAGCCTACCCAAGACGGGAAACGATTTACTGTTTCTCGCATACCGGTCGTGGGTGGTCGTGTGCAAATCACGCAATGGATTCGCACAAGTGCCCTGGAAGACCAGCATCTACAGGAATCGCCGTCTGCCGGGGATCAGGAAGAAGCGTTTATCGGCTCGCTACAGTTCCTGCCAGGCGACGAAACGGAGACCGATCTGTTTCAGGATGCCGGCTTTCCGGCCGGGGACGCCGTCGAGGAGTCTGGCCCATGAAACACGCGTATACACTCCTCGAATTGCTCCTGGCGTTGTCACTTATGATTATCGTCTTGAGCCTGGTCTGGATGCTTATGCGACTGTATTCCAGCGACTATATCGTTGCGGAGAATAAGGTTGCCCGCTCGCAATTGACCCGGTCGCTGGCACGACTGCTCGACGATGATTTGGCCGCGACCATCGGCGACCCCATACATCCCCTGCTCGCAGAGGAAACGACCGAAAGTGGCTTGATCCGTCGATTCGGCATACGAGGCGGGCGCGATTGGCTTACGATCGACGTCGTGGCCCCGAACTTACTCGCAGAAGTGGAGGATGCCACGCCGGTCGCCACGTCGGTCGCGTCAGACGCGGAACTGACGAGCGAGGCACCCCGGACGCCACGCGAGAAGCAGGTGCCTGAACTGAAAACGGTTTTCTACCGGTTTGTTGCTCCCGGGGCACGGTCCGGGAAAGCCGACGACGCAACGGCAACCGACGGTTCCGAAATGGTGGGCTCTTTGCAAATGCTGCCAGGCATGTCGCGGGAAGAACCGCTGGTTCAATATTATGGCCTGTCGCGACGTGAACTCGATTTTGAGACGCCGGAATCCTCCGGAGATACGCAGCCGACAGGGGTTGAAGCTCTTACGCTGATTGGCTCTCTTGGTACAGAAACGCCTGTCCTTGCCGGAAATGAGCGGGAAGAGGAGCCGATGTCCGAGGGGCCGGCGACTGCGGAAGAAGTGGCGATGGATCGCGAGTCCGGAGCCGACTGGGCGCCGGAAGTCGTCGACTGCGCGTTTCGCTATTATGACGGTTCCGCTTGGCGCGATTCCTGGGATAGTATTAAAGAGAATGCCCCGCCACTGGCCGTTTCGGTTACTCTCGTCCTGCTGCCGCTGGACCAGGTTAATCAGCTGCGTACCTCGCCGGAATATCTCGCGCTGTGCGGGTCGCGCACGGAAGTGGACGAAGGAAGCGATCTGGGCAGTCGCGTCTCCGGCGACGTGCGGCAGGAGTCACGCCCGAGTCTGGAATCCATTGCGGACTCGCTTGGACTGGCCAAGCCGGTGCGTCGCGAGATTATTTCCCGTCTGGCAACAACGCCGTTATCGCGGCACACGCTCCTGGAACGACGGCGGCCGCTGGGCGGTACACGCTACGACCGACCGGACGAGTACGGCGAGCGGCGATGGCAGGCAACGCCTCCTGCTCCTGACCAGGAACGCGAACTTTCTGACCGGCAGTGGGATGCTCGCGACGCTCACGAGTCGTCTTTCGAGGCTCGGGCTTTCGACGATCGCACTGTGCGGGAAAGAGCACAACCGGCCGCACGGCAAGATCCTCTTTTCGAGGCCATTGAGTCCGTACAGGCACAATTCGAAGAGGGGATTCCCACCCTGGAGCCAGCGACCGAGCCTGTGCCTGTCGCACGGCCGGCAACGTCCGGGACCCATCAGCAGCAGTCGTGGATTCGGAATCCCCATTAAAATAACCTGTTTACCCAAAAGAAGAAAATTTTCCAACAAAAGAAAGTGAAAAACAAAAAAATGCGTCATTTGCTATCATGTGCCATCCTGTGTTTGCTCACACTGTTTGCGGCCCAATCTGACGAGGGACTCCGAACCCCGAGACTCCGAGCGCAGGAGCTTCGGGCACAGGCCGATGAACTTCGAGATTCATTTCGCGCCGCGCCCCTTATCTTACCCGGTGAATCGCTCCCGCTTAAAGGTCTTCCACTGTGGCATACGAACGGACCGATAACGTCGGAACTCATTCATGAAATGTTTGTCCGGGGTAAGGAAAACGGCTTTGGTGGTATGACGTTTCTCCCGCTGAGCAAGACGGAACCGGCTCACTTAACGCCGGAGTATCTGGCGAAATTTGGCGAGGTGCTCGACACGGCGAAAGAGAACGGCATGAAAGTGATTTTTTATGACGATGTCGATTTCCCGAGTGGAGCAGGGGGCGGACATATGTCCAGTCGGTTCCCGGAAGATACGCTCAAGCGATTGGACAAGTACGAATGGGACGTAACCGGGCCGTGTGAATTTTCCGAATCGTGTCCTGTTGAACTGACGGACAAGGCGGTCGTCGGTCAAGCGTCAGGCGTACTTCAAGGTGCGGTGGCTCTGAACAGGACGACGTATGAGCGTATCAACCTGACCGACGCAGTTCAGAACGGAACGCTCAAATGGCATGTGCCGGACGGCGACTGGAAAATCATGATGTTCGTTTGCGTGGCCGATGGTCGGAACCTGGTCGATTACATGAATCCGGACTCCGTTCGCAACGTTATGTCCCTGACTTACGACGCGGTTTACGAGCGGTTCAAGGAGCATTTCGGAACGACGATTCCCATGGTCTTTTTCGACGATATAACCAATACGCAAACGGAAGGATCGCGAAACTGGACACTGGGCTTCGGGCAGAAATATCGCGAACTCTATGACCGCGACCCTGTCCTGGATTATCCTGCTCTCTTTTATCCCATAGGTCCGGAGACGCCTTCGACTCGATATCGACTCTGGACAACGCGTAACGAATTGTTTGCCGATGGCTATCCGAAGGTGGTGCATCAGTGGTGCCGCGAGCGGGGTGTACTCTCGAGCGGTCACCCGCAAGGCCCGTACGTTATCGAGTCCATCGATATGGCAGGCGACGCCATGCTCACCCATCGCAGTAGTGACGCGGTCCTCTTCGACTCCATTCATTACTACGGGCACGGTCGCGACGGCTTTAAAATTCCGACGTCCGCAGCCTTTAATTTCGACCATGATGTGTGCGTGGTTGAAATTTATGGCAACTACCGGGACAATACTTTTGACGATAGTATGATGTATCGAAGTGCCATGGAAATTTTTGCCCGGGGCGGTAATATGCTGCTCCCGCACGGAATCTGGTCGGACCCGGATACCGTTTATATTCCCCCGGAAATTTCTTGGCGTAATCCGAAACTTAATGGATGTCTGCCGGCCTGGGGGGAGTATACCAGCCGCTGCAGTCTCCTCCTTCGTGGAGGGCGGCACGTTGCAGATTTCGGTATGCTCTACCCGATCGACGCGATTAAGGCGTTCTTCCATTTTCAGTTCGACTTCGTGAAAAAAGACTACCCCTATGGCATTCTTCTTCCACAAGAGACGGATTATCTCGCCATAGGAGCCGAACTTACGCATCGGTTGTTTCATGACTTTACTCTGCTTCATCCAAATATTTTGGACGCGAAATGTGAATCGGTTCAGGATGAATGGGGACGCACGGTTCTGCAACTTAATAACGAGCGCAATGTGGAACGCTATCCGGTTGTTATACTGACCGGTGCCGACGTTATTGCCTGGAGTAATCTGCAAAAAATCTTGCAATTTTATGAACAGGGCGGCTCCGTACTGGCCACGACACGACTGCCAAGCCGAAGTGCTGAAGGTTCGTTTGACAAGGAAGTACAGGCAGCGATACAAACGATGTTCGGAATTGACCCGACGACACAGGCCCCGCGGGAAGCCATTCGCACGGGTCAGGAAGACATTACACTGCCGGAAAGTTTTCGTGAGGCCCGCCTCATTAACCGACAGGGAGAGTATGTGCCGACTCTGGAAAATGCGATTATGTATGAAGAACCGATTGTCGCCGAGCGTGCGATTTTCCTCCCGCAACCGACTACGAAAGCTCTTGCCCAGGCTCTGGAAAAACTGCTCCCGGTTCCCGACGTCTCCATTACGCCGGCCGCGGGTCACGAATTGCCTATGCTCAATGTAACGCCCCGTTGGGATTATCCTGTCGACGGTATGTTGCAATATATTCACAAAATAAAAGAAAACAGGAATATCTGGTTCTTTGCAAATTCTTCGAATCGGGACGCGGTTTGTGAAATCGAACTTCGGGGACATTTTCGCAGTCTGGAATTATGGAATCCGAATACCGGCGAAATCAGCCCGCTGACCGTAAAGGCGGGCGAACGCAATTCCGTTCCGGTTACGCAGCTGTCTCTTACACTTCCGCCAATAACAAGCCTCTTTATCGTGGAAACGGCGGAATAAAGAAATTGTGAATGCATACCCAGACCCAAGCCACGCGACTCTGAACAAGACTGAGGTTAAAAGCCCTGCTCTCGTCGTATGACTTGGGGGACCGGGTGGAATGTACCATTACCGACATCCATTTTTCTCCACGTTGCGACCTGATTATCTGGAATCAGGCGTGTATAAAGTCCGCGTCGCGGATAAAACAAAATGGAGTCGGTCTTTTCAAATCAACGCGTGTTTAAAATCGGCAGGTTACGGTTCCCATTCCAGCCTGCACGGTGGAGCGATTATTAACGAACAGGTAATAGTCGGTGGACACGCTAACATTATCGGTCAGATCCAGCCCGAGTCCGGCATTGACCTGCCACCAGTCGCGACCACCGTCAAGTCCCTTAAACTGGGCTGTATCGTCCTTATAAGAGGCAATGAAAGTCCCGGACGTATCCATAAGCTCATGTAACCAGGCCGAGCCAAGATTGATACTGACTGTGCGGCCGTTGCGTGAAACGACTTCACGTCCGAAACGAACGCCGACGCTGCTCCGAAGACTGTCCATCTCCACGTCTTGAATCGACAGAATGCCCGACTGATAGTCGTCTGCCCGATAGTTGATGTACTGAAGTGAAGCATAAGGATTCAGATACGTGCCCCAATCACTATACGCCTTCCAACCCTTTTCGAGCATGGCACTTGATTGCAATGCGTCGAATTCTGAACTAAAGGATCCGTACTTGTTCACACGAGTCAGGTCGTTATCGCTGAACGAGAAATTACCGAGCAGAGCCGTGTAGCCGCCGAATATGTGACTGTTCCACTTGGCGTAGCCCCCGAACATAACGTCGCTACTATCCAAATTGGCTGAGAATGACCCAAGTTCCGAGTCGCCCACGCCAATATAGGCTCCCAGCAAGGTATCGCCGCAATACCGATCCAGGCCGGCCAGTACGCCGCCTGTATGGTGATTGTATTTACCCGTCTCGCCAGTCCATCCGAATCCCGAGGCCCAAAGATTCCAGCCGCCGCAAGGACTGCGCGTCTGTGAAATGGCAGAGCAGGAAACATCGCACGTCTCTTCCGGACAGCAGCACCATCCATTATTATTGAATGTATTCATGCGTTGAGCAATCATGGCATTCAAATAATTCTGACGGTTTACACTGACCGACGGCGTGGTGCCGGGAATATCTTCATCGCCAACGATTTCTTCGATACTTTTGTAACGTCCGATCCAAACGTAATCGGTGTTCCTGTTATAACGTTTGGTCCACATTTCCATGCTTTCCGTATCGAGGACAAGTCGATCGGTCATCTCTTCCAGGTCGCCGCCGCGATAGTTACCATAAATCAGATAAACGGGATTTGTGGGAACGGTTCCATCCCATTTTGCAAGGTCGAGCAGAATGGTTTCGTTTTCCGCTATGTCATTATCGCTTTCACGCGCGTTGATTATACCGGTTTTGTGGCCGTCGACGACAAACGTTATGGTAACATCCTTCATGATAAAGTCGCCGACATAATTGTCGGTTGAAGTGCGAACATGAGTGCCAACTTCCGTATACGACTGGGAGCCAAGTCGTATACTGGCGTCGCTGAGTTCCAGGTTCGCCGCGTCAATACCGCCATTGAAAGTGTACTTCCCTTTGTCCTTAATGACAACCCGGGATTCCGTATTGTTGTCATAGCGGATATCATTGAGTTCCACCCTGAATGTGGTCCAGTTCATTCCCTTATTGTTATCGAAAAGAAATTCGGAATCATCGCCGAAGAAAGTAAGCTGATCCACTCCAAGAATAGCACCTCCCCCTAATTGTCCTTCATTGTTGATAAATGTCCCGTTACCTGTCATGGTACTGGTTGAGAAGGAAGCGGTCCGCGGGTGCCCTAGAGATAAATCGAGGGCGCCTCCTGCCGAGGCTTTGTTGCCGTCGAATACGTAGGTACCGGAAAAATGAACTTCAGGAGCGGTAATGGCTCCACCGCCACCATTCATGGCACTGTTGTTTTTAAACGAATTATTGCCACTGATGGTCAGGACGGCATCGGCCGGTCCAGTAATCTCCGCCACTCCGGACAAGACGACAGCTCCGCCTTCCCAGTCGGATTTATTGTCCGAAAAAGCATTCGTTCCGGTGATATTAACATTTCCTGTTCGTGCGTAGACGGCTCCACCTTTGGCTGCCGATGTGTTCTTCGTAAAGGTGCTGTCATTTATGGTAATGTCTCCCGAATAGGAAAAGACAGCGCCACCCCCTTCGCAAGGGAAATAGGAAGCTCTTTTGGTTGCATTTTCTGTAAAGGTTGTATTATCCAGCGAAATATTTCCTGATTGGGAACTAACAACACCACCGCGCCCGGCCGCTTCATTTTTCACAAAGTGTATTCCGCTTTCGCCTTGACCGAAAACTTCAATATTTGCTGTTTCGGCATAAATAACGCTTCCGGCACTATAGGTTGGAATTGGGATTGCATGTCCTGATGTCTTATTGTCAACAAAAGTCGTGTTCTCGCCGAGAATCGTTTGAGTCGTCTCCGCAGTGCCGGAAACAACCATGACACCCCCGTTGCGACCTCCGGCAGCCCCGGTCAATTCCAAATCGTTCAACGTTAGCGTGTTCGTTGCACTACTGGTGAAGAAGACTTCTGTGACAGCTCCCGACGATATGGTACGCTGGGTTCCTGCTGTATCAGATTGGATCTTTAATGAGCCGCCTTGTAAATCAAGAGTTTGTCCGTATTCAACGTTATCCAAAACGTTCATGTAGTCGCCGGTGGAATAGCCATCAGCAGCAGCATAAAGATTGACTCCGCTTGCCTGTTGCACGTCGGTGGAATTATACCGGATGACCGGATCGTCTGCAAAGACATTACTGCATCCAAAAAGCAAAGCAGCAATAGTAATAAAAGCCTTTTTATGAGTTTGTGAGCAAATGCTGCGAAATTTATCGTTGCACTTGGCGTTAACTAAATTACCCCCCCCCCCGTGATTAACAGACGGTGTAAGTTATGGAACTTCATTTTTTGTCTCCGTAAAAAATTTTTCTTGTGTATTGCCCTCGAAAAGAGTAATCGGTGTTTTCCTTCGTTCGACTGTAGCAATTACCGGAAATATTCTAAAAAATGACAGAAAAGGAGTTCTCGTTAATCTTGCCAGGCAGTCGGCATCACCCGTTTCGACGGGTGATGCCAAGTCCTTTTTTATTCCACCATTATTCCACATCCACTTTGTAATATTCCGGTTGCGGTTCGGCGAGTCCTTTTAAATATTGGACAATGGTTTCGGTAAGCGAGACCATGGTACTGTTTTGCGAAGTGAGCTTTTCGAGGGAATCTTCCGGAAGGGTTGGCGCTCGGGTTTCGGCCGGGAAGTCGAACGGATGGGAATCGAACGTGTTTGATGGCTCCGGTTGCGTGCTATCGGGGGTAGGAAAATCCGTAAAGGCTTGGGGCGTGCGCCAGTAGCGTTCGTTGGTGACAGACGGCAAGGCACGCGTTGGCATGTCGAACATTGGGTTCTCATTCAAACCGCGTGAGAGAGAACGGTAGTCCGGCTCGGGATTCGACACCGGGGCGGACGTTTCCGGACGGGCCGGCGGTTCGAATGGTACGACGTTGTCAACCGACAAGAGTTCGGCAGGACTGAGACCCGGTTCCCGGAACTCGCGGTAGGAGTCCGGCTTTCTTGCTGTTTGTTCGGGAAGTGTGACTTCCGGCTCGCGACGGGAAGGCGGTGTTACTGCCGCTTCGTTCAAATTTTTTGAAGGCGCGTTCCCTAAATCGCTTGTGGGTTGTGCGGGAGTAAACGAGTCAGGCGTGTCCGGTATCGGCGTCGATTTCGGAAGTGCCGGTGTTACCGATTCGCTTGCGAGTTCAGGAACTTCGAGTCCTGTCCGCGCGACGGACTGCGCAAATTCGTTGAGATGTCCGTCAAGTCGTTCGAGACAGGCGGCCATGTGGGCTTCGAACTTTTCAAGTTCGTTTACCGCTGCGCTGGTGTCAATTTCAAAGATTAAAGTGGAAACGATTTCGTCCATGTAAATTCTCCTTTACGAGATGTGTTTTTTGTGATTGAGCGCTTTATCCAAGTCACTGCGTAAAATGCGAATAAAGCGGTCGTGGCGGACAAGTGGGACTTTCCATTGCTGAAGATATTTGTGCGCTGTTCGCTTGGTTACCTGAAGCATTTCGGCCACTTCTTGCAGAGTCAAAAAATCTGTCACGGTTGTACTCCATCGGCTGAAAAGACCGGGCTTTCACCGCATTCCAATTGGAATGTTCCGGTGTCATGCTGCGGTCCAGAGTTGAAACTTTTTCAAGTTGGAATCATTCCTTACTTTCAAAAGGGGGGGCGTGTGAATACGGCACAGCGAAACCGCCGTTACGAAAGACGTATCATATCACGACATTAAGCAAGAAACAAGCGAATCGGAGGTGAATCGGGCCACATCTGGCCGGGTGCGAACAACCGCTGTAAATCAGGAGCCAGGCTCGCTCCGCTTCAGATTGAAAAGACTAAAGATTTCCTGCTGATTCAGCCCGAGTGAAAGATTCAGTCCCTGCGCTCCGGAAAGAATCGTCTCTGACAGAAGTCGTTTCTCCTGGAGTATGCGGTCGATCTTTTCTTCTATCGTTCCTGCGGTCACGAAACGGGTGACCGTAACAGGTCCCGCGGCCCCAATGCGATGCGCGCGATTAATGGCCTGGTCTTCAACGGCGGGATTCCACCATCGATCGAACAGGAATACATATTGAGCGAACTGCAAATTCAGCCCGACACTGCCGGCCCCGTAACTCATGAGTATGACCGGTGAATCAGGGTCATTGCGAAATTTCTCAATAATACCATCGCGGTCTTTGGACGGAATACGCCCATGATATTCCAGAGGATGAAATTCGCGCAGCGCCCCTTTAAGCCGAATCAACGTTTCCACCCACTGACTGAAAATGATGGCCTTACGCCCACTTTGTACGACTTCTTCCAGGTCGGCGACGAGTCGTTCCAGTTTCGCGCTCTCGCCGGTTGCCGGGTCGAAATTGCATATTTGTTTGAGTCGCAGGATAAGTTCGAACGCATGGTGCATGGTGAGCGAATCGCCCATCGCGTTGAGCCGGATTTCTCCGTCTTCCTTGGCCAAACGATAGCTTTCCCACTGCTCGCCAACCAATTCGATCGTTGCGTCCCGAAACAGTTTCGGCGGCAGGTCACTCATCACCATGTCTTTCGTGCGACGCAGAATATGGTCGCCTACGAGTCGGCAAATTCGCGACGGCGGAAGGCCCGACGTTAAGAAGCCCGGGGAAAGAAACTCGAAAATCCCCACCAGGTCTTCCGAGGAATTTTCGACCGGAGTTCCGGTCAGCGCCCAGTTCCGACGCCGCGGTATCGCCCGGGCAGCCTCTGACGTGACCGAATTCTTGTTCTTAATACGTTGCGATTCATCAAGCACGACCAAATCAAAAAGTTTGGCCCCTTCTTCCAGAGGCAAGTCGAAGAATTCCCGGTCGCGATGTAAAAGCTCATAATTGGCAATGCGAACAGGGACATCGGCCAATTGCCAGAGCCATTTACGACGTTCGCTTTTTCCTTCGATGACGGCCAGTGAAACTTCCGGAGCCCAGAGTTCGAATTCCCGCTTCCAGTTCGTCACCAGCGGTTTGGGACAGACGAGCAGAATGCGCCGGCACTGTCCGGTACGCAGCAGGAGGCGTATCGTCGTTATCGCCTGCATGGTTTTACCGAGGCCCATTTCATCGGCTAAAATGGCAAATTGCGCACTGTAGAGAAACCCGACTCCCTGCTTCTGATAGCTGAACGGCTCAAACGGCATGGCGAGCGACTTCCGGTCGAGCAGCGACTCCAAGGGCGGCTGGAGAATATACCCGAGCCGGTCTTCAATACGAATCAGGTCGTTCGGAACGCGTATTCTCGTCGCCTCGCCAGAGAAATCGCAAAAGTCGGGTCGCGTTTCTTTTGCCGCTGAATCGGCACAGGACGCCGTCGCTAACCCCAATTGCCTCGAAGGGCGGTCTGCATTCTTCTCGTCATTCTTATCGTCCGAATGCACGTCCGGACCAAAGGTAAAACTCGTAACCCGAGGCGGCTTATGGTGCGTCAGCGGAAAGTGGATGATTTTCGGCCGGCTGACTTTTTCCGTAATTCGGACGGAGTAGCTCGGAATGCCTTTGCCTGGGGGCGAGGTTAGCGCCGCGCTAAAGGGCGAGAGGACACAAACCGATTCCGCGCGACGATTCCAGGAGCGAATCGGAATTTCAGACACGGGTTCGGTCATGAGGCACTGCCTTGACTGCCGCGCTGCGCCTCTTCGATGGCCAGACGGATTCTTTCGAAGGGTTCCGCCGGGTCGATTGAGAAGAGGAAGTCATCCAGTGCGGACATTGAGTTCGGTTCCGCGGCGAATTCGGTCGGAACCGCCAGATGCCGGACGCCTCGAGTGACCGTTGTAAAGAGACTCGGTTTCAATCCTGGAACGAATGGTATTGCGTTGGACGCGTCGCAAGTGGTGGATGTGGAATCGGTTACGGAAGGGAGCAGCAGGAGACAGGGCGAGGTCAGCAAAGCCGAAGCCAAGACCGAGGGCGTATCGGTCAGGACGGCCAGCAAAGGGGAGTCGCAGCGGGTCAGAAGCGCCGGAGCGATCTGTTCACCGCAGAGAAAGGGCGCCAGTGTATTGCCGTAAAGTATTTCCTGGGCACGATTTGGACGCACGGGCGCGGTGCAGTGGAATTCCAGAGGTCGTCCGAAATTGTTCAGGACAAGCAGACCGCCAATGAAAACGCCTTTTTCGGTGCCGGTTACGGTTAAAAAGGCAAGTTGCGGTTTGGTACTGGGGTTGGACGAGGACATCCGGATTCTCCTGACAGGAAAGGAAACAAACAAACAACGATTATCTGATTATAACGGAAAGAGAGAAAAAATCCAGCGGTTCCGGTATGGGTGCGTGCCAAATTTTCTTGCCACGCCAAGTCATTTATCTGCGGTGACGCCTTGAAAGACCGGTACGCGTGTCTTGGGATGCTGCTTCGGCATAACCTGACCCGGGGCAAGGGAGCGAAGCGACCAACGCCACGGGACAGGCATAAAATGTACCTATCGCCCTGTAACGGCAATACATACAGCCGCTGTTTTTTGTTGCGGGTCTGCGATGCCCTTACAGGGCGAGGAACGCGTGGCCTGACACGCGGCGACCAACTCAGTTTACCCATTGTGTGTAATTTGTCATTTTTGGGAGGTTTTAAAAAAATCCTAATTTGCCCGGCTGATGGCGATAATATGTTTTTTCGCTAAATTCCTGCTGGCAAATTTTAGCTAAGGCGGTTTTTGGGGATTGTTTTGGGACTGACACGACGCGATTTCGACCGGAATTGGAGGTTTTGCTCGTATTTAGCGTGATTTTGGCTTCGGTATTTTACTTTTTTACGGTCATGTCTGCTTGTGGCGAATCCATTAAGTCCAGCATGGGTCGTGAGTCGTGGACAGACGCTCCGGTTACAGTAAAATCCTCGAATGAATTTGTGTGTCTTATCTACGCTGACATGGCTCTTATTGCCAAAGAAATTCTGATTCCTCTTCTTCGTATAAGCAATTCAATATTCCGCTTCTTCGTCGCTCAACGCATAGAGTTCCTGAAGGATAAGGATTTTGGACATGTGAACAACATCGTAAGCTTTTCGGTCTTGCGGCTTCCGGTTTTCATTGTCGCGGACGTGGTTCAGGAGAGGCCGAAAGGCCTCCCAGTCAATGTGTTTGGAGAAACAATCCAGGCGATTTCCAATCTTGTTCAAACTATCCATCCGAATGTCGGCGTTAAACAGCCATTCCTTGTTCAATCTCCTTGTAAAAAAACCGGTCAAATTGCCCTGTATTTCTTACTGTTATGCAATAAAAATACAATAAGTCAATATAAAATACGTATTTTATTTTATGAATTTGCTTTCTGGTGATTTTTAGAACCTCCCCCAATTTGGCACGCGCCCATTCCTCCCAAAGCTTGGCACGTGTCCCCCTTGCAAAATACCAGAGACAAGCTATAATCATTTTTCAGTGATTTAAAGTATCTGAAGTTAAAATAAGTTTGCTTTAAGGTTTTGCGGTATTTTTTTGTGATTAAAAGTAGGAGAAGAGAATTAAATGAAGAACAAAATAGTAAAATGTAGCCTCGTTTTTTGTTTTCTTTGTGTAAGCGTTATTTGTTGTGTCGCTTACGCTGCTATTTGTAGTACATGCTCAAAAGACATGACAGCAGTGTCAGCTGGTGATCCATGTACAGTTCCTTATACTTCTATTGATGAAAATGGAAACATAATTACAATATACGTTAATGGTACATGGGGTTCGACTATCAAGTATAAAACTTGTAAAATAGGACTAGGTTTTTGTACTAATACACAGTTAACACTAACTGGAAAATGTTTTGTAAAAGTCGACTCGAATGAAGTTAAGGGAATACAGAGGCAAATCAATGTTCAAGGCTGCGGAGATTAGCAGGTTTTCAATTTGCGATCAGTGCTTGATCCAACTGATAGAGTTTTTCCGAAAATGACGTTTTGTTAGTATTGAAAAAACAAAAAAGTTATTTTAACTTTATGAAGAAGACAGCAGAGGAAATGATTGTGGCTTATCGATGGTTTGTGCTTCCGATTTTATTTTTTATCCTGACGAATAGTCTTGCTGGCCGGTTGGTGTATGCCCAGGAAATGAGCGTGGACCAACTTTTGGATTATCATCAGAAGACGCTTTCAAGACTGAATAAGCTGCGAATCAAATATTCCGAGCGAAAAGGCGAGGCGGTTTCAAATTCCATTTGGGAGTATTCGCCCACAGGTGAGATTCTGCAATCGGTGGCGGCCAACGACGATACTGGGCCCGCGACGCGAAGTCCCACCTATTTTTACGGTGAAGATAAAATTGTCTATTCCACCTTGGCCACGGAAAAGGAATGGTCGTCCTTTGCGCCAAAATCGCTCGCCGAATCTCTGGACAGCGGATTAAATTTTACGAAAGAAGACGACCTTTTTCGTTGGGATCTCATATCGCCCAAGACTCGTTTTCTGTTCTCCTTCATCATGCAGTCGGATTCCTTGAAACTCGTCTCGCTTACCGAATATGTCAAGAGTCATGCGTGGGTTAGTGCCCCAAAGTCGTCTCTGAATGACCGGGGCGAACCTCTTTGGGCTGTCTATATGTCCGACGAACCTCTGTCAGAGGAAAATATGTCGCTTGACAATTTGGAAAAAGGGTTTGTTAAGCTGGAGTTCAATGAGGCCAAAAACTACCTTGTGGAATCTATTATAACCTTTATCCCGTCGTCAAGCTCGCCCGGCGTTAGCCAGGATGACCAAGCCCCTGTGCCGTTGGTTCTGACCGACGTCGTCTCTCAATATTATGACCTTGCCGACGGCATATCATTTCCCAAACAGATTATAAGCGGTCTGGGCACACCAGGCATGTACAAGAAGCAACCTCTGACAGGCACGATCTGCGATGTCCACGAGATAGCCGTCAACAATGAAGTGACGCCCCGCACGATAAAAATCCCGGAATACGCAAAAGTGTTTCGCAACGATTTATTACCTGACCCGGCGTCGCAGAGCGGACAGGATGGATTCGCGCCCGTCTCCTTTTGGGGTGGCGATAATTCGCCGGCGATTACGTTCGTCTCAGCTTCCGAATATGACGAATACGTTGATAACGAATATCATGCGCGTCATTCCTTGCCCAAGGCCCCCTATTTTTCGTTGGGACGGATTCTATTGCTCTGTCTTGGGGTGGCAATGGTGGTCGCGTCTGTTGTTTTAAAGAAGTTTCGTGTAATCCAGCAATAAGCAAAGGAGATTTGCCGTGCATAAGCTTACTGATAGCATTTCGTTTAATGGTCATTGGTTGACCGCAGGGCTTTTTTATACAGGAGTAGGTCTCATTCTTTTGGCACTTACTCCAAGTCAACGTACTCTGTACGCGACAGATGGATGTGGTGGTTGTCCGGAAGGTCAAATATGTGTCCAAGTTGGTGAGAATTACGAATGCGAATGCCCAGATTAGTCGAGAGCTTAATGTCCTGTCGTACGATTCTACCTAGGATCTTTTTTGTATTTGGCCTCATAATATTAATCGTTGGATCGTTCTGTTTTGTTAAGGACGTTGCGATAGTGTTGTGTGGATGTTCCGTATGGGAACGACTGGAATGTGATTCTCACGGTCATCAATTTGGTGTGGTTGTACAGGGATCGCATCCCCAGTGTACCTTTGAGTTAAAAAATACAGGAAACATCCCCGTGTTTATCGAAAAAGTCATTTCCGGATGCAGCTCTTGCGTTGAAGTTATTGACTTTGACAGTAGAGAAATCTTGCCAGGCGAATCCGCAAGAGTAACGGTTGCTTTGCTCACCAATTATATTGAGGGACAAACACGTAAGGCTGTGCTCATAAAATATGGTAATTGGAAACCTGCAATTCTAACTCTTAACCTGGAAGCAATAGTCGTGCCGGCGTCCAATAGTAATAAAATAGGACGAGATAAGCCCCTGCCACGTTGATATGCCCCTTGGGGATCGCGTTCGTTTAACAACTTGGGTTGACAGCAACGGTCAGTACTACGGTACCTATTTCGGTAAGCGCACCCTTTGCTAGCGGGGGGAATCCGATTTTCGACGTGTACCGTCGTTCGAAGAAACGCAAAAGACAGACGCGCCCGAGCCGCAGCCGCCCAAGGATTGAACGACGAGCCGGAGGCGAACGGCAAGAAGGCAATGATGAAACAACTACCATTCAACTTCGGACTGCATGTTTCCGCCAGGTAACCTGAGTGCCAGGGAACAAAAATGGTCCATGCGACAGGTTAGGCAGGGGCAACACGGGAAGGCCTGCTCATGTTCCCAACTGCTCGCAGAGAGGGCCTGGCAATAACTGAACGAATAAACCAATCAGCACAAAAAAAGAAGGCAAAGTCTGTTTTTGTGCTGGCCTTAAAGGGCGATGGGAATTTTTTCCGTTATGATATCCTGACCGCAAAGGCGAGATAACAAGGCAAAATCGCGCCAAGCACGGGTCGCCCTCCCGATTCCAGACCGGAATTGCATCGTGCCAGCCCCAAAACAACCCCAAAAAACGCCTTTGTCAAGATTTGCCGACAGGAATTCAGCGAAAAAATATATTATCGCCGCCAGCGGGGCAAATTTGGATTTTATTAGAATCACTCTATATATTATCACAATCCGGTTTGGCTCGCACCCGTTCCGGGCCAGGCAAGCCGTTTTTCTGAGTTAAGAATAGATAAAGGAGGAAAAAGATTTCTTTTCGGCTAACTTTAACGGTGTTTTCTGTCTCGTTTCTCCCTTTTTTTGGAAAAATTGGTCAAAAAGGGGATTGAAAATGACACAAAGACGGTAATTGATATATACTGGAACGTGGTGCGGGACGTATGCGGAGTTCACTTATCGAGATTCCGTAACATACCCAAAAGGAAGAATGCAGAAAAAATAACGGGTTAATCTGGTATTTTTACAAGAATAGTACCAGGATTCACCTTGTCGAAAACCGTTTTTTTTGGTAAAACAATATAAAGGAGACGAATCGAGTTCGGCGCCGAAGGGGAGTTCCTTTCGAGAACAGCGACTGAACCGAGACGAACGGTTTTTTGACAGGGAAAGCGTATTTTGAAAGAGAGCGACAGAGATGCCAAAGAACCAACATCCCCAGTATACCCTGTTTTCGCAAATTGACGTTTCGACAAGTGTCAAAGCTGGAGTACCAGCGTCGGAGCCGGAAGACGCGGATATGAAGGAGCTGATGCGTATGATGCTGGCGGCGCAAAATCGCCAGAACGAGCTTTTGGAAGAGATGGTCGAGCAGCTGGGCGCGGTACAGCGTCAGCGGGCACTGGACCTGGCGGCCTGGAAACAGGCGAACCCCTATCTTTCCAAGGCATGTCGCATGGCGGCCGACAAGCTGAGCAAGGTACAAGCCACCTTTCTTAACTCGTTGGCCGATGAAATCGAAGACAACTTCGATAACATTCTGGAAAGTGATTACTACTGTAATGAGTTTCTGGACCGGTTTGGGCCTCGTTTTATGCATTTGAATGTTCTTCTTCAAGCCCTGTCGCAATTGGGCAGTGCCCCGGATACGACGAAAACAGTGCCCTGGTAGGAGCAGGAGCGTCGCGACGACGGACAAGCGTATCATGTCAATCATGACCCGTTTGGCCGTGCCTGTTACGCCCTGCTGTGGACCGGGAGTGCCCCGGAACTGTCGACGGCCCGTAAAGTGGGCGCGTTCGCTATCGTTCTGGCTGGGGATCAGATGCCCGTACGGCTTTTTTATGGCCTGTGGGTTACCCGCCTGTTTAAGGAGTAGAAACAAATGTACAAGACGTATCGAACTTTCGTCCTGAGTTTTGCGACTCTGGTTTTGATGACGACGGCTGCGTTCGGACAAAATACGATTAAATCGGACCTCATTTTCCCGGAATCGACTCAAGCGTTTTTTGCGATTGCCGATTCGAATGATCTTCGCGTTCAGTGGCAATCGACGGAGCTGAACCGTCTGCTGGCCGACGAAGCTTTTGGCCCCTTTCGGGAGACGTTTCAGGCAGAACTGGAAGATGCGTGGACGACTCGTTTTGGCATGAGTCTGGACGACATCACGGCCATTTCGTCTGGAGAAGTGGCCGGCGGACTGATTGCCTTTCCGGGCAAGAAACCGGGTTATGCCTTGATGGTTGAGACTGTCGGTAAAAAGGAACAGGTCAATTCATTTCTGGTCAAACGAATCAAACAAGTAACGAATATACGTAATGGCAAGGCGGAAACGGAACGCCTGATGATTGGTAACACGCCGGTGGACGCAACGGTCCTTTCTGTCCCGGCGACGGAAACGGAGCCTGCGCGAACCGCGTGGTACGTCAATTTGCCGAGTCTGCTTCTAATCACAGACGACCGTTTTGGGACGGAGCAGCTTCTTCTGCAAATTGCCGGTCAAACGCAGAATTCATTGGCAGGTCTGCCGGCGTATAAAGCGACGCTTGAGCGCTGCATGAAAGATTTGCCAGCTGGTTTGGTGCCTCACGTGCGGTTTTACATTAATCCCCTTGAGGCGGGTCAGGCGGTGCGTTCCCTGCGAAATCTGTCGGAGAAGGAACGATCGCAACCGTCGACGTACGAAATACTTGCCAAGCAGGGTTTTAACGGAATTCGCGGCATAGGCGGCACGTTCAATGTCGCGCAGGAAGGCTTTGAATCCATCTTGCGGATGAAGGTCTATATTCCGGAAGAGCCGCAGCTTGCCTTTAAAATGCTCACGTTCAGGAACGATGAGACGCTGGCCCCGCCCGCCTGGCTCGGTGCGGAAGCGGATCGTTGGACCTTTTTAACCATTGATACTCTTAATGTCTTCAATAATTTCGGTCCGCTACTGGACGAATTTCTGGAAACGCCGGGTGCCTGGGATGACATTCTCGCCTCTCTTGAGAAGGACGAAAATGGTCCGAAGGTTAATTTGAAGACCGATTTAATTGCCTGGCTTGGTAATCGACTGGCCATGGAGGTCGTCTACACAGAGCCGCTTGGCGAGACGTCCGAAAAATTCGTCTTTGCCCTGGATATTAAACCAAATGCGGAGCAGAACATTCAGGATGTCTTGAACCGCATGTTCAATACGGACCCTGATTTCCGCAAAGTGGATTTCCAGTCCAATGTGATTTGGCAGTACGCCCGTGGCGCGAAGCCGGCGAAAGAGAGTTCGCGTCGTTCTTCGTCCCGGTCGCGACGTAATCGGAGCGAGTCGGAAGCGGCCGAGGGAGAACAGGCCCTGATAACCGGCGGCGCGTTCTGTGTTGCGAATGGATATTTCTTCGTTGCGAACGATTTGGAGATTCTTCAGAGTGTTTTGACTCGTCTTGCCGCGGGCCAGATTGAATCGTTATCGACCTTGCCGCTGTACAATCGTTTCATGGAGGTCGTACAGGCGCGAACGCAGGGCGCCCCTCGCTTCGCTCAAGGGTTCAACCATAGCGTAAAAGGGAATCAGCTGAACTACGAGTTGTACAAGCAAGGTAAGCTTTCGAGCGGCTCGACGGTTTTTTCGCGCATTGTGCGTGCCTTGAGCGACAATCAAAACAAAGAGACGTCGGACAAGAAGGTCGTTGTGGCCAGTGACCCGTCGAAACTGCCACCGTTTGAGGAACTCGCAGACCGCATGGGTTACGGCGGGTTTTACGGTCAGGTGGAAGCGGACGGTTGGTTCTTTACCGGCCTTCGCTTCAAGGCGGAAAGTGCGAATGCCGCGCCCGCACCGTAGCGCCGGAAGAGTCGGCCGAACTGGTTCGTGTGCTCATGTCAAGTCGCCGGGCGTGCCCTGAATTTCGCTCCTTTTTAGGGTACGCTTTCCGCGTTCAAAGAGAATGGTTTTATACGGCCACTTCCCGATTTCTCTGTCCTGCCCCGGACGCTCCTGTCCGGCGGGCCACCGTTATTTAACGGGAAACAGAGTGGAAGTGGTATAACAAAAGGAAGGTTTTAGGTTTCATATTATGTCACTTGACGGTTATTCCCCGTGCCCTGGCGGTCGGGGCAAAAAGATTCGGTTTTGTTGTCCCGATCTGGTTAAGGAACTCGGGCAGTTGGATTCCATGATAGAAAACAATCAGCTCGAGGCGGCTTCGTCTCTGGTCGAGACGTTGCAAAAGACGCATCCGGACTGTGCCTGTCTGCTTGGTTCGCTCTGTGCCATACGACGTTCGCAGGGTAAGATGGAAGAATATCTGGACGTAGCGACGCGGTTCTTTGAGAAGGAACCAGACAACATAACAGCCAGAACGCAATACATATGTGCCAAGGCGGATAACGGCATGGTTCGTGACGTCTTTGACCTGCTCATTGATACGATCGAGAAGGAAGAGGCCGGTAAACTGTCCGGTATGACCTTTGGCGCCTTGTTCACGGTGACAATCGCGTTCATGGCCGAAGGCGATTTCTTCCTGGCGATTCCTCTGATAAAACTGCTCCGGTCCATGCAGCCGGACAGTGTCGAGCTGAACCAGATGTTTTTCCGTTGCGTAACGAATCGCGAATGCCCCATTCTGCTCAAGGACGTTCACTTTAAGATGGCTGTTCCTGCCGACTTTCCGGAGACGGAGAAGTTCAAGGAAGCCATGCAACTTGCGGCTACAGGGCACTGGAAGCAGTCGCGAGCCCTGTTTCAGGAGCTGCTCCCCCTGGCGGACCAGTATGCAGGCATTCTCTACAATCTGGCGCTCCTGTCGTTCTGGCTTTTGGACGACGAAACCGGCTTTGAACTTCTGGACCGGTACGCGAAAGACACAACCGTCGAGCCGGAAGACGCCATGGAGGCGATCTTGCTCAAGAACTATCTTTCGGGGACGCCGTGGCAGGATGAAGTTACCGATCTGGCCCTGGTCCGAACGGTCACGAATTTCGACGAATGTCTGGAGCATTTGCTCTCGAATCCGCGCTGTATTCCGATTCCAACGGACCAGTTCCGTAATCGACCGGACGGGAGTCCGCCGCCGCTCAAAGCGTTCATGATTCTGTCTCGCAATCCTTTGGCGGGGGGCGAGGAAGTAACCTGGGAAAATGTGCCCATGATGTCCTGGACCATGTTCCTGTACGGCAAGCAGACCGACCGCGAAGCCAGGGCAGAGATATACGATGTCCGTGAAGGCGAGGAAGACGCGGTAAACGAGTTCCTGGCCGACGTTTGTAAAGGGCTGATCGCGTCAGAAGGAGAGTCGACTCCGATCCGCAGTGAGTCCTGGACCCGAAACGCGATTGTTCCACGCATGTACCTGGGAAAACAGAACTCGCTGACGAATGACCAGATGGCAACTCTGGAGAACGATTGGGTACTCAAGAGTTTCTGCCCGAACTGGCTGAATCACAAGCTGGGTACTTTGAATAACAGGACGCCCCTGGAAGCGTTGGCGGCCGGGGATGCCCAGCTTGAGCTGTGTGCCGCGGTTACCGGGCTGGAAGATTTGTATGGTGTGGCCAAGCCGATCGCGAGGGCCTGTGACGAACTGCGTCGGCAATTGAACCTGCCGGTGCCCGGGCCGATAACACTCGACGCCAAGGCAATCGCGGAAAAGGGAATTTCGGCCGTTTTGGGCAGTATTCCCATGCTGCGATGGAAACGCATTTCGCTGGACGGCCTCGACAGTAAATCACTTTCGGTTATTCTGGAGACGGCTTTGCTCTTCTCTCTGACCGACACCATTTTGCACGCTGCAACCATTCTCGTTGACCGTCCGAGCGACGATATGCGAGTGGAAATTCGGACCTCCGTTTTCGATACTCTGGTTCGAGCTTGTGCCGAAGCGGGCGACCTGGCGAAAGCAGAAGAACTCATTGCCAAGGCTTGCGCCGAGGCGGAGCTACGCAATCTCTCCGACGGACACTGGAATCTTTTAGACCTTCAGATGAAGCTGATCACCGGCAATATGCAAGAGGCGCAGGCCCTTATGCAGCACGTCATGACGGCGCACCAGTCGGAGCAGGGCGTCATGGCGGAATTAACACAGCTTATGATGGATTTAGGTTTACTTAATCCCGACGGCACCCCGCGCGCCGTGCCGGGCGCGGCCGCCGCTGCTCCTGTTGCCCCGCCCGCTGCGGAAAAGCCATCGGCTGGCTTGTGGACGCCCGATGCGCCCCAGGCGGATAATGCCGCGCCCTCCAAACTCTGGACTCCCGGCTCCTGACGCCTTGTGGCTCGGCTGCCTGGGCTTGTAACGCTGATCGCTCCCTCGTGATGGCGAATGATTCCGATCCGGCAATCATGAGGGAGTTGGTCGACGACGAAAAGTACGTTATCTATAGGGTCGGAGCATGAAACCGACCCCTTTTTTGGCTTATGTCCGGTCTTTTCCCGGTAAAAAACACATTTTTTTGCGAAAAATTGACAAAAATGCCTTTTTTTCCAGACTTATTGGCAAACGTCTCTTGACAGAATACCCCTTTCCCGTCAATAATAAGCGGTTGTAATTTTTATGGAAGCGAAACAATTTATGCCGAGCGTCCTTTCCCACGACTTCTGTCGGGGATGACCTTGTTGTCCCGGGGACGACGTTGTCGACCGACGAGCAACAAGCGCCGGACAGGTAAGTCAAGGGGACTCGGTGAACTTTTGTTTCATTGCCGTTTTATTAGCACCCAAGACACCCAAGCCGGTCAGCAGAGGTTTCATCAAAAGTGGGGATAAGAGTATACCCTGTGAAATACCCTGCCGGACGGCGCCCAGAAAGGACATTTGAAACATGGCGAAAGACAAGAAAGTTGCAAAGAAGCCTTTGACGAAGACGCAGATTATTATGGCGATTGCCGAGGCGACTGACCTGAACAAGCGGGACGTGACGAAAGTCCTGGATCAACTCTCCGCGCTGATTGAAAGCAGTCTCTCGAGTAAGGGAGCGGGCAGTTTTACGCTGCCAGGGCTTGTTAAGATTGAGAAGAAGCGAGTTCCGGCGCAAGCGGAAAAGAAGAACGTTCCGAATCCGTTCAAACCGGGCGAATTCATGGACCGCCCTGCCAAGCCGGCGCATAACAAGGTCAAGATCCGCGCCTTAAAGGCCCTGAAAGATATGGCATAAGTTGCGGCAGAGACGCACAACGTTTCTGTTTCAAATCTGTTTAAAGCCGAAAAGACAATTTTTTGCGGTCTTTTCGGCTTGTTCTATTGCGATCGCCCATCGCGGCCCGGGAAATGCCTCTTTTGAGCAATTTGTCTTGCCCGTGATTACGGAGTTGGGGACGCTGGTGTCGCGGCGGACGTCGGCCGCTTTTGAAAGATGGAAATAGGTTCTTCCGTCTTCTTCTTCCAGCCCAGATCGACCCCCGCGTCGATGGACCAAAGACCCTTATTAATCGTTACGTCCTGAAATTCCAGGTCGGAATAGCTCTTGCCGTTGGTGCGCGTGCGACGCATATGATAGGGCTGCAAGTCGGAAATGTTCAGGAGGAGAATAATATTACGGAACTCCTGTGCGTCGTCCGCATATCGGGGCCAGGCTTCAATCCAGACGTCCGTTTGCACCTTGTCAGCGGGCGTAACGATCCGCATATAGAATCGGGAGCGAAGTTTTTCCGCATTGGCAACGAAAAAAATGGGGAACGGCCCGTCGAGTGTGAGGTCCTGATCCTGCTCCTCTTCCACGAGCGGAAAGACCGTTGCCGTTTTACGCTGGAAGTCATATTGCGTAAAACTCTTACCGTCGTAGACGATTTTTGCCTCACCGCTGCCCGCCTTCCATTCCGGTTTCGGCTCTTCTGTTCCGTCGGCTATGTAGGAATATTCCCCTTTGATATGATACAGAAGCTTGTTCGGGGAAATAAAGCGGAACAGGCCCCAGGTATGACTCATGGGGATTTTTGTATTCTGATTAAAGACACCACCGTCGAATTCACGCACGTGCACATTACAGGAGACCCGCTTTATGCCTTTGCCGAAATTCTCCCAATGCTGAAGAAACTCGTCGAGTTTGATCTGCTCCACTTCCTGAAGTTCAAAGGGAGGAGGGAGGATATTCGGGGTCTCTTGCGTCGGAGCCGCAGCTTCCGGGTTGGGAATATAGCCTTCGGTCGCATTAGGACCTGCCGGCGCCGCTTGGCCCGGAGTGGAGGCCGTCGCAGCAGGGTCAGGCGGAATATAGCCGCCGAACCCGCCTCCCTGCTGCGCAAAAAGGCCCGTGCCAGTGAGTATGAAAAACACCGCCAGTAGCGAGAGAGTACGAATCGTCCATGTTGTTCGCGTCATGTGAGTTCCTTTTTCCAGTATAAAATATCAGCTTGTAATACCACGGGTAAGGGCCATAAAGGCTGTTTCCAGGTTGATTTCCTCTTCGCGGAAGGAGCGAATACGGAATCCGGCGTCAATAAGTCGAGGCAGGAGAGCGGCATAATCGTCAAGCGTATTCCCCTTGCGGATAAAGACGCGAATGACAAATCCCTTTAAGAGGTCAACGGATTCCACAATGGGGTCGTCGGCGAGGAATTTCATCGCCTGCTCCGTCTTGCTCTGTCGCTCGGGCGAGTCGGCATGTTCCGCAAGTTCCACCAGGAGCACTGGCTGGTCGCGAACTTTACGCATAACGTCGTCGACCTTCGCATTGACCAGGAGTTCGCCCCGCTCAATAATGCCAACTTTATTGCAAATATCGGCCAGTTCCGGAAGAATGTGGCTGGAAACCATAATGGTTTTCCCGTGGGTTCCGAGTCGTTTGAGGAGTTCACGGATTTCAATTCGGGCACGCGGGTCGAGGCCGCTGGCCGGTTCGTCGAGCAGGAGGACCTGCGGGTCGTGCAGAAGAACGCGAGCCAGACCGAGTCGCTGCGTCATACCGCGGCTAAGGCTGGTCACCAGGGCCTCTCGCTTATAGCCCAAGTCGACCAGGTCGAGGACCTCCTTGCAGACTTTTTGACGCGCCTGACCCTTTATACGATAGGCGGCCGCAAAAAATTCGAGATATTCGATTACCTTCATATCGTCGTAGACGCCGAAGAAGTCGGGCATAAAGCCGATCAGACGTCGTATCTCTTTCGCTTGCGTATAGATCGACAGCCCGCAAATATAGGCTTCCCCCCAGGACGGCTGGAGCAGAGTGGCCAGTATCTTCATGGTCGTCGTCTTGCCCGACCCGTTAGGGCCAATAAAGCCGAACAGGTCGCCTTCGACCAAGTCCAGCGTCAGGTTTTTCAGGGCAAATAATTTGTCGTACTGCTTGGTGAGATCTTCTGTTTTTATCATTGCTGTTTTCCTACCGGTAAAATCATGCGGATAATAAGAGTGTCACGGGAATGGGAATCGGGCAGCGTCGAGGCCGATTCGCCTTCGTTAGATTTGCCTGTGCCTGCTCGCTCGTCGCACAGTTCCAGTCGGCTTCCGCGAGGGGCATCTACGGCTGGGCGGTCAGGCGACTCGTCGCGAATCGTTCCGACCAAAACGGCACGCCCCGTTCGCAACAGGTCACTCAAGTCGACAAAATGTCCCAGCGTATTGTCGAGTCCGAGTTGCTCATAGCCGCCTGTTAATTGATAGAACATCATCATGCGCAAAATGTAGGGAATCGCCGTTGATTCCGTATCGTAGCGGCTCTTGCCATGCTGCGTCATGGTCTTGGAGGAATCGGCAAAGGGGGCGAGCGGTCCTTCAATGGCCAAATGGCGTTCAATACGGGTCGACTTTAAGTCAATTTGCGTTTCTCCCGGGGCCAGTTCGCCCAGGTCGACTGCCCAGCGGTCGTAATATAAAATCGCGTTCGATAGCGGAACGTTAAAGGGATTCGTGACCGTGCCGGTTGGGACGGTATCAAACGAGGTTAAGGCACTGGGTACCGCCCCGTCCAGACGGCCGAGCCAGCGTCCGAGCAGACTTCGCGTACCGTGAATGCGAACAGGGACCTTCTTGAGTTGCGAACGCGGCGACCCGAGCTGCCAGGCTTCCGTCCAATCTTGCGGCGAGATCGTCTTCGGGGCCATACCGCCCAAGCCGGTGCCCGTCAGACCATGCCAGGACAGTAGAACTTCCGGCTCGCAGGCCAAGGCAAGCCCCGGTACATTCGGCACAAGCGTTATGTCGTAGCGATTATCGGATGGACTGTACAGCCCGGACCAGGTCGTGCCGCGGACCAGCCCCGAGGCAACGTCCACGTCGACCAGCTCCGCCGTATTCAGTTGCAGTTCCGCCGGCTTGGCGCGAGTCATTAGAACCACGACCAAAAGGCAGAAACAGAGGACATAAACCGGAAAGGTCAGCCACGTTAAGTTCGGCTTCTTTAAGAGTTTGTGTGTCAAATACCAGTCGCCCGGACCAATTAAGAGAATATAGACGAACGCGAGCAACAAGACGAGTGAAAACGGTATGTTTTTCACGTTGGGAAAGCGATCCAGCGTACTGCGAAGCTGACCGGCCAGGTCGCTATAGCCCAACTGGACCAGGAAACTGTCCGCCGTCGCCTGACGCGAGCGGTCGGTATCGAAATGGAACAGACGCAAAACGAGTCCCGACCGGCCGGACCAGTTGGCGATGGGCGCCTTGGCCAGGTCCGCCGCGAAAAACGTTACTGTGCCTAGCCCCTTCGGCATGCGAACCAGCAGAGGCGTTTCCATTTCCGCAATTTCAATTCGGGCGTCGTCCGGAATGTCGGTCAGAAACGGAGGCAAAAGAAACGGACTGTCCAGCGAACCGGTCATAACGAGGTTCTTTGCCTTGGGTACATATTGCGTAAGATTATTGGCGATACGAACTTCCGGATGACGTTCGGCATCGACCCGACCGGGCAGGAATCGAGCCAGCGGCCCGCCTTCAAGCAGTAGCGGGATCGCATCGGCCGAGGTCGAAAGGAATAATCGCCCGCCATTTTCCACCCATTTTTCCAGGGCCAGCAGTCGCGGGTCGTCGCCTGTTACGCCGTCGAAGAAGTCCGGGACCGTCGTCGTTAAGACAACGCACGTCACCGCTTCGTAACCCAGCCACTGGTCCGGTAAGTCGGTAAAGTGGGAGACCTCGGCCACAAGGGGCCGTCGCTCCTCCTTAATACGCAGTTCGCCCAACGCTTCCGTCAGGCCAATATTTGGGTCGCCTACGATCAAATAGAGCGGTCGTTCCGCGGCGACCGGACGCAGAAAGAGAAAATCGCCAGCGTCCGATTTGTCCTTCTGCTTGGCCGCAAGCGGTTTGAGTGTTTTTTCCCAAACCGGCGTTTGTCCCTCTTCTTTGTATAATCGTAAGATTAGTTCCCCGTTGGCTTTACCAAAAGGAAGGTAAAGCGTTTCACAGGCACTCTCACAGGCCTGTCGCAATACGGTTTGGGCACCGTCGGAGTCGGGCGTCGAGAGTTCAAGAATTCCACCAACGTCCGTCGCGTCGAGCTGCACGGTAACCGGCGTCCAGAACCCGTTCTTATACAGGCCATTAATACCGACTGAAACCGACAGCGGCCCGTCCGCCGCCTGCACGATCGCAAGTGGTGTCAATGTAGCGATAAATAGAAATATACTACATAATATAATAAAAGTTTTTTTATAATACATTATCTCTATTCCAGTACACTTTATAACTGGTGGTGTTAATAAAAGCCACAAAGGGACTTTCGGGACATTATCGGTTCCGGTCTGTCGACAGGGTAACTTCTCTATTATATCAATGAATCCAGATTATTCAATTGACGAAATTTTTTTCTTGAGAAAGAAAAGGAGATTCAAAGGATTTTTTCTGCGGAATTTTGGGAAAAAGGGGCGATTTACTCTGGCGGCGGGTTCCGGAAATGACTATACTTGGGCCATGAAGAACAAGATTGCGCGCAACTGGCTGATGATTTTCCTTCTGCTGGCCGTGGTGGCTGGCAGTGGCTGTCACAGTGTGCGCCGCCGTCTCACGATTACCAGTGACCCGCCCGGCGCGACGGTCTATATGAACGATCAGGAGATTGGCCGAACCCCGGTCTCGCAGAATATCCTCTATTCAGGCACGTATAAAATCCGTTGCTCCAAGGACAGTTACGAGACGCAAACGGTTATGCACAAAGTGCGTACGCCTTGGTACCTCTATCCGGGCATTGATTTCTTTTCCGAAAATTTCGTCCCTGGCGAGATTACGGACATGCAGGACTGCCATGTCGTTCTGCCGCAAAAGCGTATTGTCCCGGATAACGAACTGCTGGACGCCGCCGCGGCCATGCGAACAGAAGCGCACAGCAATACGAATCTGCCTGCTACCGGTCTTGTACGGTGAGGGACGGCTTAACGGTCCCGATTGCCCCGCTGGTCAGGAACCAACTAATACCATTCCCGACGGCTCGCCAGGTCGGGGACCCAGCTAACAACGAAAACAATCACTTTTCACAACATACCATCACGCGATTCGCCATTTACCTGTCATTGCCATTTACCGGCGGCCTGTAAGGCCAGCATAACATAGCCCGGGGTAAGGAGAAATACAACGTATTTCGACGTTCCCCGGGTCAATGATATCCTCATAAAACCACGCCCTGTAAGGGCAGCACAGGCTGGGAACGTTATTGTTGTGCTCCCGATCTGCGACGATTGAAGTCGGGTTCCGGCAGACCATAGTGCGAAAGTGTAAAGGTGGTGTCAGGAATACGCTCTTTTTTAAGATCGCAGACGATTCCACGTTCGACCACACTTCCGTCGCCAAAGTGTTTCGTTTCAATGCTTTTGATGAGTCGCGGTGCGTCCGGCAGGGTAAAACCGTTCATGGCTTTCAAATACGGTTTCCAGCACTTGTTTATTTCACTGGTAGAACGTTCTCTCATTAACCGTGCCTCTCCTTCCGCGGCGGGTAGTGCACGAACAGAAATCAGCGCACATGCAACCGCGCACCACACGAACAAGGAAAATACAAATTATTTCATTCAGTTACCGTTGTTTGTATTCTTTTGGTGCAAATACTATGAACCGTAATTTCATCACGCACATCCGGAAATGTTTCAGTCGTGAGGCAAAGTACATCAACACAAGGCGAGACGCGTAGGACGCAGACGCACCTTGTGTTTTTGAGACATCGTTGACATTACGGCCATTTGGCGGCGTCGTATTCCTCTTGCGAAAGGAAGCCATCGCCGTCCTTATCGCCGGCCAGGAGTTTCTTCTCCCAGTCGCTAATGGGGTGAAACAGGTTGTGAAGGACAGACAGGTCAATACAGCCGTCGTTGGTTTGCTCTCTTATCCCCATTCGCATTCGGGTTGTTGCATCGACTTCCATTTCTTCTTTTGTGAGAATGTCGTCGCCGTTCGAATCGGCTTTGGCATAGTGTTCATAGAAGAAATTGGATTTTTTGCGGCGCCGCAACTCGGCCAGATTAAGCCTGCCTGAACCGTCATATAATGGGGTCGTTGTGGGAGACATGTCGTCGCGGCCAGCCAGCTCGTCAGAATCGCCGTTGGTTGCAGTCGCATTTTGCACAGGCGCCGTGACGGCCTCTGGCTCCGGTGCAGCGACCTGCGTGGGCTCCGGTGCCGAAGCGGGTTCGGGGGCAGCAGGCGTGTCAGGGGTCACGACCGCGACCGTATCCGGTTCCACTTCAGTGGGTTCCGGCTGCGGTAGAAACTTAACCAAATCGAGAAGATTCCCTTGTGTTCGCTCGTTTATGGACAGTTTTCCGTCGTGGTCCAGATCGGCGTCGTAGACCCGGTTCATAATCTCCTGCGGAATGGTAAGCGATTGCAGTTCAGCGAGGTCAATGAAATCGGGCTGAACCCTTTCCTTCTTGGCCGGAGCGGCTGGCTTTGTCTCGGTAGCGGCGGCTGATTGACGGGGGGTGCTCAAGCTGTTTTCCGCACGTTGTTTTTCGAAAAACGCGTCCCTGTCGGCCAGGAGAGCTTTCGCGTTTGCATCGGCAAAGGCCCCGAATTCGTTGTCTTCATTATCGAGCATGCCGTTCCCGTTCCTATCGAACTTAACAGCTTTTTCCTTGTATATTGAAGGCAAAAGAGCAATTTCGAGACTGTCGAGTGTATCGCGAATGGCGGCGAATTGTGGGTAATCCGTAGTGTGGCGGAAGGGATTGGCCGTGGCCGGCTTGGTCCGTTTTTGGTTGCTCCTGGCCGGGTTGGCACGTTTGACAGGATTGCTTTGATTCGCTTGAATTGAGCGGTTAACGGCGGCGTTCGCACTCTCCCGCATGGCCGAGATATCCATTCCTGGCACTTGCTGCCTTGGCGCCTGCTGCGGGGTAAAAGACGGGCGCTGCGCAATGTTGGGACGCGTGGTCGCCGCACGCTTTTGGTTTCCGATCGTCGCGCCAACAACGCCGATCATTACGAATTGCGTAGCGGCAATTCCGAGTAAGGCAAAAGTTCCTGCCCCGGCCCGAATCTGCGGCTCACCGTCGTTATCCGTTATCCAGAGCAGAGCAATGAAAATAATATAATTGAGAATCGGGACCGCCATTAGGGGCAAGAGAACGATTCCGAGAATTACGCCTCCAATTCCCCATTTCGAATAGAAAAAGGCAACGAAGAAAACCATCGCCAGCAAACCAAATGGAATCAGAATAAGGTTCATTATCGTAAGCGTGCCCTTCGCGGACTCCTCACTTACCGACCCGCTCCTGGCCCCGTGCACAATGATTAGAAATATAATCAGATAGAGAATCACATAGCATTGACAGCCTATAATCGCGCCAAACCAGCGGTCTCGCCATTTGGCAATATTCTCGCCTCTGGCCGATGTAGTGCGACCGGCGTAGGAGGAACCGCTTCTGCTCCTGCTTTTGCCGCCTTTCGACATGGCACGAAATATGAAATGAACAATAAGTCCGATGATTAAAATTGTAATCCCTAATCGGACCAATCCGGAGATCAGACTCGGAAGATGAACGGCGAACGGCGTTAAATCCAGTTGAAAAGTACCCATAAAAAACCTCCCCAAAAAGTTTTGACAGATTGAACCGGTCCGAAAAACGAACTGTTAACGCTCCTCCCGCTTCGGTTATGTGTCTGGCATGGCTTTGCCCCCCGTTTCTCAATTAATACCCGGTAAACAACGATCTTTCCTTTTGTCACGCTACATTGTTTTTACGGCGAATTGTCCGACAGCTGAAAAATTGGCTTGACGGGCCATGCGACCTTCGCATCCGCCGCCTCTTTCTCGCACAATCCTATTGTACAGAAGTCGAAATCGCTTGTCAACTACGTATTTGCTGGTAATTGGTTTTTTTCAAGGAAGACAGGAAGAAAGAGGGAAGGGGTGCGCGCCAAGTGGGGTTGCGCGATTGGGGGATTTATGTATAATAGGCAAA
>JAUNSJ010000058.1 GCA_030539295.1 Planctomycetia bacterium | reverse complement strand
CATTCCCCTCCAACGGGGGTGTCTGGCTTCGATGACCGGCGCGAGCGGTTCAATCGCGGGGGCGTTGGTGAACGCAATGGTTATGCAGTTGGAGGGGAATGATGTGTGGGATGATGGCGTGTGAAGAGGTGGTTTTTTTTCGTGGGGCGGACTTTTGAAAAGTCCCCCCACACCCCTTCAAATTCTTTTTAATAGGCTTCGCCCTCGATGGGTGAGCCGGTCGGCAGCTCTTTTCGTTATTGTCTGGTTCCCGACCTGGCGGCGTGGCGAGTCCAGTCTTCTGTTATATCCTCGCTATTTTATCTAAATTACAGTTCACGCCCCGCGTACTACACGGTTTCCCGGGGTACGCCGTCCCGCAAAGGGAAAAAAGTCGGAATTTTTTGGAAAAAAACGAAAAAATGCTTGACAAGCCCAGCGAAAAATGGTAAAATGCTACTATAAACGTTGTTTGGAATATAAAACGCAAGCAAAACCCAAACTCGGCCAAGAAAGGGGGTACTTTTAGGGCTGTTACTTATGACGAACGCGAGAAGGCCGCGACGTGCGGCGGAACAGGCGAGCAGGGCGATTGTCACACGCTTGGGCTCTTCAACTGGCACGAACGAGAATGCACTGGTGACGTTGTTTGGTAGTTTCAACCATAAATTAAGGAGAAGAAAAATGATGAAAAAATTGGCAGTGTGGAAAGATACGAAGAATACATGGGGGGGGCAACTAAAAGAATTGCGCGAGCTTTAGCTTTTACTTTGGTGGAGCTGTTGGTGGTCATAGCGATCATTGGGATTTTGATCGCGCTACTCCTGCCAGCGGTTCAGGCGGCGCGAGAGGCGGCACGACGTATGCAATGTACGAACAATTTGAAACAATGGGGACTTGGAATGCACAACTACATGGACGCTAATGATGCCATGTTGCCTTACTCGTTTACAAACGCGCCAGCGCATTCCTTAACGTTTATTTCGAAAGCCCCGCAAAGAAGTGGTTTTCCGCCGCGATGGTGGCCCTTTATTGAGATGATGTCCGCTTACGAAAAGTATGATTTCTCAATTCCTTTTTATGCAGCAAGTTATATGGGGTCAACGGATCCTGCCGTTAATCCGCTCATGATGGCTGCGCCTGTATATTACTGCCCGAGCGATCGGCCGGGCGCTACTGTCAATCAGCCGGAGATCTATCGAATTCGATTTAATTACCTTTTGAATTTTGGTAATAATGAGTACCATTGGGATTCTGCGAATTCTCCGTATTACGCAAGTTCTGCATGGGAAGATTTCTTCGGAGCACCCTTTGCGTTTAACGTCTCTCTTCCGGCAGCGTCGATTACGGACGGGCTTTCCAATACGATGATCATGTCGGAGCAGCTACTTCCACTTACAGACGATATTGTCGACACAAATGGTAATTTTGTGGACGACAGTCGCGGTCAGGGGTTCTGCGAAAATCAGGGATGGGGCTATTACGCAACAATAACGACGCCAAACTCGTCTGTTCCGGACCAGGTTGTTTTTTATTCCGGAGCGCACAACGAAATTCCCGGGGCGCCAAGTATAGCATCCCCGGATGGAAGAAATTTTAACGCGGCCCGAAGTCGGCATGCAGGCGGGGTGAATGTGGCCTTGGCCGACGGTTCCGTTCGGTTTGTTTCCGATACAATTAAAGACAAGACATGGCGGGCTCTCGGCTCGACTTACGGAGGTGAAACAGAAAATTAATTTGTTTTGTGTCAGTTTGTAATTCCTGACCGTTCGACTCTTGTTCTTACCGCGTGTGCATAAACGTATACGTCAGGGAACAGGTCATTTGAACGGGCTCATGACGGACAAGGCCGCATTTTCTGCCGTGCGGAAAGGTCTTGCGGCCCTGTCATTAAAAATTTTTGTATTAATTGTACACAATATTATCGAAAGGATACTGATTATGCTGACATGCAACAAATACACAATGATTGTAAGTTCAATTTGTTTAATCGTCGCTTTATGCTCCGGATGTAATCCCAATAAGCCGATCACCGTTACAGGCGAAGTCACGGTCAACGGCAAGCCGGCCGAGTTCGGATCCATTCAGTTTGAAGCGGCCGATGGTCTTGTGGCCAGCGGTGGAGGCGTGATTAAAAATGGCCAGTACACCGCAACCGTACAGCCCGGCGAAAAGATCGTTCGCTTTACCTGTGGCGAGACGACCGGAACGGCCATGCAGCCGGACTCAATGGGCAAGTTGACCGAACGGCCGGTGACGCAATCGCTCCTTCCGCCTGATAAATTTCAGAAGGACAGTACGATTCGGGTCACCATAGGTCCAAGGGCGAGGAGCCACAATTTTAATTTGGAGGTGTCCCAGGACGATCAGGTCAATATTGACAAGGAGAGAAAGAATTTGGAAAAGAAGAAAATGCCGCCCAACTGGCATTCTTCGTCACCAAGATAGTCCCGTTCTGATCGTCCTGTTTTGTTACCCGCCTTGCGTATGGAAGAAGATTTATGCAACCGGGGTTCCGTTTTTTTGTGCTGGCCTGACGGCACAGAATGGAACGGAACCGGTAGGTGCGTCGTTCACTTTAGTTTAAGGAGTTAGTTATGTCGTGTGCAAACTTTGTGAAGAAATTGCATTTATTGTGCTGTTTTCTTATTGCCGCCGCATGTTCCGTGTCTTTATCGGAAATGTGTCAGGCCGATGAGGAGCAGCAAAAAGAAGATTCCGTTGTGTATCTGGATGAACTGGACATGAGTGTCATAACCTGTGGTTTCCAGACAGCGCAATCGCGACGTTCTATTACCGGTGAGCCGCTCAAAATTGGTGACCGGGAGTTTACACGCGGAGTTGGCCATCATTCACAAGGCTACATGGTTGTTCAGCTGCCAGACGTTTCCGAAGGGATGTCCTTTCACGCCGCGGTTGGTATCAATGCGAGTATGGGCGAGAAAGGTCACGCTCAATTTCGCGTTCTGGGAAATGGCCGTGAACTGTGGTCCAGTGGCTATATGACCGGGGCCGACGCCGCCAAAGAATGCAACGTCGATCTGAGCGGGATTCGTGATCTTATTCTTGTTCTCGACGAAGGGCCTGAAGGCTACGCTTATGACCATGGCGACTGGTGCGACGCGAAAATTATCGTGCCAGGCGAGCAATATAAAAAGGACGTCGCGCTCGTGAATCGGTTCGTGGATAAAGATGGTAACATCATTCCGGACGAAGAATGGGGCCGTACTTATTACGTTATGAACAGGGACCTGACCGCTGGCACGCCGGAGAATTTCGCCAAAACAGCCGCCCATATACAATCGACGATTCTTGAGTCCGATCGCGACCCGCTCGATATTATCTTGCGCCGCACCGAAGCACTGGCCGCCGCGTTCGACGCTAATGGTGACGGTACTCTTATTGCCAATGAAAAAACTCTTTTGGCTGGTCTGCAGGAGAAAGCGAAGAGCGTGGCCGTCGATGATAACGCTGCCCGGCGCGACCTCTTCCGACAGGTATTTGATGTGCAAAGAACGATTGCACTTAAAAATCCTTTGCTCGATTTTAACGATATTGTCTTTATGAAACGGCATTACAATCCGGAGCCGGAAAAAGAAGGCAACCATATGTGTGACCAGTTTTTTGGCTTTCACGCCCGGCCAGGCGGCGGTCTCTTTATTCTGAAAAATGCATTTTCCGGTACGCCGGAAGTGGTGGACCTTTTGGCCAATGCGACGATTCAGAACGGACGCCTTAAGGGGGTGAAACTCGATTCGACCTGGGGCTATCTCGCGCCGCATTTGACGTACGATGGCAAGCAGGTCTATTTCGCCGCCGCCGATACAAAGAATCCGCGACACAGCTATACATGGACGGAAGATAACTGCTATCACATTTTCCGTATTAATATTGACGGAACGAATCTCGTTCAGCTGACCGACGGCGCGTTTAACGATATTGACCCCTGGCTGCTGCCGAATGGTCGCGTCGCGTTCATCTCCGAGCGCCGTGGCGGCTATGGCCGATGTCACGCCCGGCCTTGTCCCAGCTATACCCTGCATTCGATGAATCCGGACGGAAGCGACATCGTTGCTTTAAGTGTGCATGAAACAAACGAATGGGCACCGACGGTCGACCACAACGGGATGATTGTCTATACGCGATGGGACTACGTTGACCGTGGTTTTAATCAGGCGCATCATCCGTGGATTACGTTCCCTGACGGGCGCGATTCGCGTGCGATTCAGGGAAATTATTCCGACCTTGAACGCTCGCGGCCGCATTTTGAAACGAATCTGAAACCGATTCCCGATTCAAATTTATTTGTCGCTACGGCATGTGGCCATCATAGTCAGAATTTCGGGTCAATTATTACCATCGACCCAACGGTTGAGGATGACGACACCGGGACCGACCCCATGGCCCCGATTCGACGGGTGACCCCGGAACAGCCGTTTCCGGAGTCCGAGATTGGAGTTCACGGGCCTCCGCACATTTATGGTCAGGCGTATCCCTTGAGCGAGGAGTTCTTCCTGGTCGTTTATGACCCGTTCAGCGGGTCCGGAAAAGGGGAAGCGAACCGGTATGGAATTTACCTCCTGGACGTCTTCGGTAACAAAACATTGCTTTATCGTGACGAAAACATTTCCTGCCAAACGCCCTACGCACTTCGTGCAACCGACGTTCCTCCCATTATTCCGCACCAGACGCTCGTCGGTATTCCGGAAAATGAAAAAGCCGGTAAGGAGATTCCCGACGAACTGCCCAAGACAGCGGTCGTTGGGGTGACGAATGTATACACTTCAGCACGCCCGTTCCCGGAAGGTGCGAAAATCAAAGAATTACGCATTGTGCAAGTTCTCCCGAAGACGACCACGCATGCCAATGTGCCCTGGATTGGCTTCGCCGGCGAAAATGGCGCCCGAAAAGTTTTGGGGACCGTACCGGTGGAAGAAGACGGTAGTGCAAGATTTGAAATGCCGGTTAACGTGCCGGTTTACTTTCAGGCACTCGATGAAAATGGCGTTGCTGTTCAGTCGATGAGAAGCGCAACTTATGTACATCCAGGCGAAACGCTCACCTGTCTCGGCTGCCACGAAGGGCGACACAGTACAGCGCAAAATACCACCAGCGGGAATCCGATTGCGTTCGAACGCGTGCCCTCCGAAATCAAGCCGGAAGTAGCCGGTTCGAATCCGTTTAATTATCCCACTCTGGTGCAAAATATTTTGGATCGCCATTGCGTTGAATGTCACGACCAGGAAGCGGCAAACGGCAAGACCTTTAAATTGGATCGCGGCGAGGCGGGCCAGTATTTTTACAACTCGTATATGAACCTGCGTCCGCATGTTTTTGTCATGGGTAACAGTAACAGGAATTCGGACCCGAATGTTCCAATCACATGGCAGCCGGACTTCGGTGGTGCCTGGAACCAGTACACAGAAGCGAAAACATTTCCGGGCAAGTGCGGCGCGAGTCGCTCACCGCTGTGGAAATTAATTTGTGACGGGCATTACGACGTTAAACTGTCGCCGGAGGAAAAGCGGGCGCTGGCGCTCTGGATGGACAATAACTGTGACTACTTCGGAGCCTATGAACTGGAGAGTCTCGATGCCCAGCGGCAAGGCCTGGTTGTTACTCCGACTTTGGAATAACGGTTGGAACACTTCCATGCATGGCATTTTTCGTCGGGGTTCCGGTTGCCTGTGGCGACTGTCGGTTTGTACTTTGATTCTGTTGTGGACTTCGGGATACGCAACTTCCCAAAAAACAGAATCAAAGAATTCCCGCGGTACGATACCGGCCCCAAAGCCTGTTGAGACGGAACTTGAAATTGCCGGTTACATTTATCCGGGAATGTTCCAGCGTGAGGAATGGGAACTGGTGCGCGACGTACGTCCGGAAGTGAGACCTCTGCTCGGCTGGTACGACGAAGGGAATCCGGACGCGGTTGCCTGGCAGGTGAAATGGGCAGCCGAGGCCGGTATAAGCGTACTGTTCGTCGACTGGTATCGCAACCGTGGCGTCTCCCTTTTTGACCACTGGCTCAAGGCTTTCCTGCAGTGCGAGAATCGTACGGCAGTGCGTTGGGCCGTGATGTGGGCCAATCACAACCTGCCAGGCTCCTACTCCGTGGCCGAGCTGAAAGCGATTACTCAATTTTGGCTGGACCATTATTTTGCGCTTCCGGAATATTATCAGATTAATGAAAATCCGGTTGTCCTGCTGTGGGACCCGCACACAATCGACAACGATTTAGCTGCGGAAGCAAAGCGAAATGGAGAAATTATTCCGGCCGGAGAAGGCATTCGCCGCGCTCTGACGTTGTGTCGAAGCATGGCACAGGACGCGGGCTATAAGGACATTCACTTTATTTGTATGTACCATGCGTCCGACCTGAAGCGTGATGAACTTGAATTCATTGCCAATGCCGGTTTTAATGAACTTACCGTGTACAGCGGGTTCGGCATGACCTGGGGCCGATACCTTAAAGAGCGTCATGAGGAGATGGGTCCATTTTATCCTTACGTGAAAATGACGGAGATTGCCGAGCAGTGGTGGCAGGAATGTCAGTTGATGAATATTTTGCCGTTCATTCCGTGGGTCCCGACCGGTTGGGATTGCCGACCGCGCACGTTTGATCGCGAAATGGTTGTGACAGGGCGGACGCCGGAGTCGTTTCGGAAGGTATGTGAAACGGCGAAGGCGTTTTGCCTTGCCCATAATTATAAGCGAATTGTGCTCGGCCCGCTTAACGAATGGCAGGAGGGAAGCTACCTGGAGCCGAACGCGGAATACGGATTCGGTATGTATGAAGTACTGCGTGAAGTTTTTGCAAAGCGACCGCAAGAGGGATTCACAAAATTTGTACGACCGGAGGAAGTGGGCTGCGGCCCTTATGATTTTCCGGAAGTCGACCTGAAGGAGGTTACCGGCTGGGAGTTCAACGGCAGTACAGACGGTTGGTACCGGCATCCATGCGGCACGGGCAGACTGCGTGAAGATTTGGTGGAATCGTGTGTGGTCACGTATCGCGTCCGGTCCGATATTCCGGCCATGCAGATCCACGTAAAACCGCTTGAAACAAGCCGGTTTCGGCAGGTGCGTGTGCGCATGAAGTTGTATGACGGTCAGCCGAAAGGCGACGAACGTGCCGTATTTTACTGGGGGTCCGAAGAGCATCCCATTTTTTGCAATGGCAGAGTGCAGAGGGAGCAGTCCGTGTCACTTCCTGTGGTCGTCGATGGTGAATTCCATGACTATATTTTTCCACTTGCCGAAAATCCGCAATGGACAGGGCAGGTCGAGCGATTTTGGTTTGACCCGGTAAATATGAGTCCCGGCCGCGCGGCCCTTGATTTCATTCGTTTTGAATGACACGCTGCGGTAACGCCCTGCGAGATAACAGGTCGGACCGGGACAAACGTCGCGAAGCCGGACAGGCGTTTTAGTCTTCCGCCGTGTCCGACAGGTAGCCACTGCCCAGGCGGTCGGAGATATTTTTCGCGGCTTTAACGACCAGGCCGGAGACGTTATCGAGGAACCGGTCCGAGGCACGAAAGGCCGGCGCATTGACCCAGACAGCTGCGACGAGCTGATTGCGATAGTCGAAGATGGGCGCAGCCACGCAGCGCAGGTCGGCGACTTCCTCGCCCCGGTCGAGCGCGAAGCCTTGCTCTCGCACCTGACGAAGTTCCGCCAGGAACGCCGTTTGGCTCGTTATGGTCGTTGCCGTTAATTTTTGAAATGAAATACGCGAAAGGAGATCGTCCCGTATATCGTTCGGGAGCCAGGCGAGAAAGACCTTGCCCGGCGCCGCTGTATACAGCTGAAACTGATAGCCGACCGAGACGCTGAACTTAATCGGTTCCAGCGCGGGTATCTGCTCCAGAACGACGCCAACGTCGCCGTTTCGCACGCCGAGCATAACCGTTTCACGCGTCTTGTTCCGCAGCGAATGAAGAATGGGCAGTGCCCGTTCCAGGATGGGTGTTTCGCCAAAGGCACTGTGCGCGAGGGTAAGAATTTTGTATGTGAGACGATACAGCTTACGCTGGGACGACTGTTCCACGTAGCCCCGCTTCTCAAGCGTGTACAGAATGCGAAAGGCACTGTTTTTCGGAATCCCAATGATCTTCGCAAGACTGGTTACGCCCAGTCCTTTCGGATATCGCGACAGGGTCTCCAGCACGGAGAGGGCCCGGTCCAGATTGGGGACAATGTAATTGTGTGTATTTTCGTCGTTCGAATTTGACATGAGTTTGTACTGCGTTGTTCCTGAACAGTTGCGGTTGGTGTTGCGAAAGAGCCAGGGCCGGTTCAACAGGAAGCGGGCTTAGCTTTACCGATAAGTCGTTATTATAGCCTCTTTTGGCAGATTTGGCAATGGCGTAACAGGAGAATTTTTTTGCGTTTTTTCGAACAAAAAAAGCGCGATGAGATGGTGTCGGAGCGGTTCCCCGCGGACCGCACTGCCATGAA
Organism: Planctomycetia bacterium; assembly: GCA_030539295.1. Taxonomy (GTDB): domain Bacteria; phylum Planctomycetota; class Planctomycetia; order Pirellulales; family Thermoguttaceae; genus JAUNBG01. The sequence goes on along the minus strand of JAUNSJ010000058.1, from coordinate 1,650 downwards.
GACAATGAGTTTGCCGGTCCTGATTACGCCGGCCGTCCGGGATGGCACTTTCCGCGAGAGAAGTGCCCGGGAAAAAACAACTTTAAAGAAAGGTACGATTGTGAAACGAAATGTAAAACGAAGTGTGAGTCTGTCTGTAGCGGTACTCCTCATGACCCTCGCCGCTGCATGCCCCGCAGTTGAAAAGGGTGCGTTAAAAACAACTTTGTTCGCCAATTTGGGCAACGCCTATTACAATCCCGACGGAATGACCGTTGGGGATGCAACAGGCATACTCTATTTAAATGTCCCGAATTTCAGCCGTATGGACGAGACTATGAAGAAGGCAGACTCCGCGCAAGGGGGCTATCTTCTCAAGGTAGCCAAAGACGGCTCCTGGCAGCAGATTCTGGAGTATCCGGTACACCCGATTACCGGGCAGTGCGGCCCTATGGGTCTGGACTGCGGACCCGACGGGAATCTGTACGTCTGTGATAATCAGTATTTTCACGACAAGTCAAATCGGTCGCGAATTTTGCGAGTCGTACTCGATTCCCAGGGCCAGCCGACCGGCGAGGTGGAAACCGTCGTCGAAGGCTTTAAGCTGGCCAACGGTATACTCTGGCACGGCGACCTGATGTTCTATACAGATTCCTGTTTTGACCAGGAAGACGGTAGTGACGGCAATATTGGTTCCGGCGGCGTCTTTATGTTCAAAGCGGAAGAAGTGCTGAACGCGGGCCGCGGCGAGGTCCCTCCCGTTAAAGTCGCGTCCTCTCCGGAAGACCCGCACTGCCTGGCCTGGGAAAAGGTCGTTAAACTCGGTCGCGCCGACGGAACCGGGCCGGACGGGATAACCGTCGACGCACGCGGCACGGTCTGGTTCGGCAATTTCGGAAATGGCTTTCTCTACGGTGCCTGGCCCGACGAAAAGGGCAACTATAAGCGCGACAATGTCGTTAATGTTTTCGACGCCTTGAATCAGCAAGGGGTCAATTTCGAATCCTGGACCGACCTGAAACTTCAGTGCTGTGACGGAATCTGTTACGACCCCGAGACCGACCGCGTTATTATAGACGACTCGCAGAACAACGCCATTTGGGCCTTTGCCCCTTGTAAAAAAGGGGAAAACGTCGAGCCTTATATCGTCCTGAAAAACGACGATACCGACGGCAATCGAGGCGAACTGGACCAGCCGTGCGAGGCCATAATCTACGACGGCAAGCTGATCTTTGCCAATTTCGACTGGCCCTTCCCCGGTTTGACCAATTCGCAAGTTGACCCTCCCGGCACACTGTCCAGCATTCCGTACGACGTCATTAAGCCCGCCCTACAGGGCAAATGAGACTTATGCTCCTTGTGACGAGACTTGTGCCCCTTTGGACATGAGCGAGGCCCGTCACGGTCGGGAAACCGCACCCCGGACCGCTTAGCCTCGTTTCGAAAGTACCGTATCATCTTCCTTTTCAGGTGTGCGGTACTTTTTTGCATAATTTCTATACGTGAGTCAATAACGTTCCCGACTGCTCGCAGGTCGGGAACCAAACAACAACGAAAAGAACTGCCAACCCGCTCACCTCTGGAGGGCGAAGCCTACTAAACCCCGCTTGAAAACTGAGGGCGAAGCCTATTAAAAAAAGTTTGAAGGGGTGTGGGGGGACTTTTCAAAAG
>JAUNSJ010000026.1 GCA_030539295.1 Planctomycetia bacterium | reverse complement strand
TGTATTTCTCCTTACCCCGGGCTATGATGTGCTGGCCTTACAGGCCGCCGCGGAATGGCAATGATGGGTAAATGGCAAATCCGTTGCACCGTGGCAGTGCAAGTTTTTTCGTTAATACTGTTACTGGAGCGGGATTTGCGAGGAGGGCGTGACCTGACGCTCGGCAACCAACTTCGTTGCTCATCACGCCGCATCGTCTATTATCACAGACCCATTTGGCACGCGTCCGGCCTGCGAGCGGTCTGGACCCGTATTAGGACGGGTCCACGCGAATCAGGGCAGGAATCGGGACACACAAGCCGGTAATTCCGTCGTAACGGCTTGACAGCTCGCCAAAGTCATATTTCAAAAAGGCCCAAAGTTGAGGGGACGGCTCACGCTGGAGCCATTCGGCGGCCAATTTGCGTACCGTGGCGTCATAGCGGGTTTTGGAACTGCCATGGGCGTAGCAGCGTCCGGCAAATCGTCGCAGGTCCCCGTTAAAATTCTCATTAATGTGGTAGAGTTCATGGACGAGAGTCTCAATTTTTTCCGTGAGAGTCAGATTGGCGAATCGCGGCATGTAAACCGTCAGGACATATAGAAAAGCATGCCCCGTGTTATCCCGGACCGGCGGAATCGTCCAGAAGCATCCGCGCCGTTTCTCCGTAACAGCACCATCTTTAAATCGTAATGGTGTTAATGAGGCAAAAACGCCGTAGTTCTCGTTATGCCGCGTCTGCCGAAACGAAATGGCAACGTCCGCCATGCGAACATGAAAAAAATCGGGAAGTCGAAGACAAATATCTTCACAGACTCCCCGAACTGCGGCCGTATAATCGAAATTATTCGGCATAGCGGCGAACGACCAGCGTTATGTCCTGCCCGCCAAAACCGAAACTGTTACTCATGGCTATATCACACTTTGCGGCTCGCGCAACGTTCGGAACATAGTCCAAATCGCAGGCCGGATCCGGCGTCTCATAATTGATCGTCGGCGGTAACATATTATCACGTATGGCAAGCAGGCAGTAGATGAGTTCACTGGCGCCGGCCGCCGCGATCAAATGTCCTGTCATGCTCTTCGTGCTCGAGACCGGCACTTTGGCCGCGTAGTCACCAAAAGTCTCGCGTATCGCAAGCGATTCAACCCGGTCATTAACGCTCGTACTGGTACCATGGGCATTGATATAATCGATCTCTTCCGGCTGAACTCCCGCCGAGGCCAGTGCCATCTTCATGCAACTTATGGCGCCTCGCCCTTCCGGATGTATGTCGGTAATACGATAGGCGTCGGACGTGGAACCGTAGCCGATGAGTTCGCCGTAGATCTTTGCGCCACGGGCCTTGGCTCGTTCAAGCTCTTCGAGAATGACCATGGCCGCGCCTTCTCCAATAACAAACCCGTCGCGATTCTTATCGAACGGGCGCGAGGCACGCGTCGGCTCCTCGTTCCGCGTACTCAACGCTGTGAGTAAATTAAACCCTGTTACACCAAAGGGATGTATCATGGAATGGGCACCGCCGGCAATCATGAGGTCGGCTTCCCCGCGGCGGATAATTTCGGACGCCTCGCCCACTGCCTGGGCACTGGCGGCACAAGCGGTCAGACAGTTTATATTCGGACCATAAGCCTGGAATCGCTCGGCAATGTGCGCTGCCGGCATGTTCGGCTCCTGCTCCAGCTCACGCACGGGGTCAAGAATTTCGAGGCCCTTTTCGACAAAGCGCCCCTCATCGAACGTACCGTCTTCGTTCATGGCCGCCATCATCATGTCGGTAAACAGCTCAAAATTCTGCTTGCCTTCTCCGGCGCCCGTATATACACCCATCCGATTATGGTCGTAGGAATCGTCATCCAAAAGGCCGGAATCTTTCATGGCCTTGTAGGCGGCACCGACGGCAAAGCGGGTGTGACGGTCCTGATTCTCCCACTGCGCCGGATCTTCGCCAATCTCGGAGATATCCCAGTCGCGAACCTCGGCCGCTATTTTCGTATGAAAATTGGAGGCGTCGAACAGAGTTATCGGGCCGACCCCCGACTCCCCGGCCAGCAAACGTTTCCATACCGTTTCGACTTCGTAACCCAAAGGCGTAATCAGACCAATACCGGTAATAACAATACGTCGTGTCATAAAAACAACAATCCTTTAAGTTCAGGTGGCAGGTGACTTCTTTACCAGAGACGGGTCCGGAATACGCGACCCATCGGGCATAACACCAATATCGTACATACCATAGGCACGAACAAGGTCTTCCAGTTCACCCTCGGCAAAGAGGTCACGGCCGGCGAAATCTTCACCAAGATGAGCAAAGATGAGGACCCCCTCGCCAATAAGCTCACCGTCGCGCGAGACGGAAACAGAGGCCATCGACCCTTCTTCTTTTATATAGTCTATATCGGCGTTAAAAACCAGCGTGTCACCCGGTACCAGGTCCGTATTATAAAAGACAATCTTCTGGATCTTTCCGAGCACAACCTTCTTCTTGAAATTGTGCGACTCGTGAATCAGCAGCCCGGCGGTCTGTGCCAGGCCCTCTATGACCAGGGAAGCAGGCATGACCGGATGAAAGGGCAGATGGTCCCGTAAATAATCCTCGGCTCGAGAAATCGTCTTGACCGCCTGAGCACGACGACCACTTTCAAAGACAGTAAATCGGTCTATCCAATACCAGTTCATGCAATTGCTTTCCTGTTATCTGCGGAACGCCGGTTACCCCGCAGGCAACCGACATCCGACTCTCCTTGTAATCAAAGCTTCGTCTCAACGATGTGACACATGTCGCTTACGGTCAGCACTTTCGCCAGATTCTGTACCATCGGATTCATCTTAAAGGCATCCAGATTGGCATTGGGAAGCCGCTTCGACAGCTCTTCCAGCCCGTTCGCCGTCAGACGCCCTTCCTGGACATACTCCGGATTGTTCAGAAGGTCTTCCGGAATCAATTCACCACGGTCTATCTTCACATCGAACCGTTTCTCCAAATTGAACACAATGTCTAAAAGGTCAATCGATTCCGCACCCAGGTCGTCCACAAGCGTGGCTTCCGGCGTGACTTCGTCCGGTTCCACCGCCAGTGCTTCGACCAATACTTCCTTGACACCTTCCAAAATTTCTTCTTTCGTCGCCATGTAAGGGAATTCCTCCTGCGATTTGCTGTTAAGTTTTCTTATCCTGTTAGTTCGTTTTCTGGTCACGCTCCGGGATGTATTGGTCCCAGATTAATGCCAATTCCTCTCGAAGTCGCTCGATCAGCTTACTGTCAAATACGGCCTGACTCTCGCTTAAGTCGCCTAAATTATAGCGGGCCATGGTTAACTGCGCTCGGATACGCGTCTCTCCATCAATGGTCCCTTCCGTCTTTAAGACAACTTCATGCTCCGTTTCGCTCACCATGGTCGCCGTAACCACCAAGGTTTGCCCCGGTTGGAGAAACTTGCCAAATTTGACATGTTTGACCTCCTTTAGCAAGACCATACTGTGCGCAAAATCCTCACTCACCCGAACCAACCAGGCCGAGGCCTGAGTCATCGCCTCAATCATGAGCACACCTGGCATGACAGGAAACTTCGGAAAATGATCCCGTAAGTACTCCTCCGCCATGGCCAACACCTTCGAACCTCGAATCCGTTTACCAGGCTCCAGTTCGTCTATCCGGTCAATCAGTGAAAATTTCATGCTGCTGTCTGTTCTATTTCTGGTTTCGACAGAGTTCGCTCCAGTTCGTCTCCCTGAAAACGCACTCCCAATTTAACCCAATGCTCACCATTATAACAAATTCTCTTTTCGTGGCAAGTCCTTGCTGCACCTTTCTCCACTCCGGGGCCTTTTTCCCGTCTTTTGGTTCGCTGGGGCCTTTCCCCTAATCGGAATTTGCGGTATAATCTTTTAGTTAAAGTCCTTCCTTTTTCCTTTTTTCAGGCCTTATGCCCGGTTATTACCCGCATAAACCCAATTTTACGAAATCGGAAGCCCTTTAAAAGAGTCCCATTAAAAAAGGCCTATAAAACAATCAGGAACCAATAATGAAAACATGTAGCAATAAATGGATTTCCGTTGCCTGTGCCCGCAAGGAAGCGGCTGTTGGCAAAACCGTCGTTCTCAAGGGATGGGTGCGTACCCGGCGCGATTCCAAGGCCGGCTTCAGCTTTATTGAACTGAACGACGGCTCCTGCCTGGGCAATGTCCAAATTGTCGCCCCGAATACGCTTGCGAATTACGAATCGGTCGTACTGAAGCTGGCCGCCGGTTGCAGTATTCGCGTTCTGGGACTGGTCAAAGAGTCGCCGGGCACAGGGCAGTTTACCGAAGTGGAAGCGGAGGAGATTGAGCTTTTTGGCGACGCGCCGGCTACGTATCCTCTGCAAAAGAAGCGTCATTCGCTGGAATTTCTGCGAACTATTGCGCATTTGCGGCCGCGGACGAACACCTTTGGCGCGGTCGAGCGAATCCGGAACAGGGTCAGTTTTTCCATCCACCAGTATTTTCAGGAGCGGGGCTTCTTTTATGTGCATACTCCGCTCATCACGGCGAGCGATTGTGAAGGCGCAGGCCAGATGTTCCGTGTTACGACACTCGACCCGGCCAATCCTCCGCGGGACGATAAGGGCCATGTGGACTACAGCCAGGACTTTTTCGGCAAGCCCTCTTATTTAACGGTGAGCGGACAGCTTGAAGGCGAAACCTTTGCTTGCGGGTTGGGCAAGATCTATACGTTCGGACCCACCTTTCGGGCGGAAAATTCCAATACATCGCGTCACTTGGCCGAGTTCTGGATGATTGAGCCGGAAGCGGCTTTCTACGAACTGGAAGATAATATGGAGTTGGCCGAAGGACTCTTGAAGAGGATTTTCTCCGATGTGCTGGCCTCCTGCCCGGAAGACATGCAGTTTTTCAACTTGCAGTTCGATTCGACCCTGATTGAAACACTTCAACATATAATCGACAGCGATTTCATTCGTCTGACCTATACGGATGCGGTGGACATTCTGGTGAATTCGGGCCATAAATTTGAATATAAAGTGGAGTGGGGAATCGACTTACAGAGTGAGCACGAGCGTTATTTAACGGAAGTGCATTTTGGCAAGCCGGTCATCTTGTATAACTATCCGAAGACGATCAAGCCGTTCTATATGCGGGTCAACGACGATGGAAAAACCGTGCGAGCGATGGACGTTCTGGTCCCCAAGATAGGCGAGATTATCGGGGGCAGCGAGCGTGAATTTCATCTGGACGTTCTGGAATCGCGTATGAACGAGCAGGGGATGGACAAGACGAACTACTGGTGGTATGAGGATTTACGTCGTTATGGCACCGTACCGCACAGTGGCTTTGGCCTTGGCTTTGAGCGTGTGATTCAGTTTGTAACGGGAATCGCGAACATACGTGACGTCATCCCGTTCCCGCGAACGCCGGGTACCTGCGAATTTTAGGGTAGTTACAATCGGAAAAATCGTGTTAATTTGCTGAATCTGCAGAAAAAGGACAAAAAATACATTTTTTTGACCACTTTCTTGTTGATTTTTGCATGAAGTTATATAAAATAGACGAAAGGAGACCGGTAGTGGACTCTACAACCCGAATGGTACGAACACTATTGCTGCTTCTGTTGGGATTTGTCCTGTGCTGGCTGACGAATCTGCCTTGGAAGAGAGCGGAAGCGCAGTCGCCGGGAGTACCCGGCCGGGTCGTGGGCGCAGGCCCCAATCTGGCCCCGGTTTCCGGTCGGCCGGAGCTGGACCAGAGTGCTCTGGTGGCAGGGAATCGAACGGTCCCGATAACGAGGCCGCTGGAAGTACCGCCGCTCTACGCGTTCGACAGCATGGTGGCCCCGGACTGCCAGCAGGTGGTGATCGTGGACTCGGAGACGAAGCGGATATGCGTCTATCATATTCGCCCTTCGGGAAACGACGCGACGATACGTATTGTGGCTTCGCGGAACTTTCAATGGGATTTAAAACTGGACGACTTTAATGGCGACCGCGACGGGCTGTCTCCATCACAAATACGAGACCAAGTACTTCGCAACGAACAATGAGAAGGAAACCTTATGACAACTTATTACAATCTTGAAAAGACGGCGGAAGTGCTCGGCGTTGTCCCGGGCGATGTGAACCGTTTGCGTGAACAGGGTAAACTTCAAGGTTTTCGAGATGGTTCCAACTGGAAATTTCGTCAGAGTGACGTTGAGGACTACCTGACGAAATCAATTAAAGAGGGTTCGGGAGAAAAGAAAGATGGCCCCGCGGCTCCTAATAATGATGACTCGTTTTCGTTTTATCAGGATGAGCCGGACTATCGACTCGGAGGGGAAGACGAAGATTCGGCCCTGGAAGACGCCTCTGATGTCTCCGATGTTGACCCGTCGCAGCCTGGTGACAGTGGTGTCTATGTTCTTGGAGACGACGAGGAGCAGCAGGGAACGCCTGCGGCCAGTAAGATTGATTTAGCCGGTGAAAGTGGTCTTTCGCTGGGTTCGGCCGGCGGGCTTAATCTTGGTGTCGATAGTGGTTTGTCACTTTTGGACGAAGGGGGCGATGCCTCTCGTGTTGATCTGGATAAGGGTGATGTCGTCCTCGGGGGCGGGTCCGCAAGTCAGATCAGCTTTGGCGGTGAAAGTTCCATTTCGCTCATTCCGGAAGAGGAAAGCTTCTCGCTCGCAGACGATTCCGCCATGGCCAGTGCGTCGTCTGCCCAACAGGCGGAAGAAACGCAAGTCGAGCCTGCCACGGAAGATGAGATATTTCAGCTTATAGGTGACCCGACCCCGGCTCCGGCGTCCCCGGCCTCCACATCGGGCGAAGATTTTCAATTGGCGCCCGGTGCGGACGCGCAGCAGGAATCGGATTCCGAAAGTGCCTCTCAAGTCATTACATTAGCGGACGACAATCTGTTCCTGGCCGAAGATGAAGGCGGAACCTATGGCATAGCGGACGAGAAGCCGGCGACGCCAGCGGCCGCGGCTCCTGCCACTCCGGCGCCCGCGGCTCCCGCAGCTGACCCATTCGCCACGGCTGCTGCTGACCCGTTTGCCACGGCTGCGGCCGACCCATTTGCCACGGGCGATTCCTCCGATTCCGACAGCGGGATTAACCCGTTTGCCGATATGGCCGATCTGGCCGGCGCGGCGCCGAGTACGCCGGTCGACCCCTTTGCTCAAGGTCCGGTGGCTGCTCCTGCCGCCGAGGCCGGTCCCGATTTTACTCAAGCGACCCCCGATTTCAGCCCGGAAGCCGTGGCCGAAGTTGCTACGGCACCAGCGGCCAATACAGGCGGATGTGCCTGGGCGCTCGGACGCGGTTGCCAGCAGGAGGCGAAGTATTCCGGTGCGGAAATTCTCCTCTTTTTGGTCCCCAGTCTTATCATTCTAATTCCTTCCGCCATTGCGGTTTACGAATTAGTGCGCTCGATTTGGAGTTGGGGGGAACCCTATGAATTATCCGGCACTCTCGTGGAAACGATTGGTAACCTGGTTAATCTGATTAACAAATAAACCCGGGGCGAAAGTAGTCATTCATGCGAGTTGCCCATATTATTACCCGTCTTATTATAGGCGGGGCGCAAGAGAACACGATCCTCAATTGCGAGGATCTGATTCAGGATTATGGTGATGAGGTTCTCTTGCTCTTTGGTCCGACTCAAGGGCCGGAAGGAAGCCTGGTCAATCGGGTCCGGGGCGATTACCTGCCTGTTGCTGCGTCAACGGAGCGGGAGGTGGAAGGGATACGTTCGTGTGATTCGAGAACGCGTCAGCTTTGGGGTACGGACGAGCCTTCTGACGCCTTGCGTCCGGAAGTGCGTCCGCTGGGAATTCCCGGCGGGGTGCCGCACAAGATTATTCCGGCCATGCAGCGAGCCATTCATCCCATGCAGGACTACCGTGCCTATCGTCAGATAGGTCGCGCATTGCGTGACTTTAAGCCCGATGTAGTCCATACGCACAGTGCCAAGGCTGGAGTTTTGGGGCGTTACGCGGCCAGGAAACTGGGTGTTCCCGCGATTGTGCACACGATTCACGGAGCGCCCTTTGGGCCCTGGCAAGGGTATGCCGGTCGGCAGCTGTATCGATTTTTCGAAAAACGAGCCGCGGGCAAGTGCGATGCTTTCATATCGGTCGCCGATGCCATGACGGACATTATGGTTCAGGGGCACGTAGCTCCGCCGGAAAAGTTCACCACAATTTACAGCGGGATGGAAACGGAGCCTTTTTTGCGGTCGGCCTCGTTCCGAAACGAATACCGGCAGCGATTTGGGTTCCTGAACAAGCACATCGTTATTGGCAAATTCGCCCGTCTCTTCTATTTAAAGGGTCACGAATATGTAATAGAAGCGGCGAAACAGATTGTCAAGCGGGAAAGGAACGTCCGTTTCCTCTTTGTGGGCGACGGTCTGCTCACGCAAACGCACGCCAAGGCGATTGCCGACGCGGGCTTGAGCAGTTATTTCGTTTTTACGGGCCTGATTCCCCCGGAAGTCATTCCGGCGGTCTTCAGCTCCGTCGATATAATCGTCCACACGAGCCTCCGGGAAGGTTTGGCCCGGGTCATACCGCAGGCATTCCTGGCCGGGAAGCCCGTCGTCAGTTATGACGTTGATGGTGCCCGAGAGGTCGTCCTTGACGGCGAGACGGGGTTCTTACTGCCCCCGAAGGACATTGACGGACTGGCGGAGCGGCTCATTCGCCTGGCGCGCGACCCGGCTTTGCGTCGCCGCTTTGGTGAGGAGGGGCGACGTCGGTTCGCCGCGCAATTCGACCACCACTACATGACCAAGCGTATTCGTGAAGTTTATGAGCGGCTCCTGAACCGGCATTAAGGACTTACTGCGACGGCGGAGTGAAGGGCGTATTCCGCGTCATTTTTCGCCCGGCGAGGCCCGTTCCTGTCGATTTTCACGATAATGACCAAAATATTTGAGTTAATTTGGGAAATTTTCCCCGAAAGAGAGAAAAAAATCTTGTAAAATTGCGAGTTTCAGGTATCCTATATAGTTAGAGTATTGTCGGAATCGTTGTTTCCGGGAAGGCCTTTTTTGAGGCTGCCCGACAGATTCCTCGTATTGGCCGGTTCCTTCCTCAAGTAAAGGGAAATATCACATAAAGGGTTTAAGAATGATGTCGAACTTGTTGGCACGAAAATCGTTTCGTACGGTTTGTTTTCTTTCGTTGGGGTTCCTTGCAATCTCGCTGGCGACCGCCGTCTGGGAATCGGTAACAACCGCCCCGACTCTTTCAAATGTCGCTTATGCGCAAAATAACAACAACAATAATAATAATAGCAATAACAACAGCAATAACCGAAGTGGCCGGAGCGGTAATAACAATAGCAACAATAACAACGACAACGGCTCGTCCATGTCGGACCTTGAGTATATGGGTTGGGGCTATCGAAGTATGGTCGGTGGTTTTGCCATTGACGCGGAAAAGGCGTTTCGCGTTGCGGCGCGAGAAGAGGTGAGTGAGTTGGGTCAGACGGTGCGTTCTGCCTTGGCCGCTATTCCGAGTGACTTGGACCAGGCGGTTACCCAGCGCAAGGTATCCTTGCGACGTCTGAACGATTTGGTTGCCCGGTGCCACGCGGACGAGACGCCCATTCCGGACGCGGCTCGTTATCTTGGTGGGCTTACCGCAATAGAATACGTTGTTGCGGTGCCGGAAGAGAACGATATTTATCTCGTAGGCCCGGCCGAAGGCTGGACCGCCGATGACGCTGGTACGATTGTGGGCAAAGAGTCCGGTAAGCCTGTCTTGCTCCTGGAAGATCTCCTGACCGTTTTGCGAGCCTGGAACAATACGAAGCCGGAAGTCATTTCCTGCTCAATCGACCCGACGCAAGAGGCGCTGGCCCGTTTTGCCGCCATGGAACCTATGGCTGACCCGGAAGTTAAGCGAGAGGCAAACGAAGCTGCCATGGGTATGATGACCGTGAGTTTTTCGGGGATTCCGGAGAGCAGTCGCATGGCAACTGTTCTGGCCGCGGCGGATTATCGCATGAAGCGGTTGAGTCTGGGGTTCGACGCTGCCCCGATCAAGTCACTTCCGAGCTATTTCAGTATGATTCGGGCGAAGAGTTCGTCGTCCTTTGCTCCGCGTTTCTGGATTGAGCCTGCTTATGATACGGTGTATCACGATGCGGATGGTCTCGTTTGGAACGTCGCGGCGACCAAGGCGCAAGCGTTGACCGAACGTGAATATTTTGACTCCCTTGGAAATCGAACGGTTTCGAAAAAGGAAGACGTGGCCGCGAACCGTTGGGCTCGGGCTATGACCGAGCGTTACGACGACCTGGCCGAAAAAGATACCGTCTTTGCTGAAGTTAAAAACTGCATGGACCTTGCCTTGGTCGTGGCCCTGGTTCGATTCCAGAATCTGCCGGAGAAGTCCGGCTGTGATCTGGCCTCGCTCTCCGACGCCAGGATTCTGCCGACTCCCGACCGCGGGGCCGTGGCTCAAGTGCCCGGTAACTCGCTCGTGCGGACCATTGGTACTCGTGGCGATTACGTTTCTGTTACCGGTGGTATAGAAATCAATCCTTGGGAAATCGTTCGCGATAACGTTGCGGTCAAAGCGGATTTGGTCAATCCGGCAGTCGCGGTTCGATTCGCCGAAGATGCGTTCTGGGCCAACTAATTGTGTCCCTGTTCGCAGTTTCCGACGATCGTAGCGGGTGGAAAACTGTATAGTACGATTCCTCTCGGGGGGTAGCATTCGTAAGGGTGTTATCCCCTATTTTTTTAGATCAGCCCGGAATTCAGGCGTCTGTTTCTTCTCTTGGAATTGTAACTGCACGAGATACTTTGGGTTAGAATCGGAACGTCGTGTCACTCATCGTAGACGGCGAAAGAGACATCACCCACGCCGGCCTGGGTACAGGCAACGAGGACCGGTTCAATTTGTGCGTACGGGACTTCCCGGCTGGTACGAATCCGAATGGCCAGGGGCAGCGAACTCTCTTGCCGCTGCCGAATCAATTCCTGACGCAAGTCGTCTATGGCAAGGGGCCGGGTGCCGAGAAAGGTTTGACCGCTTGCGTCTATATTGATAACGACTTTTGCCGAAGTCGCTTCTGCCGTTGCCTGTTCGCCTGTTGCCGCCACAGGCAGGTCCAGTTTCATCGCCGCTTCCTGCTTAATCATGGAACTTGAGATGATAAAGAAGATAATGAGCAGGAAGACGACGTCGATCATGGGCGTCATGTTCATAGCGAACGATTTCGGTTTAAGGTGTTGAGGTGATTTCACGACGGTTGCTCCAGACTGAAAATATGGTAGACGAATTCGGATAATACCACGTTGGGGTCGTTGGGGTCCTTGGCAATATAAGAGGGCGGCACGGGAATATAGGCAGTCTGCTCGTCCGTGGGCCGAAGTGGTACCTGGTGCGGTTTAAGCAAGTCGCGTAGCCGGTACATAAGTTCGGTCACATGGAATTTCACGAGCAGGTAGGGAGTTCCGGTCTCGTTGGCCAGTCGTATGGAACGAACGCGCCAGCGGTAGGCACAGACGCGAATGCGTGAGAAGAGCAGGAGTCGGGTAACTTCCGGGGGACACGGACCGAACCGGTCGACGAGTTCCGTGCGCATATCGTTGCATTCTTCGAGAGTCACGGCGCGAAGGAGGCGGCGGTAGACGTCGATTTTCGCTCGCTGGTCCGCAATATAGGAGTGGGGAATAACGGCCACGCCCGGCAAGTCGATTTCCATTTCGATCGCAATGCGGGGCGGCTCTTTCTTTAAGGCCCGAACGGCGCTGTCAAGGAAATCGCAGTACATTTCATAGCCCACGGTCGCAATATGACCGCTCTGCTGGGTCCCGAGGATATTACCAGCGCCGCGAATTTCCAGGTCGCGCATGGCAATCTGAAATCCCGCGCCGAGATGACTGTATTCGGATATGGCGGCCAGGCGTTTCGACGCGTCGGGCGTGAGCACCTGATGTCGGCCCAAGAGGAGGTAACACCAGGCCTGATACCGGTCGCGGCCGACGCGTCCCCGCAACTGATGCAGTTCCGCCAGGCCGAACCGGTCTGCCCGGTCGATAAAAATCGTATTCGCGTTTGGAATGTCAAATCCGCTTTCGATAATCGTCGTACACAGGAGGACATCGTATTTGCGCAGAACGAAGTTGCGCATGACATCTTCCAGCTCCTCGTTTGACATTTGCGCATGGCCCACACCAATCCTCGCTTCCGGCACAATCTCGCGCAGTTTCGCGGCTACACTTTCGATATCGGATACGCGATTGTGAACATAATAAACTTGCCCATTCCGGTTTAACTCACGAAGGATGGCTTTGCGTATGAAATCTTCGTCGTACCGAATGATTTGCGTCTTGACCGGGAGTCGGTTCTCCGGCGCGTGCTCCAGATTGGAGATATCGCGAAGCCCCACGAGCGAAAAATGAAGTGTGCGAGGAATGGGGGTGGCGGTCATCGTGAGGACATCGACCAGGTTTCGTATTTTTTTGAGCTGCTCCTTATCGGAGACGCCGAATTTTTGCTCTTCGTCGATCACGACCAGGCCCAGTCGGGCGAACGGAATGTCGCTGCGGGTCAGGGCATGAGTGCCAATAACGATATCGAGTTTCCCGCTTGCGAGTCGGTCGAGTATACTCCTTTTCTCGCGCGCGGTGGTAAATCGTGAGAGGACTTCTATGGAGACGGGAAATGTGCTCATGCGGTCGCGAAAGACACGGTAATGCTGTTCTGCCAGGACGGTCGTCGGCACGAGAACGGCCACCTGATGATTGGCCGCGACGGCCTTAAAGGCAGCCCGCATAGCGACTTCCGTCTTGCCGAATCCGACGTCCCCGCAGAGCAGGCGGTCCATGGGCCGAGTTCCTTCCATGTCCCGCTTGATCGCTTCGATTGCCGCAAGCTGGTCGTCTGTTTCGCAGAATGGGAAACTGGTTTCGAAATCGCTTTGCCAAGGGGTATCCGCCGGAAAGGCAATCCCTTCGAGCGCATTACGAGCGGCGGCTACATCGAGCATTTCCGCCGCGAGACTAAAGACCGCTTCCTGAACCTCTTTTTTCTGTTTGAGCCACAGTGTGCCGTTAATCTTGGCCAGACGCGGATTCTTCTTGCCGGAACCTACGTATTTCTGAACCAGGTGTATCTTCGACGTCGGTACGTACAGAGAAACTTTATCGGCGAACTCGAGTTCAAGATGCTCTTCTTCCAACTGTGCCTTCTTAATGGTCTTCAGGCCCCGGAATCGGGCCAGGCCATGGCCGACATGAATCACCAGATCGCCGGGCGTGAGGTCGAGAAAGGAATCGATCGTTTTCGACATGGTACGCGGTCGCGCCGGGCCTCGGGCAAGACGACCGAAAATCTGAACCGTACTGAGAACCATCAAGTTCTCGTCGGGCCACTGAAAACCTTCCGAGAGCCGACCAACCGTCGTAATGAGTTTCTTACGCTTTGCGACCGGCGTGGCGGAGAGCACTTCGTCCAGCCGGTTCTTCTCGCCCTGGGTCTGGCAAAAGAGGTAGACTTTGCTCGCAGGGTCGAGATTCTGCTCCTGTGTAAAGACGTCCTGAATATTGCCACGAAACCGGTCGACACTCTGCGTGTTGAGCGAAAACCGCAGTGAGGCAACCTCGGTCCCGTCGGCAAAGGGGACCGCGTGGATCGTGGGAAATCGATACAGGGCGTTCATGACATCGGCCGCCGACTGTGATGTTTCGGGCCGATTGGCTGTTCCGGGTCGCGGGGCTGCGATCAGGCGCTGAATTTCACGCATGACGCGCGGGGTATCCGCCAGAAAGACCGTCGTCTCTTTCGGAAGATGCTCCGTAAACGTGCCACTGACGTGGGAAAAAAGACGCAGTCGGCACAGGTCGAGCCGGTCGAGTGACCCGGTTGACCGCTGCGACGCGATTTCAAAGGGACGAATCGACTCGACCGTATCGCCGAAAAACTCCACACGCACCGGCTCCTTGCGGTCACACGGAAAAATATCGACCAGGTCCCCACGCACAGAGAATTCACCGGGCAGTGTAACGGCCGAGGTCGAGGCAAATCCGAACGCGGTAAGCCAGGAGAGCAGAGATTCCCGGTCGACTTCGTGCCCCACGACGATGGACAGGGTATTATCCGCAATATCCTGTCGACCGGGGACGGGGGCCAGCAGTGCCGGGACCGAGGTTACCAGAATGGCCATGGATGGCTCGCCTGACAGGTTGCCGGAAAGATTCTTAATGCACCGCAGACGCGTACCATAGGGGACGTCTTCCGGGACAAAGAATTCGTTTTCCTTCTGCGAGAGCACTTCGGGCAAGAGGGGAAAGACTTCGAGCGGAAGCTGGGAGAAGAGTGCGAAATTTTCGGCCAGAGCGTCGACTTCGCCGGCCGTCGGCGCGACGACAAGCAGGATCTGTTTCTCATGACGTCGGCGCAGCTCATCGAGCAACGTGGCGCCGAGCAGTGCGCCGGCCGATCCCTGCAGGCCATCGATACAGACGGACTCACCCTGACTCAATCGGGACAGTGCGGGCGCCATTGAGTCATTTTTTAGCATTCGGGATTTTAGCTCTGCCACGAGTGGGCAGACAGCGGACAGGTCATCCGCAGGCATGGTTATTTTGTCCATTGGGCTCCGCGAATCGCGCCGACCGTCCTTTGGCGTCGCGGGAGTAGCCACGGAACGGCGCAAACGAGGACCGAAATACACAGTCCGAGCGTCCAGGCCCAGGTCGCTATGCGATGCAGATTGCGTATATCGTCGAAATTGTCTTTAAAATTATCACTCAAGTCGAGTCCGTTACGCAGGACGTCGAAGTAGGTGTACGCCACAAACGGGGCCATAACATCGATAACCGAGTCATTTATAATATATGTCTGGTTGGTGCCAGGGTCGCGAAGGAGGAAAAAATCATAGTCTTCCTGCGTTACGGGAGAGGAATTCCGCCGCACGATGGTATCGCCACTGGCAAAAGAAGTCTGCTTAAAGAAGACCTGAACGAGCATGGGCGGTCGCGAGACATGTCGATAGAGAAAGAATGCACACGCCGCGGTCAGCAGGACCCCGACCAAAAGAATGCCCAACCGGTTACCGGCCAGCGGCGAGATACGCACCGTTTGACCCGCAGCCACAACAGGCTCAGCCACACGCGGTTGCGATTCCTCCTCTTGCCATAGAGGAAGCTTTTTAAGTTTCAGCATACTGGGAACCTTAACGGTCGCGCCACAGGAACAGGGCAGGTCCGCGCCCGCTTGCGAGATCTCCACCGGGTGCGTTTGGCCACAGGAACAGGTCACGGTATATCGCGTACTCATGGGGTAATCCTTTCATTTTCTATTTACAATAATCAGGGCATACAACGTCGCTCGATTGGCATGACGTCATTTTACACCTACTATTATAACGGAAAAAAGAAAATTCGTCTCCCCCGGGACCCCACTTCCCCCGATTTTTTTCGATTTTTTTTCGAAGTTTTCCTTGATCATCTCTAACGCAAGCCTATCGCTGGTTTTACAGACCGGTTCCGTTACCCGGCCGGCCGTAAAAACACGTTCTGCGCCGGTGTTATGGAGAACATGCCTTGGCGAGCCGGTCGCGTGGGTCAAGAAAAATGAAAAAAGCACCCGGAACAGAAGTTGTGCCAGATGCTTCCATATATCATCGCAGCGGGCCTCGTGCGTGGCCGGCAGTCAAAGCCGTTTGCGATGCTGTTGTCACGAGCACTCTGCCGCGCGCGGAGGCAGCCGCTCATGGTTGTTGTCTGCTTGCGAAGGCGATTCCCGCAGTTGTGGGGAATCGCGTCGGTATTACGGATTCGGCTGCGCGGTTTCGCTGGGCTTCGGCTCTACAGGCTCGCTGGACGGATTGAAATATTCTTCCACCTTCTCGGCGCCTCGCTTCAGTGCCCCTTCCACACGCTCGACCTGATTGTCAATTTTTTCGCCCACTCGTTCGACACTGCCTTTTTCCGTGTCAGCACCAGCGGTCGTGTTCTGACTGCTGTCGGCTTTCTCGGCGGCTCCCTTTTGCAGGACAGTCCCGGTACCGCTGGATTTGTTCTCCGCGGCCGACGTGGTGTTCTCGGGGGTAAGAGTCTCGATTACGGTCAGCTCGGTCGCGTCGAGTGTATCGTCTTCACCGGCCATAAAGGGGGGGACCTGAACCGAGTCGATTACATAAATGACCCCGTTGGTGCAGGGGACGGCGGAGCGAATCAATTTTGCCTTGCCGTAGGTGTGCTGGGAGCACGGAATCGCCGTCTGGGGAACGGTGCAAGTCATGCAGTCCTCGATATTGTTCATTTCGTCGACGTTCATTGCGCGGGGGACCAGGTGATACAGGAGCAGAGCGGTCAGGGCCGACTTGTTATCCAGGAGCTGGGTCAACTGCTCTTTACCTATCTTGCTAAAAGCCTCGTCGGTCGGCGCGAAAACGCTGAAGGGGCCATCCTTCTCAAGGACGTTGGCCAGTCCGGCCTTGCGCACGCATTCCACGAACGTGGAGCAGCTTTCCATTCCTTCCGCCGTCTTGAGAATATTCTTTCTCTGCTCCAGAGTGGCCCAGCCCACGACGGCCAGGGCAAGCACGATCACCAGGGTCAGAGCGGTCCACTTACCCAAGCAGTGGCCTGTTGTGCATTTTTCTGTTGTTGTCATTGTTGTTCCTTTCTTTCAAGGTATGGGTGACACCCGCCGAAAACGAGGCGGACAGTTGCCGTTTGGTTTGGGAAAGAGCGGTTCCCAAAAAAGAAGTTCTACAACTTCCCGGTTCGGAAACCGCTACGGAGACAAGATAGGTCAACTGGACAACAGAGAGAAACAGTGGTAAATTATTCCGGACGCCTGACCGCCTTTTCAAAGAGCATTTCGAGAATCTCCAGCGCGTGGAACGACTTATTCACACTGCGCGACTCACTTCGCTCCGACTCGCACAGCAGGTAACTCTGTATGTAGTGCGCATATTCCTCGCGTATCATCCAAAATAAGGATTCCTCACCCGAGGTCACCAGAGAGTTCCATATTTTGCGCAAGGTCTCCAAAGCACCGAAGTCACCATCAAGAGCGTGCGCAAGGAGCGAATCGAATCGCAAAAGTTCCGTGTCCCGACTGGGCCACGACGCCACTAACTGCTGGTACGGGGAGAGAATACGGCCGTCACCAACTTCCAGGGCCAGCGGCTGCTCATGCTCAATTCGCATTGTATTAATGACCGCGTCCAGTTGCTCCGCTTTCCGGCCGGTGAGCTGGCTGAAAAGCATTCGTTCACCCGATAACCCCTTGCCGGTAACGTGCTTAAGTTCAAAGAGCGAGCTAAAACCTATATGATTTATGTCTTCTACTGTAGTGCGTTGGCCGGCAAAGTCGTCTTCCTTGCCCTTGTTCGGGAACTCCGTTTCATAACAGTTTTGCAGGAATTGATACTCGCCCTGCTCCAGGACCTCACGAATGAACAGCGGCCAGCCGTCAATCACGTCAGGAGGGCTGGAAGCGCGGGCAAGCTCCTCCAGATTAATGATGGGGACGCCCTTGGGGACAACCGGTCCCTCGGTGCTCTTGCCGCCTTGGGATACCGTAGAGGACACCATGGCCGCAGGCAGAAAGACCAGCCGCCAGGGAAATTCCTCGGAAAAGGGGACGCCCAGCGTAAAGGTCAGCTCCGGACGCCAGTCGACCGGGAGCAGCGTAAAGAGTGCCGAAAGGAGGTGGAGGGGGGAAGGTGTACCGGTAAAACAGGTCACGATCGAATCCAGGACCGACTGCAGGAGAAAGGCGAGCGGACCACTGCCCGGGGCAACGGCCAGACCGTCGAGTAGCGCTTCGTCCAACTGCGTGTCCGGAATGACCATTTCGACCGGGGACGCCACAGGAAGGCCGCCCGCAAAAGGAGCGATCTGCCCGTTCTCCAGCAGGGTCTGGAACAGAAGTGTTGGATTATTGGCGAAGCGACGCATAACATCCGGCGGAATAAGCAGATACTCCACGGAGTAGGCTCGGGGTGAGAACGGCTCGCCTGCGCCATACGGTCCGCTTGGGAGCAGACGTCCCAGGGCGCTGGCTCCGCTTGGAAGATGGTGAAAAAACAGATTCAGCGGGGAAACATAGCCGTTGGTGGGAAAATTTATCGCCCGTGCCCGGCTCGTAAGTTCCTTCTCGTCTGCCGGCGAGGGCTTCGCACTGGCCTTGGTCAGAAGAATAGCCGGGCCTCCCTCCTGTCGTTGTATGGAAATGTGAAATCGCTCAATCGGGTTCATAACGAATCTTCGGCCTGCTTGACTGCGGCCGCCTGCCAGGGTGTTCGATGGGTACTCTTGACCGTGCCACGTGCACGGGCATTCTTTCTCTCGTATTATACCACGATTACGTGAAAAGGCAACAGGAAAAAAACTCGCGCAAGAGGGCCTGCTCGCCAGGGCCCGGCCCAGCAATAGCAGCGCAAATATTCGCCTCTCCAGGCACGTCCCCCTTGCGGTTCACCATACCCCCGGCACCGCCGAGACGCCACCTCTGTAACCCGCCACCCACAGAGCCCACCTGCCCGCCGTTTCCAACCCGGCGAGCGTTGGGGCTGAGCAAAAAACGCGTTTTTATTCCGCTTTTTCCGGTTTCGAGATGGAAATCTTTTTCGGCTGGACCTCTTCCCGTTTCGGAAGGGTAACGGCCAGGACGCCATTTTCGAACGTCGCGGTTATATTGTCGGTGTCGATGGCGTCGCCGATCTGGAACTTTCGTGCGTAGTCGCCCGGTTCACACTGGCAGCAGACGCAAACGCATTCCTCTTCGTTATCCGCATCGTCTTCGACGGCACCAAAGATGGTAAGTTCACCGTTGTCGAAGGAGACGTCAATGGTTTCCGGACCGGCGCCGGGCATATCGGCCAGAATGATGAAATCCTTGTCCGTTTCGATAATATCGACCAACGGTGGGATCGTTTCATTCGTCGTCGGCAGCGTGACGGGTGCTCCCTGTTCACTTGAGCAACCGCTCACTTTCGCGACTTTTTTTCCCGATTCACTATCTTTACAAGCACAATTTGTCATGGGTTTTCTCCTGTTTATTGATTCTTTCTTTCCTATACGATTTGATACGGCCCGCTACTTGCTGGAGACCGCGATTTTTTTGGCGCACGACTTGGCGTTTTTCGGCAGGGTAATAACGAGTAGTCCGTTATCGACCTGAGCCGAAATGGCGGCGGCGTCAACCGCACTGGGCAGTGTGAGGCTGACGCTTTGAGCCTCTGTTGAGCGCTCCTGCCGCCAATATCGGGCGTTTTTCCAGGTTTCGTCGACTTCCGGCTGAGCCAGTTCTATGGTCAGTTGATTGCCAACGAGGTCGAGTTCGATCTGGTCTTCCGTGAGTCCGGGTGCGGCCATTTCGATGATATAGGCGTTCTTCGTTTCCCAGACGCTGGACGCTGGCAGAACTCCGCTAAGCGTGGAAAAGGGCCAGGAAGGTCGCATTTCCGGCGTGAGGTCCGAGAAGAGTTCGTTCATACGACGACGAAAGTCGAAGAGAAAATTGCGGGGCGAAACATATTCAGTTAACATGCTTTATTCCTTTCTTGACGCCGAACAGGTCGAACAACGCGTCTGCGTCGCTCGCGACTCCTTCCGGCTTGTGTACGACAGGTTGTGTAATGGTTTGCACAGGCGAACGGACCGCTGCGCGCTGGGGTAACCCTCCCCGGCTGGCGAAATCTTACGTTCCCTCGCTCCCAGACGGTCTCTTGTGAACATTTTGCCGACCAGCAGTGCCGGTCCATCAAGCGGACACGGCTCAATCTTGCGTGATTCCTCCTGTTGTGGAGGCGATTTGCGCCGGCCCTCAGGCCCGAACCTCGGTCGGGCAGCCTCTGTGCACGCCTGGGCAGGGACGTCTGGACGCGGCCGCACGACGTGAAATGTCACGCGAAACCGGCATAAACGGCAAAGCAGGCACGAAACTTTCCCGGATACTCCTATCTTGGCCTGAAAAACGCAAGGGGCGTGAAAATAATTCCGAAAGAAGAGAATAGGGAACGGGTCTCGACTGGTTCCCGCCCTTGGAGGAAGAGGGCACTGTCGGTCCACGCCTTGGCTCCCGCTTGGCGCCGCGACGAGCAGACGGTCTCGGCCAGCAAAGGCAGAAGTGGCACGAAAGCGGCGGAAAAGGGTTAAAATTTCCGGAAAAACGTCGTTTTTTCATGTTTTTTTGCTGACGGATGGTGAAACCGTGTATATAATAAGTAAAGAATGCTCTGGAGAGGAAACGCAGTCAAAAATCCTGCGTTTATGAGTTGGTTCGCAAGCGGGAACAGGTTGTGACCTGCCTAAAACGGAGTTTGCGACCGAGTGCGAGGAGGAGTTGTTAATTTAGTAAAGATACAGAAGGCAGTGATATTTTTGCCTTGGAGTTTAGAGAAAAGGTTCCGGTTTTTTGGGAAAGAATCGGGCTTTTTTTAAAAAAATTCCAAAAAAATAAAAGGATTTATTAGATTTTTTCTTCAGTGTGATTATTATAGATGTATAGAGTTTGGCTATACAGGTCACAACTGGCTGAAGGAGAGTTACCATTATACTGGTAGGAGTTTGATTTTGTACGATACAGACGCATTACTGGACGATTACGATGATTCGATCGGTTCGGATGTCGATGACCTTGATTTGGGTGTCGATCCCGTGATAGACGACGAAGAGGACGTAGACAACAGTATAATTCTGGGTTCGGAAGACGAAGACGACGAAGAGGAATTGGAGCCGATTGACGACGAGTTTCTTAAGCTGGACGCGTCGGAAACATGGTCGGACGACCCGGTTCGTATGTACTTGACGCAAATGGGCGAGATACCCCTGCTCACGCGACAGCGAGAGGTCTTTTTGGCTAAACAAATTGAGCTGACCCGTCTCAAGTTTCGAACCAAACTGCTGGAATGCGATTATGTTATGCAGCATGCGGTCCGAACGCTCAAACTGGTTTTTGACAATCGACTTCCCTTTGACCGAACGGTTCAGGTGAGTGAGACGGACAATCTGGAAAAGAAGCAGATACTAACGCGCTTCCCCACGAATTTGCACACGCTTGAACGCATGCTCATGCGGAACGCGCGGGATTATCGTCGGGCAACGAGTGTCTCGCTCGATCCGGCCTTGCGTGCCAAGGCGTGGAAGAATCTTGGCCGGCGTCGGCGTCGCGCGGTTCGACTCATTGAAGAACTCGGACTGCGTACCCAACGCATTGAGTCGATGATCGGCTCGCTTGAAGAATACAGCCGCCGCGTGGACGAACTGCGAAAATGGATACGTGAGCACAAGGCCAGCGGGCGTCCGGAGTATGAACGTCGCCATTGGGAACGCGAATTTAGAAACATTCTGCAAATGACGCAGGAGTCGCCCACGAGTTTGCGTAATCGAGTGGCCGCGGTCAAGGAGATTTTCACGAAATATCAAGACGCGAAACGGGGCCTGTCGGAAGGCAACCTTCGTCTGGTCGTCTCGATCGCCAAGAAATATCGCAATCGCGGGCTTAGTTTTCTCGACCTGATTCAGGAAGGAAACGCGGGACTTATGCGGGCCGTCGATAAGTTTGAGTATCGACGTGGCTTTAAGTTCTGCACCTACGCCACATGGTGGATTCGCCAGGCCATAACGCGGGCAGTAGCTGACCAGAGTCGTACCATTCGTATTCCGGTCCACATGGTCGAAACCATGTCGAAAATGCGCAACGTGACCCGGCAGCTCCTGCAGGAAAACGGTCGTGAGCCGACTCTCGAAGAGACCGCCGAAGCCGCCAATACTCCGGTCGACGAAACGCGCCGTATTTTGGCCATGAATCGCTTCCCCATTAGCTTGGACCGACCGGTCGGCAATAGTGAAGACAGTCATTTCGGCGACCTGCTGCCTGACGGTGCCGCAGAAAATCCGGCCAATGGCGCAACCCATGAAATGCTCAAGCGTAAGATACTCAAAGTCCTCAAGACCTTGAGCTATCGGGAACGTGAGATTATTAAACTGCGTTACGGCTTGGGCGACGGCTACAGCTACACGCTGGAAGAAGTGGGCCACATTTTCAAGGTCACCAGAGAGCGAATTCGACAGATTGAAGCCAAGGCCGTCCGCAAGCTTCAGCAGCCGAGCCGTTCGCAAGAGCTGGTCGGTTTCCTCGACTAACCCCGGTCACCCGGCCAGTCCGGTCACCCGTAGCCCGAGTAGCCATCCGCAGCCCCCCCGAGTAGCCATCCGCAGCGTCGAAGCTCCTCGGGCCGGCAGTCTGAAAACGCAAAATAAGCGTAAACGCCGTTACCACCGTTGGTCGCGGCGTTTTTTTATCAGACGGCCAACCGCGTATGGAATATCGTTCGGGGCTAAAAGGCCGGGTAAACGCATGTTGACTTAAACGCATGTTGACTTATTAGAATAGGTAACGACAAAATGACGCCACTGTCCCCGCTGCAGGCCTATAAGGTCCCCAAGGTCGCCATTTTTATAGAGACCTCGTCGATGTATGGGCGTCAGCTTCTCAAAGGGATTGGCCGTTACATACGTCAGCATGAACCTTGGGAAATCTTCATGGAGCCGCAAGCGGTCTACGAGCACGTCCCCCAATGGACGAAATCGTGGCAAGGGGACGGTATTATCTCGCGGCTGGATAATCCGGAATTTATTCAGCGAATACGCAAATTCAACGTGCCGGTCATCGATTTGAATGATGGGAAAGAGGGACGCGGTTTTCCGGTCGTTCGCTGTGACCATCGTCGGGTGGGGGTCATGGCCGCAGAACATATGCTGGCCTCTGGCTTGACTCGTTTTGCCGTTGTGGGTAACAAGGCCACATTTTGGTGCAATGAGCGGATTCTCTCGTTCAAAGAGTCCGTCAAGCAGTCTTCTGCCTCCTGCGCCTATTTTAATTTGCCCTTTGACCGTTTCCATAGTGAGCATCCGCACGAAGAGGTTTCCCTTCATCGCTGGCTGCTCTCACTGGAAAAACCGATTGGTATTTTTGCCTGTTACGACATGCAGGCAGTACAGATACTCAATGCGTGTCATCGTCTCAAAATTAAGGTCCCTGGCGATATTTCCCTTTTGAGCGTTGGTAATGAAGACGTCGTGAGCGAATTCTGCTATCCATCGCTTTCGACAATTGCTCTGGCTCCGGAAAAGATCGGTTTTCTTGCCGCGGAACAGTTGGACCTGCTTATGCGGGGCATGCCGCTGGCATCCGAAGTACGCTTGGTGCCACCGACGTCTGTTATTCTGCGCGAGTCAACGAATACCCAGTCGCAAAAAGAGCCGATCGTTGCCGAGGCACTCACCCTGATCCGCCAGCATGCGACCAAGGGGCTCACCATCGATCAACTTACCAAAATGATGTGCATCTCGCGCAGTACGCTCCAGCGCAAGTTTCGACTCGCTTACGGCCAGACGGTTCACGATTGTATTCTCGAGACCCGTTTGGAAAAGGCAAAGCTTCTGCTGCTGGAGACGGATCTGTCTTGCTCTTCCATCGCTTTTCAGTGCGGTTTCGAAAACGAAACCTATTTCTATTACGTATTCAAAAAACAGAATGGTCTGACCTGCCGTAAATTTCGCCAGGCGTCGCACTCTTGAACTCGCAGACGCACCCGGAGCCTGACCCAAAAACGAAGGTTATTGACCCGTTTTTTTATTGACGCGGCTCCGCCATGCAGGTATAATCACAAGTA
Organism: Planctomycetia bacterium; assembly: GCA_030539295.1. GTDB lineage: Bacteria > Planctomycetota > Planctomycetia > Pirellulales > Thermoguttaceae > JAUNBG01. The sequence continues at coordinate 29,405 of JAUNSJ010000026.1, read as the reverse complement.
AATGCAAAGAGATTAGGGCGTTCGGACCCAGAACCGACCGCTTTATCCAAAAACGAATGTTTGCCTTAAGAAATTCCACAACAACTTTAACAGGAGAGAGAAACATGAGAACAACACATTACACCCTTAAGAAAGAACTTGGCTTTACGCTGGTCGAACTGCTCGTGGTCATTGCGATTATCGGCATACTAATCGCCTTGCTCCTGCCGGCGGTCCAGGCGGCACGCGAGGCGGCACGGCGCATGCAATGCACCAATAATCTTAAACAGATTGGCATTGCCTTACACAACTATCACGATGTGCACAATAATTTTCCCGTCGGGGCCACGGTCCGCGGCTCGAATGTTATTGGCGCCTGTAACTGGCGCGTTCGACTTCTTCCGTTCATGGAACAGACAGCCGTTTTCTCACAGTTGGACTTCAGCAAAAAGCATTTTTCAACCCGCATAACAAATAGTACAACGAAGTACGCCGCATGTAACCCGGTACTTCTTGGGTATTACTTTCCCACCTTTTGCTGCCCCTCCGCGGAAGAGCCCGGAAACGTGGTCATTTCAGGGGACACGCAATATCTGCAAGATTACGAACCGGGTCAGCGTATCGATTACGTTGGCCTATCCGGCGCCTATGAAGACCCCGCCGGTCGACTTCGTGTTAAAGCAAGCTGGGGTATTGTCGCAGACCACAATATGCTCACCATTAATGAGAACAAGTCATTTGCCTCGTTTCTCGACGGTACGAGCAATACGTTTGTCGTTGGCGAGCAGTCGGCAAAAGTGCGGATCAAGGCGACCGATGAGCGGCTGTGGCTCTCTTCAAATCATGGTGGCGGCTGGTGGGGCGGCCTCGAATTCCAGGAACGTACCATCCGGGAAGCCTGTATAAAGAGTCCGGCGCAAAATCTCGTGGGTTATCCCATTGGTCTGACTTGTGTTCGCTATCCGATTAATTTCGTCGTTCCCTCCTCGTCGGCTCTGTTCGGCGTCTCCTATCTGTACGGGTCAAATACAATCCTTAATTCGAATCACCCGGGCGGCGCACAGTTCTGCAGCGGCGATGGCTCCGTGCGATTCGTAAGCGAAACAATAGAATTTGTTTCCTTAACGCAACTGTGCACCTTCGATGACGGCAACACGGTCACCGCGCTGTAACAAACAGCCACTCTTTTATAATGCGTTGCGCCCTCTCCGGGCGAACGCATTAGCCACGTACAAAATGTAACCGATTCCACATTCAGAAAAGTTAAATTATGCAAATATATTTATTAAGACCGATACTCACCGCGGCCATCGTTGTCTGTCTGTTCTGTGCCGGCTCCGGGTGTCGTGGAAAACCGGTCGTCGGGACCGTTTCCGGAACAATCAGCTTAAAAGGTAAACCCGTATCCACCGGCGAGGTCCTCTTTCTAAAACGTGACAAGTCCGACTGCGCCGTCGGTTCACTCGGCGCGGATGGAAAATACTCCCTGCTTGAACCCATAACAACTGGTGAATATTATGTGGGTGTCTACCCGCAAATACCCTTGCGACTGGAACCTGGCGAAGTCCGAAAAATCATGAACGAGTTTCCTGTTCCCGAAAAATTTGCCACGCCAGAAGACAGCGGCCTCATCTTTACTGTGAGTGAAGGCAGTAATGAGGCCAATTTTGAACTTTAGTCCTTGAGAAAGAAAGTAAAGGTTTTTTCATGCGTTATTGGATGCATATTTCTGTAATGACATTGTCTGTTATGTTTATTGCAACTTTTGCAATTGCTTCAGACGGTGGAACATGCGAAAGCGTTCCCATAGGTAATCAGTTGGAGCTGTTTGTCGATTCTCATATTCTCGGAACGATGGATGGTGTGACACGCATTCTGCACGAGCCGCGGGACGAGGGTGCTGTTATCGTTCTGAACAAATCGTGGGAAGGACCAATTTCCGCGTACTTTACCGTAATAAAAGATGGCGAAGAGTCGTATAAAATGTATTATCGTGCAGGAGAATATCTGACCGCGGTTCTTACCAGTCGCGATGGGAAAACCTGGGAGCGTCCCCAGTTCGATCTTGTCGAAAAAGGAGGCGAGAAAACCAATATCATATACAAGACGACCACCGGCGGAGTCACACACAACTTCGCGCCTTTTATCGATACGAGGCCCGGCGTGCCGCAAACGGAACGATATAAGGCACTCGGCGGCTTGGACGCCTTGTTTGCGTTCGTCTCGGAAGATGGTATTCATTGGAAAAAGATTCAGGATAATGGAGTCATAAGAGAGAACCGCAAGGCGTTCGATTCACAAAATGTGGCGTTCTGGTCAGAATCAGAAAATAAATATATTTGCTATTATCGCACCAGCGTCGATAAAATACGGAAAATCGCGCGAGTGGAATCGGACGATTTTATCCACTGGACCGCACCGCAGGAAATGACCTATGGCGACGTTCCATTTGAACAGCTCTATACGAACCAGACACTTCCCTATTATCGGGCACCGCAAATCTATCTCGCCATTGCTGCCCGTTTTATGAAGGACAAGCAGGTCGTTTCCGAAGAGAAGGCCAAAGAGCTTGGCGTCGTAATGGACATGTACCACGATTGCAGTGATGTTATTCTCATGACGACACGCGGTGGTTATGTCTACGATCGGACTTTTATGGAAGGATTCGTACGACCCGGTATTGGCTGGGAGAATTGGGTCTCACGCTCAAACTATCCGGCTCGCGGAATCGTCCAGACGAGTCCGACAGAAATGTCACTTTACGTACAGCATAATTTCGCACAGCCGACCCACGAAATTCATCGTTATTCCCTCCGCATTGACGGCTTCGTTTCTGTTCACGCCTCGTATCAGGAAGGTGTCTTTACAACGAAACCATTAACTTTTTCAGGAAGTGATCTTATCCTGAATTACTCAACCTCGGCCGCCGGATCTATAGAAGTGGAATTACTGGATGAAAATGATTGTCCTATTCCCGGTTTCGAACGGGCACAGTCGCCTCTGCTCGTCGGTAACTGGATTGACGATGTGGTTCTGTTCAAAAATAACAAAAATGTGAACGAATTGATCGGAAAGCCCGTCAAAATCCGCTTCTATATGAAAGACGCGGATTTGTATTCGCTCCAGTTTAAGTAGAAAATCCTTGAATTAAGCATTTCATTCACAGAAACCAGGAAAAATGAAAGACTTGAAAAATGCTTAACAGGTTTACTTTTGACCGTTGGCTTCTGCATATTTAGTGCGGCGAGTTACGGTCTGCCATAATACAATGCTGGGAACGTTGTGAAACGCAACTGGAAATAACTAAAGGGCTAAGCGAAAAAAACGGTCGACGTAATAGTACTAAATATTGTTACTAACGAAAGAAATATATGAGATTTTTTATAATTAACGTACTGATTCTAATCTTCACACTGTTAATTGCCTTGATTGGCAAATGCGGGTTAGGCCATGGAGCGGAAGTGGAAATGCCTGCACGCAAATCGGTCACGATTGCCTGTACGTGCAAGGCGGAATCCATTATTGATCTTTTCTCGCGCGAAAGCGAACGCACGAAAGCCATTGCGTGGTTTAAGGACCATGGCGTAACACGTGTCTATCTGGAGACGTTTCGTCACGGTCGCTTTGCCGATGAAGATCTGCTCCAAGCTGTAAAACGGGACTTCGAAGCCGCGGGACTTGATGTCCAAGGTGCGATTTGCCCCACTAATACCAAGGTATGGCCACTAACCGCATGCCAGAGTAAAATCGAGGAACATGAACTTCTGAAAAAAGTTTCCGAACGGACCGCGAAGCTTTTCGACCTCATTATTCTCGACGATTTCATTTCAACAAGTTGTACCTGTAAACTGTGCACAAAGTTGAAAGCCGACCGAAGCTGGGGCGATGCCCGATCGGAATTTCAACTGGAGCTGGGTCGTAAATATATTTTGGAACCTGGGCAAGCGGTCAATCCAAATGTGCAATTTATGGTAAAGTTTCCATGCTGGTACGAGAAATACTATCAGGCGGGCTACGACGTACTTCGTGACACGGAACTCTATGGCATGTCTTATATTGGGACAGAAACGCGTGAGCCGGACGACCCGGCAGGAGGACGGCGTCCGCAAACACAAGCGTCCTGGATACAAGGCTGGGCAAACGATTTCAGTCAGGGGCACTGCGGCGGCGCCTGGTTCGATCCACTCGGTACGAAACCTGAGACGTTCGTAGAACAGGCACGTCAATCGGTACTCGGCGGTGCTCGCGAAATTTTAATACACAGCTACGATTATCTCGGAACCGATTCGCCTGGCATTGCTGTCCATGGCAACGGTAAAGTGGAATACGGCATGGCAGACGCCGCGGCTTTCCAGAAAGAAAAAGATTCACTCCTGCTCCTGGCGAATAAGTTGGTGGACATGCAGCCGCGCGGAATACTTCTGGCCAAACAGCCCAATAAGGACGTGGCACGGGAGGCCTCGCTCAACGGTTTTCTTCCCATGCTGGGGTTACCAGTTCTGCCTGCCGCCTCTCTTAAGGAAACACCTGCTGACATACTCACCTTAACCTCCGGTTCCTTTGACGGACTCCATGAACGCATACTTGATAATTGCAAAATTCGCAAACCGACTCTGATAACCTACAATCTTTTGCTCGAACTGCCAAACGATGTGCGAGAGACTCTTGGCATTACCGACGAATGGATGAACCGTGACCGTCCTGAAACTTTTCTTGAAATTGTGCACGACAATTTGTACGTCCTTGGCTGTGGCCGTGACCTCTGGCAACTTATGGATCTGCCGCAAGAGACAATAGACACGGTCCGCGGTGCCATGACCGCTCCCTTCTCCCTCAAGCTTCAGGCCCCGACCCGCGTTTCGTTCCACCTGTTTACTGCTTCCAACCACCAACTCCAAGCCGTGGAAAATTTTAACAACAAACCTGTCCGCGTTACCTTAACCTGGCTGGATGGCCATAACGCGTCCGAACTGACCCAGTCTTTCCCCAATTCTGACGCTGTTCGCGTGGTCACCCAAAACGAAAATTCCCTCCAACTCGAGCTGGCCCCCCGGTCGCTGGCGATCCTGGAATCCTTCTAAGACGGCCCCCTCTCCTTACCGCGACGTCAAGACCACGGCCGCAGTAGGCATCGGGAGTATCAAAACGTCCCTGAAGTGAGATTTTTACCCGTTTTTTGCCCGATTTTACCCCCAAACCGTCTCTTTTTAACTATTTTCGCTTTTTTCCGGAAAATTTTTCCTTTTTTTATGGCGTATTTGCCCGTTTTAATTGGTTAGTATTTGTAAGGATAAGTCGCGTTGCTCATTCTCCCTTTTCACGGCCCAGCGTGGCCCGACCATGTTAATCAAACGCAAAAAAGAGGGGAAGGGGGTGATGCCATTTAGAGAACTCACCTAACCAAGGAGACGAACCATGAAAAAATTTGTGTTCACTGTCGAAATGTCAAAACTGAGAGCAGGCAAGACGCGCTCTGTCCGCGGCGCGTTTACGCTCGTCGAACTGCTCGTTGTTATCGCGATTATCGGTATATTAATCGCGCTACTCCTGCCGGCGGTCCAGGCGGCCCGGGAGGCCGCACGCCGCATGCAATGCACAAACCACTTTAAACAGTACGGGCTGGCACTGCACGATTATCACGACGTCAACGGCGCTTTTCCCGCGGCACACGCACTGCATAACACCAGTTCCAGTAATGGCGCAACCACCCTGTATGCCAGAAGCACACACTTTTTCCTCTGCCCGTTCATGGAACAGACGGCTATTTATGAAATTAATTCCGCAACCTACAACTATGATGCTCCTTATGGTCCCATTTCCATTGCAACTTTGAAATGCCCTTCTGACCCCAATCCTGGTAAATTCATGATTGCTGGAATCTATGAAACCAATTTCTACAATATCCACGTCTCCTACGGTGACGGGATTACCGCGGCGGGTTACCCTTTTAGTCAGGGCCATTATTTCGACGCGGAAACTTACTGGGCAAATAATTATTCGTCAAACAATAATGTGCGGTCTCGCCATTCGTTTTGCCCATTTGCCTGGCGTAATATGGCTTTTTTTACCGATGGGCTCAGCAATACGATCCTCGCCGCGGAAGCTGTAAGTGCCATTGAAGCAAATTCAAAAAAGATTAAAGGTGGGGTTGCAAAAGATTACTTTTGGCAAAGTAGTGCTACTACGGATGGACTAGGTCCTGCCACTTGTTTAAACAGTACTTCCGATTCAAAAACCTATAACGTTAATGGAGGCAACCTTCTTCGGGGTAATCTTGTTACCGAAGGCCGCATCCCTTACTTTGGCATTCATACCATTCTGCCTCCCAACTCTCCTTCCTGCCTGGAAGGAATGAAAAAATACGACATATCAAACAACGACGATGACCGGCGTGGCGGACTCTTTTCGACCTCGAGCTATCATAGTGGTGGCGTTAACGTTCTTATTGGCGACGGCTCCGTCCGCTTTGTGAGCGACACGGTCGATTGTGGTGACCTGACCAAACCGGAGGTCACATTAGGCGAAAGCAACTACGGTATTTGGGGTGCAATGGGTTCTCCAGCCGGTGGCGAAACGAAATCCTTGTAAGGAGCCGCTAAAATGAAGAAGACCATCTATTACTCATTCCTGTTCGCGTTTTCCCTCTGCCTCCTTTGCTGCGGCTGCAAGAAGAATATGCCCGACGGGATGCCCCGTTTATACCGCGTAGCCCTGACTCTGACGCAGGAGTCGAAGCCACTGGCCGAGGCGAATGTCAATCTCGTAGCTGTGGATCAACCGGAAATATCAAGATTCGGTATTGGCGGAAGAACCGACGAACTGGGAAACGTCTCCCTTACCACTCGCGGCCAATATGAAGGAGTTCCGGAAGGCAAATACAAAGTACTTGTAACGAAGAACGAAGTTATTGGCCTGCAAGCGCCGCCTGAACTGATGTTTAAAGAACTTGAGCAGTGGAACGCGGAGCACAAAAGTGAACTGGCAAAGACGAAATATGTCTCGCGTGTCGACTCCGTTTACGCCAACGTCAAGTCGACGCCTCTTGAAATAACCGTCGTAAAAGGGAAAAATGCATTTACCCTCGACTGCGGCAAGGCCGTTGAAACGGAGCTTAAGGCTCGCTAAATAACTCGGCGTCTCCCCCGGAAACGAGGGAGATGCCCTCTTGATAAAAAAACCGCTACACTTTAAAAAATATCTTGTTCCGATAGAGGAAATAGAGTACGCCCCAGGTCACGGCAATATAACCTCCGGCCATAACAAGCTCCTGGGTTGCTTTGTCGGTGAAAAAATCCGCAAAGCCGCGAAAGAAAAATTCGTTCGTCTGATAAAGCCCGAATAAAGGCCGAATCATATAAGCGGCGATTGAGTTCACCCCTATAACGACGAAGAAGAAGGTCCATCGCTTAAACTTCAGGACATCAATAACGAGATAGAACAGGGCAAGGGCCACAATGGAAATGCCGCCTGCCAGACATACATACGAGCTTGTCCACAAGGGCTTGTTAATCGGAAAAACCTGATTCCACAAAAGCCCGAGCAGAATGAGCAGCGTTCCTGATAAAAGAAGCAGACCGACTTGACAGTAAGGGGAATACTGCTCGCGACGTCGAATAAACGCTCCGCAGAACATGCCAAGCATAGCCGTAACAGAGGCCGTAAAGATGATTTCCGCGGCGCCGTCAAACGTTGTCATAAGCAATCTACCTGGTATACAGGTGCGGTCAACATAACCAAGGATATTTCCATCGGGAGTAAAATTACGCAGGATATTTTCATTGGGATTCAATAAATGTGTCCCTCGATCGAGCCAGGCCTCTTTCGTAAAGGCGTCCGGCGGCGCCGTATCAGGTGCGGGAACCAGCGCCACGGTAAACCAGTAGGCCAGTAAAACAACTACGCAATACAAGACCCGGACTGCCGTCTTCGAATGCATAAAGACAAGTGCCGCAATCATCCAGCCAACTCCAATTGTCCCGAGTACACTCGGAAAACGAAGTTCACTGAAATTAAACCGTACCGAATTATTATATAAAAACCCCAGCAGAACAAAGGCCAGAGCACGCAAGATGATTTTACGGTGAATCTGCCAGCTCGTGCGGCCTGTGTTCAACTGTTTCGCCAAAGAAAAAGGAAACGCGACCCCCGCCATAAATAAGAATAACGGAAAGATCATGTCGTGCTGCGTAAAGCCCTCCCAGGGTACGTGGTCCATCTGACTCGCTATCGCTTTCGTCCACTCACAAGGCCAGAAACTGGCCAATTTCATAAAAAACGTCGCACCTCCAATCAGGAAGAACATATTGGCACCCCGGAGGGCGTCGAGAGATAACAGACGCTCCGGTTTAGTTGCATTCGGCGCGTTTTCCATAAACTTTTTTCCTTTCTGTTTTGCTTTGAATAAAAATCAGACAGCGGCCAACGGGCCTGTGCCCATTGACCGCTTCTTTCGAGTACACCTTATTTCACTCATTCCCCCCGGTCTGACTTACCGTTGCGATTTCTTTCGCCGTCAGAGGTCGGTCGAAGATACGCAAGTCACTCATGACGCCGGTCAGAACACGGTCACGCACTTCCAGATCTCGCGTGGCATTGCCGAGGGTAACCTGACCAAACCGGTACGGCCCTGCCTCTTTCAGATTGGAACGCCGCAAATATTGTCCATCCAGAAAATGTGTAATTGTTCCTTTTTCGCCATCCACAATAATAATAAGAGTCATCCAGGCACCGCGATAGCGCTTTATATTCGTAGGCCCGGAATCGTAAATGGTAACCCCGCCGTCAGTCCCACCGGAAACCTGAAGCTGACTGACACCGCTTCCGGTAATCTGCCATAACAGTCCTCCTTTGACGTCCAGATAATTATCCGTGGCCAGCAGAACATGGGTCGCGTTCTTAAAATCGTCCAGCCGCACTTTCGCCACAAGTGTAAAGGAGGAATATTCCCCGGGTATGCCAAGAGCAATCCCGTCGTTCTTCTCGCGAAAAGCCACGGCATGGGTACTGTAAGTCGGCCCCTCTTCACAGGCGCCGCCAAAGAACTTCGGCGTTATGCCCGCCGCGGCACCCCGCTGTGAATAGTTGTGTAATTTGTGATAATTCTTCTGATTAAAATCAAGACGAAGCAGGAGACTCGGGTCACTGTCCATTTGAACGTCCTGCGCCGTTTTTTCTCTTATCTGCTTACTGGCCCGAGCCGCCACCTCGGCCACAAACTCTTGCGGCTCCTGATAAAAACTCCATTGCGGGACGTAGTTCTTCAGCTTATTCCCCGCATCCAGAATCGCTGCTTGACCGCGTATAAGATTCGAAAGCAGGACGGAACGATCCTGGGAAAATATCTCAATCTGTCCTTTAGCCACTTCAACTGCCGTTTCCTTCTCGTCCGCATTGATGGCAAAAGCTGTGCCGCGATCGACAATCGTACCGTGCGGCGTAATTATTTCAAAACCTTTGGCCTGCTTCGGAACCTCGACACTCAGCCGCCCGTAGAGACACGAATTGGACATTGTCCCGGTCGCCAGAAAGCGGCAGGGTCCCTCCAGAATAATATCGGCGCCACTTTTAAACTCCAGCTTGACAAGCCCGGATTCCAGTTCCAGTTCGCCTGGAGCGAGAATCTGCCCGCGACGATAAATGGACGAATTATCCGACCACTTCGCGTCGAGCAGTTCGGCCACACGGGCAATGCCGTTAAAAGTCCGATCGTCAGACGGCTTGGGAAAAAGCACAGCTATGACTATACATAAAGCGACAATCACGGTCAAACCGAGAACAATGCGCCGTGTGGTCTTTACCGCACGTCGTCCGGTCCACAAAATGCGGGTGACTTGCGTAATTTTTTGGCCAAGCGAAAGAGGAGCCTCCGGGGTCGAGGCGTGAAGCGACCGGGCCGATGTATTATCCGTTGTAAAAACGATTTGCCGATCCCAATCGCGTTCGTAGCTGGACGGAATAATGATATCCGCGTTGGGCTCCGGCTCCGGCGTCTGCGAGGCCATGATCGTCGCCTGAACCGCTTGAATCTTTTTAAATTTCTCCGTGAACAGGAAGTGCAGACGTGCGTTGGCAACGAAATCATAACTTCGCGCCGGATTGCTCGTTATGAGTGTCAGAAGCTCATCCGCCTCGGACGAAGTTAGTGTATGTGTCAGATACTTCTCACTCAGTTCCAGGGTCCGGCCTTCCGCCGCCTCCGTTTTTCCCGGCGTCAAGAACTCTCCCTCATCGTTCATCGAAAAGTCCTCCCGCCGTCTTGCCAAAGGCTTGTTCAATGCACTTCCGCAAGGTTACCCGTATTCGCGCCATACGCTTCTGGATGGCATTGACCGACTGATGAAAAATCTCCGCCAGCTGTGCGTAGGGAACCTTGTCGCAATAATAAAGCGTAACCAGCTTCTGATTTTCCGGCGTTAGCTTCTTCATGCAGAAGTCCAGGAGAATCTGCTCCTGTTGAAGCCGTGACAGATCTTCAAATTCGTCGGAAGCGTACAGTTTGTCCTGAAGATGTTGCGCAATCTTACGCATGTTTTCCGGCAGTGTCCGCAAATGGGTTCGCCAGTAACGCATCGCTATATTTTGCGTCATCTTGCGAAGCAACGGCCGTATGTCCGATTGATAATCCCACTTCTGTGCCTTCTCGACAAACTCAATAAAGCAGTCGTTGGCTATATCGTCCTGATACTCCATATCAGGTGCCGTTTCGAACGCGACCAGGCGAACGAAATCATGGTGCTTCAGGAACAGTTCCGTCGCCTTGCGGCGGTCTGCAGTGGCGGTACTATCAGGTTGAGACATAAAAAACTCCTCTCCATTAAACTAACCAAACCAGAGGCGGAAATAAGCCTCAAAAAGTGGTTGTTTCTAGAATTTTTCGCAAAAAAGTTACCGGGACTGCGATAGGGCCCGGCTTTTCTTACCGATTACGCCAAAAAGACGGCATAAAGAGTACGAGAAGGGTCATGATTTCCAGACGGCCCAGGAGCATGGCAAATGAGAGAATGACTTTCGAGACGTCGGTGAACTGGCTGTAAGTCTCCTTCGCTCCGATGACGCCCAGGCCAGGCCCTGTATTCGATAAGGTCGCCAGCGACGTCGAAAAGAGGTCGAGCAGCTTATCGCCCAGATCGTGACTTTCCGTCATCCACATCGAATTCGGTTCAATAATAAGAAGAATCATGGTCAGTAGCACGACCGAACCGCAAAACATCAGTAAAAAGGCAAAGACGTTACTTACCACGTCCCGGTCGACCGGCTCGCCTCCCAAGTCGATGGTTCGCACCACGTTCGGCCGAAACGAATGCTCCAGCTCACTTCGAAACGCCTTGCCCAAAAGCAGGAGCCGGACCAGTTTGACACCGCCGGCTGTCGACCCGGCGCAACCTCCGGCAAACATGAGCATTAAGAAGATTAAAAGTGCCAGCGGATTCCATAATTCATACTGACCCACCGCGAAGCCGGTCGTCGTCATGATTGAGGTCACCTGAAATGCCACGGTTCGCAGTGCCGCCAAGGGAGAAAGCTGCGTCATCGACTCCACTGCCGCTGCGCCAGGTGCCGCCCCGGGGGTCGCAAACGGGTGAAAATCCTTCGCAATCATACCCGATACAAATATCAAAATCGTCGCGGCTAGCAGTATGCCAATATAGGCCCGCCATTCCCGATCACGCAGCATGACCGACGGTCGGCCCCGGCCCAGCCAGTACAACAGGGCAAAATTCGTCCCGCCCAAAATCATAAAGACCATAATGACCACCTCAATGGCCGGGCCCTGAGCCATAGTCGCCGTAAAGTGGCCTACACTAAGATTATGCGTGCTAAACCCGCCGGTCGAAATTGCGGAAAACGAATGAAACAACGCATCGTACAGCGACAGACCCAACGCTCGGAGAATAATCGTCGCAATAACGTTTAATACCAGATACAAGACGAAAACAATATAGGCCAGCTCCCGTATCTTGCCCTGCAACGTCGTACTGGACAGCTTCGTCTGCTCAATTCGCAGCATGGTCTTGCCGCCTGACCCCTGTGTCAGAAAGACAACAAATAAGGTCATAAAACCAAGCCCGCCAAGGAAATGCGTCGTGCCTCGCCAGAACAGTATACTGCGGGGGATGACCGCCGGATTCTCCAGCTCCGTCAAAACCGTCGCGCCGCACGTACTAAAGCCGGACTGCGACTCGAAAATCGCGTCCGCAAAGGTCATAGGCTGATGTTCCGAGACCTTCGTGCCGCTAAAAAGATAGGGCAGGGTACCCAGCAAGGCCGCTAAAAGCCAGGCAAAACCGACAATCGCCAGCGACTCTTTTCGCAAAAAAACCAGTTGCGCATTACGCCCACAACGCCGCAAAACGTAGCCCACCAAAAAGCAGATCAACGTCGCGGCAATCAGCCCGAAAAAACCACGTCGTTCAAGTTCCCAGTCGCCGCCGAAAAGCGGGAGCGCCCAAGGCAGGCTGGCAATCATGGCGAGTCCAATAATATAGGAAATTGAACCCAAAAAACGACTTATTAACGCATAATTCATTTGTCTTCTTCGACTTTATGGGACCGGCGAGAACAACTCTTGTTAAAACAAGGGGTTCGGACACAGGAACCTCGTCCAAAAGGCCTAACCACTCCGGCTCGCCCCTTTCGGAGAACTTCGAATGTCAATTCTGATTCCAGTATTATACCTTCAGAAGTCCCTTTGTTCAACCAGAACCCCAAAAATTTTGTGCCAAAGCCCTGATTTCCATTGAATCGCAACCGATTGTGGCGAAAATTCACTCTTTTCCCTTGATGTTCGCACGGTGCACTCACCGCTAAACGGCGACCACGGCCGATTTAATGAAAACAAAATATAGCTTGTGTATTTTATCTAAATAATCAAATTCCAATACCACAACTCAAAAATGGCAAAAAATTTCGTCTATTTTCAAGAAAATCGCGAAATTTCAGATTTTCTTCCGTGAAAACGGCCATCTCATTCTTTCTATACTAATAGAGGGCCAGCTGTTTTTTGCAGAATTCCTGGAACGGTGACGATTCTTCGGATGGGCCTGGTTATGACATATTGAGGAGAATGGCTCCCCAGTGTTCGTAGGGCTTAAGATGTTTGGACAACCTTGACTCGGATGGAGCTTGCTTAGGCAAGTTCCAAAAAGAGAACGGTACACCATTGGCATTGTAAAAGATAAGTCAAGACCACGCGACAACAAGACCAAGACTTGGAACAGATGATTTCATGGAACAGAATCCATAAGGAGGGTAGAATGGGCAACTTAACAGAGTATTGACAGAATGAGGTTCATAGAACCTGTTTTCGTGAATCCTTTTGTTTATGAGACATAGCGATTCAAGAGAAAGCAGGGAGCAAAAATGAGTTCGTCAATCAAGAGTGCGTAAACATAGATTAGTTATATGTTACGAAAACACAAACTTGACCGGAGCATAGAGATATTGCGTACCTATATTTAAAGTTTAAAGCCGCAATATACTTTAATGCATTGACTTAGAAATAAGATGGACAGAGATGAAAGAAGTTTTTCAAAAGGAAGTTAGGTCATGCACATTTTTATAAAAGTAAAAAGTGAATAAATTTTTCAATTTTTGAGCACAATGTACTTGGTAAGATGACAGAGGTGTGTTATAGTAATTTTATCACAGGGAGAGAAACAGTTTTTTCTGTTTCAAACTTTGTGAAAAAATCGAACGGGTAACCAACTCAAAAGGTTTAATAAGGAATAGTTCATGGCAGAACCAGCACCTCAACCAATTCAAGCCGAACGCTCGCAAGAGCAAACCTCGGGTAACGCCTACCTGTGGCTGACTCGCGGCATTGCCGTCTTGCTTCTGTTCGCTGCTGGCATGAAGGCGTGGCAACTGGCGACTGTTCCCAGTTTGGGCGAAGGTCTGTTACATGCACGATGGTTCAATATTGTCGTGGTAGAGTTTGAGATTGTGTTTGCCTGTTGGTTGCTGATGGGGCTGCTGCCAAAGCTGACTCGTTGGGCGACCATTGCCCTTTTTACAACCTTCGCGGGAGTCTCTTTATATAAGGCAGTCTCCGGCGAGGCAAGTTGCGGATGTTTCGGGGCGGTAACAGTCAATCCATGGTGGACGATGGGTCTGGGTGTGGTGGTTGTTGGATTGGTTGTTTTGCACCGCCACAATCAGCGTGTTAGTTGCCCCTGGTTTGACCTTGCGGAGTTGGACAAGAGACGGCTTGCCTGGACGGTTGTTGTCTGGCTGGTCATGAGCATTCCGACAACGTTCGCCATGACGTCGGTGAAGACAAATGACCTTTCCGAACTGGGCACGGTTTTTATGGGTGCCGATGGTAAGGAAACGATCTTACTGGAACCGGAGAAATGGAAGAAAGGTGTGTTTCCACTGCTTCCCTACATTGAGCCGCCGGAAGTGCGAGAACAACTCAAAACAGGAACTTGGACCGTCGTATTATATCACCACGACTGTCCGAAATGTCAAAAGGTGATTGAAGAATTGGCTGCGAAAGGAGAGCCAAATGTAGTTTGCGTTGAAGTGCCGCCAAGTATTGCCAAAAGAACATGTTTTGCGAGACTTAACGAACAAGTAAATTGGTTTGTTACAACTCCAAATATAATAAAACTTGAAAATTGATCTGTAAAAGCTGCGGTTTCTTGTATATTTGTTAATACGAACATTTATTTTGTGAATGGGAGAAACATATGAATACTAAATGTATTGGGGTTGTATTGCTGTCCTTATTGTGTCAGGCCAGTATATTACAGGCAGGAGAGGGTGAAGATCTTTTAAACTCCGTTATTGCAGGAATAGAATCTAATTATTCTCGCATAAAAACCGCTACTATTGAGATCACTAAAAATAATGATCTTTCTTTTAGCAAAAGTCAAATAAAAAAAGAAATATACATCTTGAATGAGTATTACCGCGTTGACTACATAACGTCAGAGAATACTGCATCGTTGCGATTCTACGATGGGATATGGTGGCAACCGTTCGAAGACGCCAGTGGTAAACGAATTACTATATCTCCGCGCGGGGAAAAAGGACTTGCACCTTCTGACCCGCGTGAGACTTTCTTTATGGATACTGACGAGAAATTAGTCGAGTACCTCCAAAGAGCACAACTAACAAATTATGATATAATAAAAGAGGACAGTATGGAATATATTGTAATGACATTTCAACTTGTCGATAAGTCACCAGGTAGCAAAGTCACAACGTTGACGAAGAAATTTCATTTCGATCCAACCAAAAACTTTCTTCCTGTTAAAGAAACGCAATACTATGAGGGTCAGGAGTATTATGTAGTCGATTACAAATATAAATACTACGATGCAATCGAAGGGTGGTTTTTGGACGAGTTTAATCAACACTCAAAATTAGGCACATCGGTCAATAAACTTACGAAAGCGGATTTTAATTGCGATGTGCCAATATCTCTGTTTGAGCTTCCCAATCCAATCCCTGAGGGAACCTTCGTTGATGATCATATTCGTGGCCCCTATTTAGTTGGCTTGGAGAGTAATCTTTCATCAAGCATAAGAAAGGGTCATTGGTCTAAAACCATTATTTATACGATCGGTATTGTACTGATTGTTATTGCAGTTTATTTCAAGTTAAAGAGATATAGTAAGGAGAGAATATGACGTATCTGTTGCAATGATTCGATCCAAAGTGAATATAACTGACTATAATGGACCCGGTAAATGGCTCTTTTGATGAATCGTTGTTAGTTTGAATATCGTATTTTTTAAAAGCTTCAAAGGGAACACGGCGGCAATGAACTCCGAGAGACCATTTTATATAAAGACAACAAGCCATATGCGTCAAAACATTGAGTTACCAGTAAGGGTTTGT
Organism: Planctomycetia bacterium; assembly: GCA_030539295.1. GTDB lineage: Bacteria > Planctomycetota > Planctomycetia > Pirellulales > Thermoguttaceae > JAUNBG01. The sequence continues at coordinate 13,580 of JAUNSJ010000026.1, read as the reverse complement.
CCCTCAAAAGTACCTTTTTCTTCACCTCAGTCTCATCTTTTAGGGATGATTCGACGCAACGAAACTATTACAAAAAATATTATTATTAATAAACATAAAAAAGAGAACACACAACATTCATTGCGAATATTGAGTAAGCCGTCTTGCTCAAGTTTAGGTGGTTCCCTTTTTTCTGTCAAAAAAAACGGACCACCTAATGGTGTTGAAGAACAGTAAAAACTCGCGTTATGTCAAGACAACGTTTAATCCCATGTATACAGTGACTCAATGATGAGAAAACCTGATGGAAAAGCATTTCGGGCGTGGATGGGATGCGTGACGAGACGGAGCAATATCCCATTCAATATTATAGTGATATCGACTCCTTATCCATTTTATTGTAATCATTTTTCTTGCAGTAAAAATCCAGTAAACCACATGTAAACAGATATTTAGGAGAATAAAATGAATTTGTATTGGCAAACGTGGCAGATTATCATCCTGTTTTTTTCATTTATTATTGTCGGTTGGTGCGACGATACCAGTGATTTCCCGCCGGACCATTTTTCCAAGCCTGTTCCTCCTACTCTTGAAACGCCTCCGATATCGTGTTGGAAAGAGGTTCTTGACCCGATTGAAAAAGCAGAGGTTTTTATGTTTCTATACCAAGCTGGATCTGGAAACTATGCAAAGATCAAATTCTGGGATGCTGTCTATAATGTTGTACTTGACAGCACCTACGTGAAAGAAAATGCAACGGTTCATTTCTTGATAGATACAACTCGTGATTCATTATTAAGCTGGCGTTTTCAAGCAATCAATTATATTGACCATCTGGAGACAAAGAACTTGCCACCAGGTGCCAGTTTCCACTCTATCTACACTCCGGATAGAACTTATACTCTGACGGGCTTGGCGAAAAGTTCAGGCGGTTCTCCTGTTGAAACGCCTGGTTACATAATGCATGACCAGCGAAAGGTTCGGGTCGTTTCTCCTTCCACAATTTCAACTTCACCGCTTAATCAACAGGGTGATCCGCGATTCTTCTTTACCTTGGCCAATCCTTGTGTAGCTAATGTATATTGGAAAGAATATCCTGTTATTGCCAGTTGCCTAAGAGGTGAAAAAACAGAAACCCTGCGTGAGACGATCAACGCAGAATATAAAATTTACGATTATATTGATGACGCCAATGTATGGTACAAGATTGAAACATGGCTTCCTAACCGGCAACGAATGTTAAGAGCAACAATCTTTTCTGGTCAGAGTGGTTTCTTGCCTGTCCGTCATATTGAGGCAACAAACTATACGCCGCCGTTTCTGACAGAGGTTCTTTTAGAATGGCAAAATCAAAATGAAGAAGTTTTTATTCCCAAAACTTATTCGATTTTGTCGCAATTTGGCAAGTCACTTATCAAATACAACTTGGATGAATCCAAGATCAATTCACCTCTTCCTAAAAACTGTTTCTCCTGGCAAGGGCTTGGCTTGGAAAATGGCGATCTCATCCTGAACGATATGGAACAACAGGTCTACATTGTGCAAAAGAATGGAAATTTAAAAATACTATGTCAGTATGGTAAAGAACCTTTAAAAGATACTAAAAGTTTTTTTTCGTGGATGCGTATTTTTTTGTTTTTAGTGGGATTGATAGTCATATTTTACAGTGTCTCAATAAAAATAAAACAACGTACGACTCTGATGAGTTTCAAATGAATGTAATGTTCCCGGAAAACTGGGCGTGTTAATCGTAGAGGACCCGGGGCTGAAAAGGAATCGAAAGATGTTAAAATTAACCGAGAGAAGATGATTCATGAGCAGAAAACGGAAAATTATTCAGCTGCGTTTCGGGCACAAGTGGCCTTGGCCGCCGTTCGGGGTGATAAAACCATTAATGAGGTGGCGGCTCAATTCGAGATTTCGCCCCAAATGGTCCTTAAAATGATGGCACGACTTAAAGATCGCAATGAGGATATCTTCCAGGACGAGCGTTCCAGGAAGAATAAGTCCGAGGATGAAATTACACAAGAGGAGTTGTTCGAACAGATCGGTCGTCTCAAAATTGAGAACGACTGGTTGAAAAAAACTGCCCAGTTCGCTTGGAATCGTCCCCTTGCGGCAGTATACTTTCAGGAGGGATAAAAATGATTTATGGTTACGAACCTATTGCAAAGGAGAGGAAATCGCATATAATAGAATAAGAGGATGAGTAAGGGTAATCGTTCGCTCAGCAGAAAAACCAAAATAAAGGTTTTCAAAGAGGGGCGATATAAGAAATTTGTACTTTCGTAAATCCCCCATGGGGGATGAGTATTAACCCTAAATATCCTCTACGATACAATACCATTTTTTTCCAATGAACCGGGTCCACTTAAAGTCGTTCACGTTTTTGTTAGATGATTGCTTAATAGACACAACCATTTAGCAATTGTCAACGATTTAACGAAAGGAATACGAAAGAGGAAGTTTTTATGCAAAATAAATTAATATTGACATTATTTGTAATGCTTTTGACTACATTTTGCTATTTACAGGTGAGTGCCGATGAAATTCCTCTCGCTCATGCGATCTCGGTGATAAAAGCTGCTGAGGATTCATTAAAATCCGCGGAATGGGAATGTAAAATTTTATTTAGGATTCATGTTCCTGACCCTATAGCTGTGAATCTTCAAAATGTTAACAGTTTTGTCAGGGAAGACCATCCGTTATTCGCGAGGTACTCCGTTCTGTTTGATCTTGCGGCAAAGACTTTCGTAATTGAAGGGAATTCGCGTCTTGATTGCTTCGATGGAGCAAGCCCACGCCGCTCGAGTGTCTTTGCCTACTCTTATGACGGTAAGAGCTATGCTTCCTGGCAGCGTTCAAGGGGTGGCGACATCGAACCCGATGAGAAAGAACATACTGACGGTACGATTTCAGTTGACGCAAATGTCGCAAGTAACATAACATCTTTTTTAGATACGAACGGCGCTTATGCCGGTTTCGGAACAGGGTTCCCCGGCTACCTTACACTTCAGAATGACGGTGTTTATGAAGCTTGTAAACTCTCTACTGTGCTTTCCGAATGGAATAAAAAAGGATTTCCTGTTTTTGTACAAGAGTTATCAGATAATAAATGGGCCATTGAAGCGAAGATAACCATTCCAAGTGGAGCGGAGCGGGTAATAAGATTGCACGTTCTCCCTCAAACTGGAATTGTCGTTTACTTTTCGCGTGTTTCACAACATCAAGGCGAAGAAGACGAAGAGTTGAGAATTGAGGTTGACGTTAACAATATTGATGAGAATCATGCTGTTCCAAAAGCTATGTATATAATGCGACCTTTGGACAATATTATGGATTATGTTACGTTTACATCATTTGATAAAAATCCTTCTGTATCGAAAGAAATGTTTTGCATCTCTTTCCCCGCAGGCTGTTACGTAGACGATTATACAACCAAAACGTACTACAAAGTTGGTGATTTAATCGACGAACACAAAGCAAGTGAAAATTTTATGGAGCGGCACCAGCTTGCCAGTGACGAGTCGCATCGCATTAGCTGGGGCAATACAACTCGATATACTTTTGTGAGCTTGGGCGCTATTTTACTTGGAATTGCCATTTATCTAAAGTACAAAAGGAGGAAAAAGATACAATGAAAACAAAAGTCAATTTATGTACATTTACTATAACGCCCAACACTATCAAGAGTCTGAAAATAACATAAATCATAAATAACAATGCCCCGTTAAGGAGATGTGATGCGTTTAACTTATTTGATTATTTTTGGTTCGCTTCTCTTGAGCAGAATCGATAGCCTTGCGATAAGTTCGGAATCCCAGGGAATAGCTCTTCTGCAGGGTATCGCTAACGAACGATTGAAATATGATTGCCTTGAAATACGTTACGATGAATTAAGGCGAGAAGAAGGAACGTCGGTCGCTCAAGTTATAAAGTTTGACCATGGAAACATTCGCAAAGAACACTTGCCGAACGGGACATTTCAAGGTACTCTGTCACTTTACGCCTCTGATACCGTTTACATGAAAACAACTCATGATTCCACAAGTGTTGAATTGGTTCCATTTGATTCAAGCCTTGCCTCTGGTGTTGATATTTATGATCCAAGATTACTCGGATTAACTGATACGCCAAGTCTGCAAATGTCTATGGATACCTGCTTGGGACTTTCGAGTGGAAGGAACATTTCGGTAAAACAGACCGTTTTGGATGGAAAAAATGTTTTTCTTGTCACGGAAAAACTTAACGAAGCTACGTGGGAGTACTATGTTGAGGAGCCGAGCTTTCGATTGCTAAAGAAAATTGTTCGAGATGGTATCATCTGTATCCAAATCGATAACGAATATTCAAATCCTGACTTGGTTCCTTTTCCAACCAGGGTAAATATTTTGCGTAAAGAACGTGATAAAATACGATTAGATCGAACAATTACAGTTACCAACCTTGAAAAAAGAAAATCGTTCCCTGCTAATACGTTTACTCTCGGCTCTTTTGGCCTGCCACTGAATGCTGTGATTACAGATTACCATATTGATCGTGTTGCTGGCTATTGGGATGGAGAAAAATTAGTCGGGAATCCAGTGCGAATGTCGATACAGGAACAACGTAAACTCGAGAAAAAACTCAATGCTCACCCGTTCTCTGATGTGTTGCGATGGTGTATGATGATTCTTGGTGCCTGTTGTGTATTTTTTGCAATTACTGTCAAAATTCGACGGCAATTGCATAACCGCGAGAGTATATACAAGTGAATTTACAGGAACAGCCCGGTACCTTTGTTAGCATAATAATTTTGATTCAAGTGAATAGAGGATGTCATGAAAAAAATAATTTTTGTAATTATATTTGCTATTGCACTAGCCTTGGTAGTCTCAACGCTATGTCTGGGAGAAGACCAGTTGCGTTCACCCTCGGAATTAACTTATATTCGCTACGTGGAAGAAAATAACAAACATCGAATTTCCGTTCAAAATGCGAAAGTATGGATAGAAAAACTTGAAGAGGCACTTGATGGTGCCAAAGACGATAAAGTTTATTATTCCATTATTTGCTCGCTTGCGGATTTACATGACCTGGTCAATGAAAAATCTGTCTCCGAAAAACTCTATCTGCAGGCATTTAATTCGACAGAAGTACCATGTGAATTCCGGATTATGGCTGGTGAAAACTATCTTTCAAGAGCTTTGCAAAATGAAAAGATGTCACCTGATCTTCTAAACTTTTTTAAGAGCTTTGAAGAATTCATAGAAGCTCTTCCTCACGACTCCAGAATAAATTACCTGCCTAAGCTGCATATTAATCGAGTGATGTACATTGATTCCCTTATTAAGAAAAGTGAAAAAATGTGCAATTCGATTAATGTTAACGAGGAATCGGATTCTGTTTTTGACATTATGCTTAATGCTTACACCACAGCAATTGACATAATATCGAAATCGATTTCAGAGTACGCTCTTCTGACGCAGGAACAAAAAGACTATCTTAAGAATATGGATTTTGGCGAAGATTCTATGTTTTACTATCGTGGAAAAATTCGATTTGATCTGGGAATGCTGTATAAAAATAATAATAGGATTGCTGAAGGACAATCTCAATTTGGGGCTGCTGTTGAAGATTTATCTGACGCACTTGAAAAGTATGGCAGGACATCAAATTTCGCGGCAAAATCGTTCATCCTGCTTTTAAAAGCTGAAGAAGCGAGCGGTAAAACGGATAACGTTCAATTTATTCAGTGCATCAAAAGAGTTTTGCCCTTTATAAAGAACATGAACAATAACATGCACTACCACGAGATTCACAATTATTTACTTGATAAAGCAATGATTTTATCAAAAGATGGCACGCGTGATCTTGCCGCTTATATTTTCACTGTTGTCATCGAACAGGAGAAACAATATTTTCCAAAAGAATACGGGAATCATCTTAATTATCAGTTGGCTTTGGCCGCGACCGCCAGTAATTATTCTGAAATTGGCGATTCTAAACAAATGCAAAAATCTCTTGATGAATTAAAGTCGTGCCGCCCATTAGACAGCGGAACAGAGAAATTAATTACACAATATATTGAAAACGCGAACGCAAGGATGGACTTCACCCAAATGAATTATAATGCCAATTCCGGACTCAAAAAAGTATGGCCGAGAGTGGTATTCATCATAATGTTCAACATAATTGGCTTTGCATTGATCGTTTTTCTCTTAAGAGGAAAAAAAGTGACCCGCACTGGAATTGACGGACAGTCGTCAACACATTATAATGGTTTGAAACAGGAGACTGAACGATGACGAAACACAATAATGACAAAGCGACCGAAACAGGCCCGGAACGCAAGGTAGCTCCCCGGTATACTATGAATTCAAGGCCAATGCTGGGACAATGCACCATGTGAATCACTTTGGGATAAGCTCAAGACGGAATGGTCCTTCCATAACCGTTACAAAATATTAGAGAGGCCCGGGTTCTCTTTTTGAGTATATCGAAGGCTATTATTACAATGAACGACTTCACCAGGCATTAGGCTATAAAACACTACGACAAATGGAGGAGGAGTATTATAAACGAGAAGTAAAAAAACGAAGCTCTGTCTGTTGACAGACCGCTTTTGATAATGTAGAATAGACTGTATTCGGTGAAGCGGAAACGAGCAATGCTGGGAAGCAACTCGCGAGGAATTGCCGAACAGACGGAGCAGTCTTCCAGACTTGACTCATCTGGAGACACTCTTTTTAGAAAGACGACTCTGTTTCCCATGCCTAAAAATTTCCACAAAAGACATCGCCATTGTGACGACGTTGACTTTCCGTTTTTCCAGGGCACGTCAGATATGTTTGAGAATGCTATAAGATTATCACTGCATGAGGTTTACGAATGAAATTACGTGAGGATTTATTTGTAGTATATTTAATACTGATATACTGTTGCTTCCATACAACGATCGCATTTTGCAATCCAAATATTAAGAATATTGAAGAAGGAATAAAATCATCCGTTAGCTCCTATAGCGGTTGCGAGTTCACCCTTTCTTCTGAAATGAAAAAAAGTGGCGAAGAAACATTAAGGTCAAAAGAGACTATTAGATTACATTTTCCAAATACAGGACCTTCTTGGAAATATTGGGTTCAGTATACACAGGACAAGTTTGACCAACAGTGGATAATTAACCGCTTTGAAGTTACGAACGTTAATGAATCAAGGATGTTTTCTCACGTGGAAGAAGCAGAAGGAAAATGGAGCAAGGGGTCACTCATACCATGGTACGTTTGGGATGATCATCAAGATTGTATATTTATGAATTTCTTAGGTTTGGATACTATTGGTGTTTCGTTGCTCAAATTCGATGTAACGGACAGACTTCACGAACAAATAGTTGCACGCATAAAGTATGAATTCAAAAGGCAAGGCAGCTTGGACGGGTACAAAACGTATATTTATGCCGGACGCGACGAAACATTTGGCGTAGAAGATGAACTACATGTTATAGCAGAACCGAAATTTATGGTAGTCTATTATTCATCAAAGGGCATTCGGGAAAATTTTACTTTCGAGTATAAAGTTGAAACAATCAAGGCTTTTGATAATGTTTTGTATCCGGCCAAGGGAGTGTTCAAACAAAATGGCATAAAAAACAGTCAAGATATCGAATACAGTTATGAAGTGACAGCTATGAGCCATTTTAACGAAAATGTTCTCTCCGCTTGGTTTCCAGAGTGGCCGCCATCAACTATTATTGGCGATGAAAAAATGGGTAGAAATGTTACAATAGAGCCTGATGAAAGACAAGTCAGAAAAGTTGCCAAGAATTGGGAAACAACCTCAGCAAAGCATTATAAGTCACACTTTGTTACACGAACTATATTGCTTACTGCTGGTTTCGTTTTAGTAATATACGCATTATACACAAAGAGTCGTCGTGTAAAAAAATAAACAATCGAGCTCGTATTTAAGAATATGTACAAATATACTTTAAAATCGGTTCACAAAGCAAGGGAAATGTCAGAGTTCCGGCAGGTGGATTTAAGTAGACCCGGCCTATTGAATCCAATTTCGATTTATATTTTATTGTGTGTTATATTTAATGCTACAAACACATATCATAGTTCCGTCACACATTTTTGGGGTAATGGGGGCAAGTTCGTCGTAACCTGCGGCAGACGCACGCGCCACAAAAGGCCCCGTGTAAGATTTTCTGTGCCCGCCCTTGTCGGGGATATTTTCCGGGGTACAATAATAGAGTGGAACTCTTTTTATGAGAAGAGTCGTTGTTTTGTCAACTGTGTATAATCAAGATAGAATAGTAAAGGTGAAGAAGTAATGGCGAAAATGAGTGTAGAAAATATTCGTAATATAGCCCTTTGCGGACACGGCGGTTCTGGAAAAACAACGTTGGCGGACACTTTTTTAAATGTGACCGGAATGGTCAAGCGTCCGGCGAGCGTCGACGATGGGAGCAGTATCTGCGATTTCGACGAAGAGGAAAAGAGCCATAAATACACTATAGAAGCGAGCATAACTCATTTCGACCATGCGGGGAAGCACTTTAATTTGATCGACACGCCCGGCTATCCCGACTTTATCGGGGGAACAATAGGAGCCTTGGGCGGGGTCGACACGGCGGCCATTGTAATTAATGCGCAGTCGGGAATTGAAGTGAATACGCGTCGCGTCTTTGCCGAGGCGAAAAAACTCGGGCTGGGCCGACTTATTATTCTATCGAAAATGGACGGCGATAATATTGAATTTGAAGAGCTTTTGAGCGAGATACAGGACGTTTTCGGGTCCGAATGTGTTCTGTTTAACGTTCCGGTCGGAATCGGGCGTGAGTTCAAAGGAGTTGTCAGTACCCTTTCGCCGGGCGCCAGTGCAGACGGTGCTGTTTTAAATCCGGCCGAGATACACGAATCTCTTATAGAGACAATAGTTACGGTCGACGATGCCGCTTTGGAAAAATATTTCGAAGGGGTTATTCCGTCCGATGAGGAGCTTGCCCGGCTTATCGCCAAGGGCATGATGGAAGGGACTTTAGTCCCGATTTTCTGTGTCTCTGCCAAGAGTAAAGCCGGGCTGCCGGAACTCATGGATGCCTTGGCCTCCTATGCCATTCCGGCCAATATGATTAAGCGTACGGCTAAGACCGCTGAGGGCACAGACGTTGAACTGGCCTATACAGCCGAAGGTCCGATCGCGGCCCAGGTTTTCAAAACGCGAATCGACCCCTTTGTTCAGAAGATCAACTACATTCGCGTTCTAACCGGGACGATGAAGACGGGCATGCAGGTGAGTGCCTCGACTTCGCGCCGTGGCATAAAGATCGCGCAGTTGTTTGAGATCCAGGCGAACGATTTATCTCCGGTCGACGAAGCCGGGCCGGGCAGTATCATTGCGGTAACGAAATGCGAAGAGCTGCACACCGGTGCAACGCTCGGTGAGCTGACCATGCCGGAATTTACGTTCCCAACGCCCATGGTCGGACTGGCGGCGGCGCCGAAGAGCCGGGGCGACGAAGCCAAGGTCTCTGGTGCGTTAACCAAGCTGTCGGAAGAAGATACGACCTTTTTGGTTGAACGTAATGATCAGACGAAGCAGCTCGTTATTACCGGGATGAGTGAACTTCATCTGCAAGTGCTTCAAGAGCGTCTGAAGCGTCGCGACAAAGTTGAGCTTGAGACGAAGGAACCGAAAGTCCCGTACCGTGAGACGATTCAGTCGAAGGCCGAAGGCATGTACCGTCATAAGAAGCAGTCAGGCGGGGCGGGCCAGTTTGGTGAGGTGCACATTCGTATGTATCCGTTCCCCGGCGGCACCGACCCGGCGGAATTCGCTATGGACAAGGCACGCTTTCCGTCCATGAAAGAATACAAACATTTTCCGGAGAACAACTTCCTGTGGGTCGACTCCGTTGTGGGCGGTACGATCCCGGCGAACTTCATGCCCGCAATTGAAAAAGGCTTTAAGGAACGAATGGAACGCGGCGTTATTGCCGGTTATCACGTGCAGGATCTGTGCGTGGAAGTCTACTTCGGCAAGCATCATCCGGTGGACAGTAACGAACAGGCGTTCCGCACGGCCGGGTCCATGGCGTTTAAAAACGTTTTCTCCCAAGCCAAGCCGTCCTTGCTTGAACCTGTTGTTAACCTTGAAGTTACGGTTCCGACCGACTGCGTTGGTGATGTCAATAGCGACTTGGCAGGGCGAAGAGGGCGTCCGATCGGCATGGAATCTGCTGGCGGCGGCATGCAGACGGTCAAGGCGGAAGTGCCCCTGGCCGAGGTCATGACCTACAGTCGTAACCTGGCGAGCATGACCGGCGGTCAAGGCAGCTACACGATTGAGTTCAACCGATACGACTTCGTTCCGGGTAACGTCCAGGCTCAGGTTATTGCCGCGGCCGACCTCCAGGAAGAGGAAGAATGAGTTTTCGTACCCGTTCCTGGCGCCGCGTCGGCAGCGGGAACGGGTCGTTTCGTGTCCCTTGGAGTGCTATAGTATTAAGTGCCTATAGTAATATAATAGAATCCTATTCGCCGTTCCGTGCGAGCGGCGATGTTCTTGACTTTGTTTCACCCCTGTTCGCCGTTACCTCATATTTATTCAGGAGTTATCACTATGGAAAAATGGCCGGTTGGAGTTTTCGTCAGTGTTGATGCCGGGTTGGGTGTCAAGTTGGAAGTAGCCCATGAATTGGGAATAAAATCGGTTCAGGTTCACACGCCGCACCGGCAGTCGCGTACTCCGGAACAGGCCGAAGCCTTTTTGAGCAAATTGAACGCCTATGGCATAACAGTTTCGTGCGTCTTTCTCGGGTTCGATGGCGAAAGTTACGCGTCCATCGCCAAAGCGGCGGAGACCGTTGGCTTTGTGCCCAAGGCTACGCGTGCTGCGCGACTGGCCGAAAGTCGTGAAATTTCTGACTTTACGAAACTGCTCGGCGTTCATGCCATTGGTTCACACATCGGTTTCGTTCCACACGACCGGAACAGCAGCGACTACAAAGAGATGGTTGCGGCCATTAAGGAACTGTGTGACTACCTCAAGGGGAATGGCCAGCGTCTGCATCTGGAAACCGGACAAGAGAAAGCGGAGAATCTGCTGGCGTTTATCAACGACGTCGGTTGCGATAATCTGTTCATCAATTTTGACCCGGCGAACCTGATCCTGTATGGAATGGGCGACCCGATCGGCTCACTCAAGGCGGTGGGTCATCTGGTGCGAAGTGTCCACTGCAAAGATGGTACGACGACCAGCGGCGTTAAAGGCGTCGATTGGGGCTGTGAAGTCCCGTTCGGTCAGGGCGAAGTCAACGCCAAAAACTTCCTGGCGACGCTCAAAGAAATCGGGTACGATGGCCCGCTCACCATCGAGCGTGAGATTCCGGAAGAACCGGAGCGGCAGAAGAGTGAAATTACACAGGCCTTGACTTTAATTGAATCGATTAAGCAAGAGCTGTTCTCGTAACGAGTTACAACGACTTTGTCGCACGAGTAACCTTGGGAAGACGAGGGAATCGTGCGACGGAGCTGGATTGACCGTCAGGCGGGACGAACGCTCGCCGGGCCAAGGTCAAGGCATTTTTTACAGGCCAGACGCCTGGAACAATTACAATAAAGGAGTATTTCATGCCACGAATCACAAAAGTCTACCCGCACGCACTCGGTACGGACGTCGCAGCGCAGCGGATTAAAGCGGCTATTGAGCGTGAAAAAAAGGAGAAATCGACCTATGCCACGCTTCAAAAGGAGCACTGGGTCAATGACCACGAGATGCAGTATGCGATGAAAGTTTACGGCTATCCGATCGACGGCCATCTTTTAATCTCCGATAAGGAGGTCACGGTCGAATTGAACCTGCCGGTCATTGCCATGTTGGCCAAAGGCATGATAGAAGATCAGCTTTCGCAGGAAATAGGAGGCTTGCTTTCCTAATGAAAATCGTTGTACTGGACGGATATGGCGCGAATCCGGGCGATTTGGACTGGGCGCCGTTTGCTGCGCTGGGCGACTTGGAGGTCTACGACCGCACGAATCCGGAGGACGTGGTTGCCCGAAGTTGCCAGGCGGATATTTTGTGTGTTAATAAGGTGCTTTTAACGCGCAATGTCTTGGAGCAGCTTCCGAAGTTGAAATACATAACCCTTTTCTCAACAGGAGTTAACGTCGTTGACCTGGCCTGTGCCGCGGAGCGTAAGATACCGGTCTCGAACATACCGGCGTATAGTACCGAGTCGGTTGTGGAGTCGGCGGTGGGGCACCTTCTGAACCTTTCTGCGCGGATCTCGGAGTCGGCGAATTGCGTTCGGGCAGGCGACTGGAGTCGTTCGCCGGACTTCTGTTTCTGGCGTGGCCCGCTGCGAGAACTGGCCGGTCGTACGCTTGGCGTTGTTGGCTACGGTTCGATCGGGCGCCGTGTGGCCCAGGTCGCATTGGCTCTGGCGATGAACGTAATTGCCTATGGTCCGCGACTTACCCCGGGGCAGAACCTCGACGGCGTTACGGCGGTTTCCTTGGCGGACCTGTTCCGCACGGCCGACGCGGTAACGTTGCACTGCCCACTCGGGGCCGGCAATAAGGCGTTTGTGAATCGCGAACTGCTGGCCAGTATGAAAGAAGGGGCGCTTCTCGTCAACACAGCGAGGGGAGGGCTCGTGGATGACCAAGCGGTAGCAGACGCACTAAATTCAGGTCACTTGGGCGGTTACGGTGCGGACACGCTTTCTTCAGAGCCGCCTGCGGACGATAATCCACTCATTACGGCCAGGAACGCATGGATTACTCCCCACATCGCCTGGGCAACGCTGGAATCGCGACAGCGGCTTATGGACATAGCCGTGGCCAATATAAAAGCCTTTCTGGCGGGCACGCCGCAGAACGTGGTCTCCTGACCCCGGCAATCCGAACGCCGGGTCATAACCCTCAGCCGAGGGCCATGCCGGTTAAAAACCAACGCGTTCCCGACGGCTCGAACTTTGGGAACAGCCGATAACGCGGCCGCTCAACTTGTCAGCCGCGTTGTGAAAAAATCGCCAGTCGATACATACTAAAACTCTATGTAATCACAACTTACAGAATACTATAAACGGGTCTTGAACTCATCGAGAGACCCACACGTCGCCGCGGCAAGCAGAAGACGCTGGAGTTCACCCGCGTCTGTCTTGCCCGCAAGGGCCTCTTCAATCGCGGCATCAACAGAACCAAATCGCTCGGTCAGCAGAACCAGAATGGACGAACGCTGCTGGCGGAGCTTCCCCTCCTCAATCCCTTCCTCACGGCCTTGAGCGTGGCCTTGAGCAAGGCCTCGTGTCACCCCTTGATTATAAGTATCGCGGAGTTTAAGGTCAATTTCGCGACGGCGGGTTGCTTCGTCCAGGGCGTGCTTTAGTCGGGCCTCCCTGCGGTAAAATTCCTCGCCGGGGTAGGCCTCGCTACTTTTCGTGCCCTCGCTCGCTTCTCCGGCGAGGGGGTTTTCTGTTGGTTTCGTCGTCATTTTTACTCACTTACCCCCACGTGATAAGGGGTGTACACACCTCTCCATCTATAATAGTAACTTACAGGAATACTATAAACGGGTCTTGAACTCATCGAGAGACCCACACGTCGCCGCGGCAA
>JAUNSJ010000057.1 GCA_030539295.1 Planctomycetia bacterium | reverse complement strand
CGCATCGCAATATCTTCCCGCGACCCGCCGCATGGACCCAGCCGCAGCGCCCGTAATTTGCCGGGATACCGCGGTGCGAGACGTTCCTGACATGTGCTCAACCATCGGGTGCGCAGTTATTGTCGGGCCATGCCCTGCGTGCTGTCGCTCCCGGGAATAACAATTTTAGCGCCTTTGCAATCAACGACCTCCAAAGGCATATCGTAGACGTCGGACAGAATTCCGCCGGTTGTATTCTGGGGAGTTTGATCCGCGTAGAGCGTTCCGTTTTTCAGGAACAGGAGACGGTCAGCGAGGCGAAACGCGTCATTCAGGTCGTGGATACTCATGAGGACCGCGGCCTGGGTTCGGTGTACGAAGTGGGTCAGATGCCGCATAATTTCGACGCGATTCTTAAGGTCGAGCGAACTCATGGGTTCGTCGAGCAGAATGAGTCGCGGCTCCTGAACGAAAATGCGTCCGAGTACAACTTTTTGCAATTCGCCACCGCTGAGCCGGTCGAGCGTCTGAAGCGATTTATCGAGCAGGTCCAGACGTTTGAGCGTCTTTTCAACAAGTGCATAATCCTTCTCCTCCGGGTGCCAGGCGAGATACGGCTTGCGCCCTAACAGTACGGAATCGAAAACCGTCATACCGGTCAGCTCACACCGCTGCGGCATGTACGCAATTGATCGGGCAATCGCATTGGCCGACAGTCGGGTTATCGGCACACCATCCAAACAGATCTGTCCTTCCTGCGCCCGCAGAAAGAGGTCCAGACATCGCAGGAGTGTCGTCTTGCCCGAACCGTTCGGACCCAGTAGAGCGGTTATACTCTCCGGCTCAATTTCAAATGACAGATTCGATAGAATTCGCTTAGCCCCGTAGTTGAAGGAAAGATTCTTTACATTCAGCATGAGGTGGTACTCCTCTTGAGCAGCATGAACAAAAAAATCGGAGCGCCAATAAACGCGGTCAATATGGAAACCGGCATCATGCGTGGCATGAGCAGTATGCGTGCCGCTGTATCGGAAATCAGGAGAATACCGCCGCCGAGAAAAAAGGAAAGCGGGAGTACATAGCGATTATCGGACCCTATTGCCAGTCGCGCCAAGTGCGGTACGACCAGACCGACGAACCCTATAACGCCCAGCGTGGCAACGAGTGTTGAGGTTAGCAGTGCCCCGAAGACCATCGTTAATCCGCGCACGCGTCGCACCGAAACGCCAAGCCCGCGCGCCGTCTCTTCGCCGTGCAGTATGGCATTATAGTTCCAGCCCTGGCGACAGAACCACATTGCAAAAAGTGGTACGACGACCGCCAGAAACGCAATGACCGGCCACGTTCCACGCTGCGTATCGCCAAACGTCCAATAGACCATGGCCGCCAACTGCTGCTCTTCCGCTATATATTGCAGCAGCATAATACCGGCGCCATAAAAGGCACTCAACGCCACGCCTGTCAGTAAGATTGTTTCCGTTTTTATATGCCGCAGTCCGGCCAGGAACAGAATGAGGCCGGTCGCGACCAGACTGCTAACGAACGCTCCTATTGCAATGGACCCGTACGGCAGACCGAACTTCGTTATCGTATGGTCCAAAGCGGCAATTCGGCCACCGCCCAGAACGACCACACACGCGGCGCCAAAAGCAGCGGCACTCGAAATCCCCAACGTAAACGGTGAACTCAACGGATTACGCAAAACCGCCTGCATTGCCGTCCCTGTTATCGAAAGACCCGAACCGGCCAGCAGTGCTATGAGTGCCTGGGGCAGTCGCGACTGCCAGATGATTTGCGCCGCACCGTCCCCGCTATCCCGACCTGTTAAAATTGCAAAAAGTTCACAAATCGGAATACGCACAACGCCGAGCGAAATGGATAGAAAAAGTAATATGGGAATACTGACCGCAGACGCGATCAAAATGAACAGCTTCCAGCCGATGTAACGTTTGTATTGACTCCGGGCCGATGGTTTCGTCATCATGTCTTAATGCTCCTGCACAGGCGGCGTCTGTAAGAATTTCTCATGGACCCGCGTTTTAAGATGCTCTGGGCACATCTGGTCAAAGGTCGTATTGAGCATAAAGCGGCAAATTTCATCCGCCTTTTGCGAAAAATTCACATCGGTGAAATGTTCCGGATAGACCGTTTTCCCAATAAACCAGGCGTTAACCAGCAGAGAAACGAAGTTCGTTCCGTAACTGTTGTTCGGATACAGGGCATAAATCTGATTCGATTTAACCGCGTCGAGCGAGCGGAAAACCGCTTGCGTTTGCACTTCGGCAGCGGTCTCCAATCCGGCGAAATCGAGCGTGCCAAGGTCAACGAACAGGAACTCCGGATTCCACTTTATAATCTGCTCCGGCGCCACCATAATATGCTGCGCTCCTATTGCGTTGTTTGATATTGCCGCGGCCGGATTCGTTATATTCAGCCAGTCGAACGGCGGATAGAGCGAGGTCGTTGAGTTCAGTCCATGTGTGCCGCGATAGGAGAGTCCGCCGAGAAAAGCTGTATGACGCTCCTGGAAAGGAATCGGGTCCGTTCTCTGTTTAAGTTCATTAATTTGCAATTTTATAAACACTGTCAGACGCGCGGCACGCTCTTGCCGGTCAAGAATCTCACCGAGAAAGAGCAGGTTCTTCTCCAAAACGGACAGGTTATCTGCGAGGTCCGTATAGGGAATCAGAACGACGGGAATGCCGGTGCGCTCCTGAAGTACCGCAGGATCGAGTCCGGACCCTGGATTATCCATGCGTATTATGACGTCCGGCCTGGGTTCCATCGCCAAAAGGACTTCAACGTTATCGCGGCCGTGGCCTTCCCCAAAAATGGGCAGCTCCCCGTATTGCGGATTCGCGCGGCGGTACGGGGCAACGCCGTCTGTACCATGCTCCATCTGCTCAACGGCAATAACTTTTTCGCTCGCGTCGAGAAGAGTAATCAGTCGCAAGACGCCCGGGCCACTGCAAACCAGATGCTCAACGGGCTTGCCTCCACAACGATGACGCCACTGCTCCACCGTGCGAATCGGTTCACTCGGACCTCGCTGCGCGTACGTATTACAGCCGGCGCCAACGACCACCGCGAGCAATAATAAATTATAGAATAAAAGTTTGGGAATGTTTTTTTGTTTATGTTTCATCTTGGTTACTATTGATCGCCGGGGAATATGGAATACACTTTTTTTGTATATTGCAAATTATGTAAACCGCAAACAGTTAAAAAATTCAAATTAAAGGGATACCGTTTCGCCACCGGCCACCGTTGCCAGAGCGCGAAATTGGAATCGGTTGATTGTATTGCCAATAAAACGAACCGACCCGTCGCCGAAGAGTGCGTTTACGCCTCCGCTGTGATTACTGCGTGCGAAGTGCAGACCGATCTGCTGACCACCGCCTGTCGACGGTGCGAAATCGGGATATTTATAATTCGGAGGCAGATACGCGATCACCATACTGTACCCCGAGCGCCCGAGCAGCCAGGCACTCCCGCGATAACCTTTCCAGAGCACAGCATTGGTCACGCAATTATCAAAAAAACTGTCGTCCGGATTATTGACGTTGGCAGCCGCTTTCGTAATCGCACTGGTCAGACACACCTGACGCTTCGGGTCCATCTCCTCGCCCGTGTCCCGATGATTACCCAGCAGCGATTCGGTCATGACCATGGTGTTACTACTGCCGTCGAGCATATCGCGAAATCCGCAACGCGAATTCAAATAGAACAGACCGTCTGTCTTGTTAAGAAAATTAAATGTCGACTCGGTACCCGACCCGATTACGACCATATAATTCAGCCCGCGAAGTGTAACCGGATCCGGATTATCGCCCATTTGATATTCTGTATACAGGTCGTCTTCCGCGTCGCTCGGGCAGCGGAACATGGGAATTTCCCTCTGCGCAATTTCCTGATGAATTGTATTAAAATATTTTTTACCCGGCTCGCCGACCAGGACCGGCTCGTCATAATTCACCAAATCGTGCAACGCGGTCTGCTCGAAGAAGGGCATGAGTCGCGCCTGTATGGAGAAGCCGACCCCGGACCCTTCGTAGCCCGGGAAACTATCGTAGACCGAATGATAGTTATGCAGTGCAAGTCCGAACTGCTTCAGATTATTCGTGCATTGCATACGTCGGGCCGCCTCACGCGCCGCTTGCACAGCCGGTAAGAGCAAGGCAATCAAAACGCCTATAATTGCTATGACCACGAGCAGCTCCACCAGCGTAAAGCCGACTCGCCCCACCCGCCTTCGCACGACGGCTTCGCGGCTAAAGGATCTTGTCAAAGAAAATAAATCGTCTGTTTTTGTCATGCTTGTTTTCATGGTTTTCTTACCGGGAGTGGCAGGGGGGGTAAATTTCAACTCACTACAATTAAAATTGTACGCCAGTGGCCCCGACTGTCAATGAACGCATGCGACAAAACGAAACAGGATGCGACACAGACCAGCCGGGTTATTGTGTCCGCGGCGTGCGGGCAGACCTTGACGCCTTGGCGAGCAGGTCCTTCCCGGAACTTGACAAGCGGACATTCCGTGTCATAATAAAAAAAGAGCAGAGTAAGGGCATCCCCACGACCAGACCAGGAGCGATCAATGAAAGCGCAAAGTGCAAGACGGACCAAGGGTCAGAAACGGGTTGCGGAACTTCGGCGCATTTATGTCCTTATCGATACCGCCGGCGAGTACGGAACGCGGCTCTTTGCCGGTTTTGCCCGTTTTGCCGCCCGAATGGAGTCCTGGCAAGTTCTTTCTGAAGAGGCGAGTCAGTGCGGTAAGTCGCGTCTGGCGGAACTTAAGCGGAACCCGCCTGACGCCCTGGTCGTACGCTCGGTCAGTCGCGCGTTAACAGAAGAGCTCATTGCCCTTAAGATTCCCATGCTGGACCTGAACGAGCAAGGCCGTCGTCTGCAAGACGGTTCGACCGTTTTTCCCATGGTCCGGACAGACGACTCGGCTCTGGCCCACGCGGCGATCGACCATTTTTATGGGCAAGGCGTGCGCAAAGTGCTCCTGTACTACGATGCCACGCCTCTGGCTCTGGCACGGAAAGACGCCTTTCTCGCCGCCGCATACGACTATCCCATTCTGGTAGCCTGTCATAAGGCGGTCTCGCAGTCCCCCTTAAACGAAGATTTCTCACGCGAAACGCTCCGCGCGGCAATCGGGTCGGAACCTGGCCCCATTGCGATCTGGGCTGTAAGTGACCCCCTGGCCGCTCGCGCCTTGGCACTGGCACGACAAAGCCACGTTCGCGTACCAGACCAGATGGCCGTACTCGGGACGGGCAACGGTCAGGCCTTCTGCCGTCTGACCTTGCCCCGACTTTCCAGTATTGACCTGGCCCCGGATACGATCGGTTACGAAGCGGCCCGCTATCTGGCGCGTCTCCTCAACGGCGACTCGCTCCGCTGCTCGGCACTTCCGGTCGGGGAAACCGTGGTTCGCCAGTCCAGTAACCTGTTTGCCTTCGACGACCCGGACGCCGCTGCCATTATTCGCTACATACAGGTCAACGCGACAAGCGGTCTTAAAGTCGCCGACGTCCAGCGTCAGTTCGACCTCATCCCGCGCACCTTGCAGAGAATAGCACAAAAATATTTCGGGCACACGATTGAAGAGGAGATTCGCAAGGTTAAGTTACGCTGTGCCAAGGAACTGCTCGCCGACCCCGAAATCAATATTCATGACGTCGCCCGACTCGCCGGCTACGCGTCCACCGGCCATTTCGCACGCTCCTTTGTTCGCGACGTCGGTATGTGCCCGCGAACGTTCCAGAAACACGTCGCTAAATCCGGACTGCCCGACGCAACCAGTGCCGGTGACTAAAGCATTTTTCCGCCGCTTCCCCCGCCGGTCGTCATTGACTTTTTATCCGACTTTGACCTTGGCCCGCGGGTGCGAAACTTCATAGACCGCACGCAACGACTCCGCACTGACATGGGTATAGATTTGCGTCGTCTGCAGACTCTTGTGACCCAGTAGTTCCTGAATGGACCGAATGCCAGCCCCGCGACTGAGCAGATGGGTCGCGAAACAGTGTCGCAACGTGTGTGGCGACGTGCGAGCATCCAGTCCGCATTCGGCAATATATTTCT
This sequence comes from Planctomycetia bacterium, assembly GCA_030539295.1. Classification (GTDB taxonomy): domain Bacteria; phylum Planctomycetota; class Planctomycetia; order Pirellulales; family Thermoguttaceae; genus JAUNBG01. The sequence continues at coordinate 4,029 of JAUNSJ010000057.1, read as the reverse complement.
CCAGCATACGACCAACACTTCGCGTGGTAAGTCGGGTACCCCAGCGATTCAGAAAGACCGGCGAGTCCGCCAATTTCACCTTACCGGCGCGGCAGTACGAAGTTTTCAAGATCTCTTTGCGCCGGGTAAGCCAGAGATAAAGAGCATTCTGGGCATACGAGCCGACCGGCGACATGCGTTCTCGTTTCCCTTTCCCGCGAACGCGCAAAAGATCTTCCTTCAGGAGCAGGTCTCCTATATTAAGTCCGACCACTTCACTGACACGCAGGCCGGCGGAATAGATCGTTTCCAGAATAGCTCGGTCTCGATAGCCCATCGGCCCGTTCAGCGGCGGCGAGTCCAGAAGTCGCGCTACTTCTTCTGTCGAGAGTACATACGGTAAATGACGCGACTGACGCGGGTTACGCAGTGGCTTTGCCGGATTCTGCGCTGCCCAGCCTTCCCGCATACCGAACCGGTAAAAACTGCGTAGCGCCGCTAATCGACGCGAGATGGTCGTCTTGGCATACGCCGCCTCATTCATAGCGGCGAGATAACCGCGTAACTCTTCCGGAGAGATCGTATCAGGGCGAGGGCAGACTCCGCCCCGGGCATCCAGCATATACTCGAACCAAGCCTCAAGATCTTCCCCGTAACTCTTAATCGTGTACTCCGACGCGTTCCGTTCCGCCTTAAGATAGGTCAGGAAACGCTTTATGGGAATACGAAGATTTTTATCCGTATCGGACATGGTTTACTGCCGGGCGTCATTTCGCCTTTTCACTCACGTTGTACGGGGTGCGATTCAACGCCGGAATCGCCTGACGCTGGGCCTGACGACGTATCTTCTGGCTCAAAACGGCGGCGTCATACCACGTAAAATTCAATTCCGGATCCGATGCAAAGCGGCTCAAGGTATGAAGTGCATCTCCGCGACGCTCGTCATTATAGATGAAGACAAATCGTTCACAACCTTTAACGAGAGCCAAAACTTGAACATCTTCAGACACGGGCGTTTTCCTTTATGACAAAAATACTCCAACGAACACGGAACCCACCGGTTCCCTTTGATGTGGCTTCGAACCACATCTCTTTCCATAATTTATTAATCGGTATTCTTTTTACCATTTCTCCAGTCTATCTTCCCTCAGGGCCCCAAAAAGAGGAAAAAAGTGAAAATTTTTCGTGAATTAGGTGTTTTTATTGTTATAGATATTGAATTATTTGTTTTCGTTTTGATTAAACACCGTCTGCTCGCAGGTCAGGGGCCAGCAATAACTGCGTTCCCCTGCGTCCCCCTCCGCGTCCCCCTGCGAACCCTGCGCGCTGAAAAATCATCCATCAATATGAGAGGGCATTTGAGACCGGGTTACAGCTTCCGTAACATATTCAGATTTAATGATTTATATATCACGCAGAGTTCGCGGGGGGCCGCAGAGTTCCGCTTCAGAATCGGTCGCGATGGCGGGGGAGCGGTTGGTCGCGGGAGCCTGTTTGTGCTGGCCTTACAGGCCGCCGGGGAATGGCGATGATGGGTAAATGGCGAATCCATCGCAGATTGGCGGGATTGGGCTTCCGTTTTCGTTGTTGGCAGTTCCCGAATGTTATTGCTGGGTCGGGCCCTGCGAGCAGGCCCTCCCGGAATCGCTTGACAAATTTGAAATGTTATGTTACGATAAGCCAAGTTAGAGTGTTTTCTATCGGTCACGTTCAAGAATATCCGCGGCGGTCTGACCGCTCGGTTGTTTCACGCGAGGAGGAATGTTATGGCAATTATGATTCGTGAGTTCTGGCTGGAGCATGAGGTTCCGCTGAATTGTAAAATTTCGCCTCCGGTTGGCGTGAGTGTAAATCGCGTAAAATGCTGCATTGACTTGACTTGCACTTTCGACGCTGCGGGCCGGGTCGTGATACAGCGCATGACTCTTGCCCGAGGTATGAAGAAGAATAAGTACAATGTCGAGACGGACAAGGCCGGGCCTTGGCTTGCGGACCAGCGATGCGAAATGGCCGTGAATCAGTATCTTAAAGGCTATGGGAATCATGTCCTCGAGGCGGAACCCGCACTGCGTAACGAGATTGACCGTCATCGGCAGGAGGAGCGTCTGACCGAAGCGGCTGTGCCAGGCCCGAAAAAGCATCGCGGAGCGGCCGCGACTCTCATCGGAGGCGCGTGCCGACTGCTCTTACTCCTGGTTAAGCTCGTTTTTATGCTCATTTCGGTCATAATTCGCTCGGTTCAGAAGAAGAGCGAGTAGTCGCGCCCCGGCTCTCAATTCGCTCTTAGTCGCGATAGAGTCCGTGCTCCTGAATGTAAAGTTCGACTGCGTGAGGTGTTAGGAATCGAATACTCTTGCCTTGCCGCACGCGCTGCCGAATGAGCGTTGACGAGACGGCCATTTCCGGCATAGGCACGACCAGCTTTGACCATGCGGCCGTCTTTTCGCGACCGGCCAGTGCGGTCAGACGCGTCAGGTCCGGCTGGGGAAAGCCGGCACGATGGGCCGCAATGATTTCCACCCGTCGACAGAGCTCTTCCGCCTCGTACCATTGCGCGATATCGGCCAGCGTTTCCGAGCCGACGAGTAGGAATAAATCATCTTGCGGCATGAGTTTACGCAAATGACGTACGGTAAGAATCGTATAGCTCACGCAGGAGGCCTCGATTTCGAATCGCGAGACGGAGAATTCGGGGCAGTTCGCAATGGCTGCCTGTATCATGGCGAAACGATGCTCTCCCGACGCACGCTCCACCGCCCGTTTATGGGGAGGGAGGCCAGCCGGGACAAAGATAATTTCATCCAAGGCACACGCTTCCCGCGCCGTCTCCGCCAGCAGGAGATGCCCGTAATGTATCGGGTCAAAGGACCCGCCGAAAATAGCCCTTCTCATGGCAGTATGCGAACTTTTAGGGTGGAAACTAAACGGGGCACGAAATGCAACTTATTTAAACGCAATAACCTGCGCCTCGCCAGTCGGATCAGGCGAGGCACGGCTTATTTGCGGACGGTTACCGCTGCTGTTGCGTCTCGGCAGCGACCAGCTCGCGAAACGCGGCCAGAATGGCCTTGGTAACAGGGCCGGGCTTTCCGGACCCGAGCGAGCGGCCATCGACTTCGACGACCGGAATGAGTTCCGCGGCACTACCGGTCAGAAAGCATTCGTCGGCACAATAGACGTCGTGCCGGGTAAAGTTGGCCTCCAGGACCTCGAGTCCCATGCTTTTGGCCACTTCGATAACGGCATTACGCGTTATTCCTTCGAGAATACAGGCATCGATCGGCGGGGTGAGCAGTTTACCATTACGCACAACGAAAATATTATCGCCGGTGCATTCGGCCACGTTCCCCTGATGATTCAGCATGAGTGCTTCTTCGCAGCCGACGTTGTGCCCTTCAATTTTTGCCAGGATATTATTGAGATAGTTGAGTGATTTCACACGCGGATTGAGCGAATTGGCCGGCATACGTACGGTACTGGCCGTAACGATTTTTATCCCTTCTTCGTAGAGTGACGAGGAATAGAGCTGGAGTGACCGGGTAATCACGATTATCTGGGGCGTTCCGCACAGATGGGCATCGAGGCCGAGAGTACCCACGCCGCGGGTCACGATCAGGCGGATATAGGCGTCTACCTGTTCGTTCGCTTTGAGTGTGTCGTAGATTGCCTTTGCCATATCTTCTTTGGAAACAGGGATTTCGATAAAGAGGGCCTTAGCGGAATCCCAGAAGCGGTCGAGATGCTGTTTGAGTCGAAATACGGTGCCATTATAGCTCCGCAGCCCTTCAAAAATACCGTCGCCATAAAGGAATCCGTGGTCAAAGACGCTGATTTTGGCCTCGGACTCTGGCAGAAGTGTACCATTAATGTTGATTTTTAGTGTCATGATATCCTCATTCTTACGTGTGCCTTGTGGTCCGACAGAAAACATTCTTTATTATTATACACAAGGGAGCAGAAAAGGGCAAGGGAGGGCCTACACGCAGGGCCCGACCCGGGTGCGCGCCAAATTTTGGGAGGTTCTAAAAAATTCAAATTTGCCCGATTGAC